>JAAYIY010000001.1 GCA_012523185.1 Clostridiales bacterium
GCGGTGATGCCCCACAACGGTATGTCGCCGACGGTGTAGCACATTCCCCACATGACATAAGTAAACGCCGCCCACGCGATTATTGCCGTGTGATTCGCGCCCGGCGCCGTGTAAAATCCAAAGCTTGTAAAGCAAAGCACAGTTATTATAAGAATGGGAATCGGGCAAAAAAGAAGATATGGGCGGCATTTGCCCCATTTTGTCCTTGTCCTGTCGACAATTGTGCCCATCATGGGGTCGTTAAACGCGTCCCAAACCCTTGCCAAAGTCATGATTGCCCCGACTGCCAACGCGGGCAGGAAGATTACCGACTCATAGTAATATTGAAGCCCCGCGCCGATGATGTTATAAATAATGTTTTGCCCCGCAAGCCCTAAGAGATAAATGTTGCGCTCTTTGATGGTATAGGTGCGAATTCCGTCGTATTCTGTTTTTTTCATCGAATCTTCCTCTCCGCTCATATGAATTTATAATAACTCAATTAACAATTTATTTCAACAAAAACTTTAAAAAGAGTTGAAGAACATGTCTTTATGTGATACTATTTCTCATGTAAACCAATCAGCGCCTCGGCATTTGCGGGGGCGCGTCTCATAGCGCGCAGGCATAATCCGCGGTGTTGCCTTAAAGACTGATTATTAAAATTTCAAAATAAAGGGGAGCAAAAAATGAAGATTTCAACACAGACCGAAACCACGGCGCAAAAGCTTGGCGAGGAGACTGCCATTAAATATATTGCGCAGGCCGGTTTTGACGCCGCCGATTTTTCAATGTTCGGGATGCATGACAATGACGACATGCTCAACCGCGACAACTTCAGGGAATATGTGAAAAGGCTCAAGTCGATAGCCGACGACTGCGGAATATATTTTAATCAGTCGCACGCGCCGTTTCCCTCATACAGGCAGGGAGAGGAAGAATATAACAAGCTGACATACGACAGAATAATACGCGCGATGGAGATTTCATCAATACTCGGTGTCGACATCATGGTTGTGCATCCCACGCATATCTCAGAAAAAGAGAATTTTGACTTCAATGTCAAGTTTTTTAAAAGCTTGCAGCCATATTGCGAAAAATTCGGCGTCAGGGTTGCTCTTGAAAATATGTGGGGGACGCGCGACGGGAAAAAGGTTCCCAACGTGTGCAGTGTTGCAAGCGACTTCATAAGGCATCTTGACGCGCTCGACAGAAGATATTTTGTCGGCTGTCTTGACCTCGGGCATTGCGGTCTTGTGGGCGAGGACGCGGCGGAAATGATACGCGCGCTCGGTCACGACAGGTTAAAAGCGCTGCATGTTCACGACAATGATTTCATAGACGATTTGCACTATTACCCGTTCTCGGGCAAAATGGACTGGGTCAGCATAACAAAGGCGCTTGCGGACATAAATTATGACGGTGTTTTTACTTTAGAGGCCGACGGCATGAAAAAAAGGATGCCTGTTGAGTTTTTGCCGAAAGCTCTTTCTTATCTTTATGACGCTGCAAGACAGCTTACCTCCATGATTGAAAGCGCGGCAAATAAAACCTAAGCCGCGGAGCATCAAATCTAAACCTCGGCACTTTAAAACAAAAAAACAGCGACGCCGCCTGAACGTTTAGTTCGGCGGCGTTGCTGTAGTGTGAGATATGATAATGGATAGGGGCAAATTAATAAACCCTTCAGGGGCTTTCAAAAGCGAAGCCGCACCAATATTCGCTGTCGGTCTCGTTGTGGCGGTCGCAGTCCTCGAAATATTCAAATGATGAAATCTCGACAACCTTGTCTAAAGCGTGTTTGACTTTTTTGAAAAATATTTCAAATCTTTTTTTCATGGTGCGTCACCTCTTTTTCTTTTGTACCTATATTATGGTCTAAATAATCTTAACAAACAAGTAGGATATTTATTAAAAATTGCTTAATATTTGATTAAGAAGCCGCGGCGGCGGCTCCTTAAATGACGTTTATTAATAAATTGCCAAGCGCAGCGCACAAAAAGCAGGCGCCGCGCTTGGCTTTAAAGGAAAAGGAGGTTTTCGGCGGCTTAACCGCCGTTTACGGTAAAGTTTATCACTCTGCCGGTGGCGCGCCCGTCGCAGCCGCCCATATATTTGCGCCTGAAATGACGGAGTTTTTCATAATTAAAATCAGTTTCGGCACATTTGACGGCATCGGCGAGCATCAGCGAATCAAAAACGACGGCGCCGGGGACAAACCTCTCATAGCTGACAAAAAATTCACGCTCCTTTTTGTATCGGTGAAGATCATAAGCGTAAAAAATCTGAGGTCGCTCAAGAAGTGAATATTCAAACATTACAGACGAATAATCTGTTATGAGCATATCAGCGCCGCAAAGCGCCGTTTCTATCGGCGTATAAGCCGAAATCTCAAAAGCAAAGTCGCCGGCAATTGATTTGATGTGGTCGGGCAGCAAAGAAGTGTCCTCTATATATGGATGTCTTTTTTGCAGCAGGACATAATCGTCGCCCAAAAGCCGTTTCAGAAGCGCATAGTCAAGTGTCCTGTGAAAAACGGGTGATTTTTGACTCCCTCTGTATGTCGGCGCATAAAGCAATATTTTACGCCCGTCGATGCGGCTCATGAGGTTCGGCACACATTTTATCAGCTCGTCGCGCGCGCCTTTGAAAAAAGCTTTATTAAAATATTTGTCGGTTTTGGGGACGCCCCATGCGTGCAGGATTTCTTCGCCGCAGCTAAACGCCGAGGAAAAAGACGGCTTTGCCGCGTCCGAGGCGACAGAAACGGCAGTGTATGTGTTGTGCATGGGGCGCTTGTCGATGATGTTGCTTGAAAGCTCGCTCTCGTGCGGCGCGTATCCCCACTTTTTGAGAATTCCGAAGGTGTGCCAAAGCTGGACTAATTGCTGACCGTCCCGCGCTCTCTGCGAATAGGCAGGCAGGAACGTGTCGTCAAGATAAAGGCATTTACAGCGGCCGTAATGTTTAAAAAAATGCCTGTAATATATGAATTCGGCTATTTTCGAGCCGACATTCGGACCGTTATATTCAAATTTTCCGATAAATTTACAGGAATACCCCTTATTGTTAAGATAGTTAAAAACAGGGCGTAAATCAGGCGTCAAGGCTGACGAGGACGAGCTGGCAAAGAGAATTTGATTTTCGATTATGGGGAGAATCGAATATCTCTTATAAAGCGCCGGCCATAAAAAGGTGTAAAGGTAGCTTTCATGCTGCTCAATTTTGCGGAGGCGTTTTTGAGCGCGCATAATTTCTTTTTCGGCCTTACGCCTTTCTCTAAGTGAATCACTGCCCACAGTATCCCTCCGATTAGTTTTTGTTATTGTAACATAAATCGACGAAATATGCAATTATTTTTATGTGCAGGATGAACAATTTAATCAAGCAAAATTTAGCAAGTATTATATGAAAAAATATTGCAAATAAGGTGATTTTATTGAAACAATATGTTATAATGTACAAAATGTATAAAACTTTTTATTAAGACTGACTAAAAGAGAGTGCATCTATGTTTGAACAGACAGTAAACATCGACAGAATGGAGCAGGCAGTCGGGCTTTTCGGCAGCTTTGACGAAAACATCAGGCTGATAGAAAATGAGTTTGGCGTCAGTGTCATCAGCCGAGGCTCCGACTTAAAAGTTGTGGGTGAGGAAGAAAATGTCTCAAAGGGAGTTCGCGCCGTAAACGGCTTGCTTATGCTGATAAACAAGGGCGAATCATTGAGCGAGCAAAATGTGCGCTATGTTCTTTCGCTTGTTAAGGAAGGCACGGAGAGCAAGCTTGAATCAATGATATCGGACTGCATATGCATCACGACGCGCGGCAAGCCCATCAAGCCCAAAACACTTGGCCAGACAAAATATATAGAAGCAATAAAAAATAACACGATAACAGTCAGCGTCGGCCCCGCGGGGACGGGGAAGACATATTTGGCTGTCGCGATGGCTGTGACGGCTTTTCGCGCGAAAGAGGTCAACAGGATAATATTGACGCGTCCCGCCGTCGAGGCGGGCGAAAAGCTCGGCTTTCTGCCCGGCGACCTCCAGCAAAAGATTGACCCTTATCTGCGCCCGCTGTACGACGCTCTTTTTGACATGCTCGGCACAGAAAGCTTGCAGCGCCATCAGGAAAAGGGCGGGATAGAAGTGGCGCCGCTGGCTTATATGAGAGGGCGCACTCTTGACGACAGCTTCATAATCCTTGACGAGGCGCAAAACACGACGGCTGAGCAGATGAAGATGTTTTTAACGCGTCTTGGCTTTAACTCAAAGATGGTTGTCACGGGCGACATAACACAAATCGACCTGCCCGAGGGCAAAAAGTCCGGTCTTGTCGAAGCTGTCAGGATACTCAAAAACATTGACGACATTGCGACAGTGCGTTTTACAGAAAAAGATGTCGTGCGCCACAGGCTTGTTCAGGACATAATCAAAGCTTACGAAAAGCACGAAGAGGAGCGCAAAAGAAGATGATAAAAAAAGTCAAGGTAATCATTTCAAACGACCAAAAGGAGATAAAGATTCCGACAGGCATACGCCTCCTCATAAGGCGCTGCTGCACTGCCGTGCTTGTAAACGAAGGATTTGAAGGCTCGGCGGAGATAAGCGTGCGGTTTGTGGACGACGAGGGCATAAGGGAGCTGAACAAGCAGTACCGCGACACCGACAAAAGCACGGATGTTTTGTCTTTTCCGCTTGGCATTGACGGCGTTTACGATATAAACAAGGACACTGGCGCGCAGGTGCTTGGAGATATTGTGATATCAATAGAACATGCCTTTCGTCAGGCAAAGCGTTACGGTCATTCAATCCAGCGGGAAATAGGGTTTCTCACAGTCCATTCAATGCTGCACTTGCTGGGATACGACCACGAGGCGGGCGGGCTTGAAATTGTCCGCATGAGGGAAAGGGAAGAAACAGTTCTCACTCAAATGGGACTCAAGCGCAACAGCAGCTATTATATGGACGATGAAGCTTGAAAGGAAAGGCATGGGATGAAAGAGCTTTGCAAAAGTTTTGCTTATGCCCGGAGGGGATTCCTGTATTGTGTCAAAAATGAAAGGAATATGCGGATACACATCACAGTATCGGTCTATATGTACTCCTTCCTCCTCTTTTACGACTTTTTTTCAATAGACAGAACACAGCTTGCCATACTTTTGCTCACAAACGCACTTGTTTTTATGGCGGAGATTTTCAACACCGCCATCGAAAAGACAGTCGATATGATTGAGACAAGATACAACAAATTTTGTGAAATAGCGAAGGACGCCGCGGCGGGCGCAGTGCTCGTCGGCGCCGTTTTTTCTGTCGCGGTCGGCATAGCCGTTCTTTGGCAGCCGGATGCCTTTTTAAAGCTTTTTGACTATTATCTGCAAAAACCGTGGATGATTGCCGTTTTTGCCGCAAGCCTTGCCGTCAGCGGCGCGTTCATCATTTTACCGTCAGGCATACATATGAAATCAAACAATAAGAACAAAAAAAGGAAAAAGACTAAATGACAAAAACAGCGTTCATAGCCATTGTCGGCTGCCCCAATGTCGGAAAGTCCTCCACACTCAACAGGCTGCTCGGCAAAAAGGTTGCCATTGTTTCAGAAAAGCCGCAGACCACAAGGACAAAAATAACGGGAATTCTCACAAAGGATGAGACACAGCTCGTTTTTATAGACACACCGGGCTTTCACAGGCCGCGCAACAAGCTTGGCGAAAAGATGGTGAAGTCAGTGAGCGACAGCATTGACGGTGTTGACGCGTGCCTTTTTGTCGTGGGGACTGAAACGGGCATAAAAGAAAAGGAAAAAGAGCTTATAAGGCGTTTTGAAAAAGAAAAGATGCCTGTAATCCTGGCGATAAACAAAGTCGACAAATTAGCCGACAAGCAAAAGTTGATGATAAGGATTGCGGAAATGTCCGCCTGTTATGACTTTGAGGCAGTTGTGCCGATATCCGCGCTGAAAGGCGATAACTTTGAAGGGCTCATGGACGAGCTTGAGAAGCTTGCGCGCCCATCTGTTCATTTTTTCCCGTCCGACGAGCTGACAGACCAGCCGGAGCGTGTAATCGCGGCGGAGATAGTGAGGGAGAAGCTGCTGCGGACGCTTGACAAGGAGATTCCGCACGGCACTGCCGTCAGTGTGGAAAAAATGAGCGAGCGCGGCGACAAAAGCGGAATAACAGACATTGACGTGATGGTTTACTGTGAGAAAAAAAGCCACAAGGGGATAATCATCGGCAAAAGGGGTGATACGCTGAAGCAGGTGCTGACAGAGGCGCGTGAGGATATGGAGCGTTTTTTCTGCTGCCATATCAACTTAAAATGCTGGGTAAAAGTCAAAGAGGATTGGCGAAACAAAGAAAGCCTTATCCGCAATTTCGGACTTGATATGTAAAAGGAGGACGGCATGAATCTTTTTAAGAAATATCAAATATCACACTTTAAAGAATTGTTCGGCAGACTCGGCAAGATGCCTGCCGACATCATAAAGCTTGACATTATAGCAGTCATATTATCGTTTGCGGCAATTTTTCAGCTTTTAGGCGCGATTGTCTTTGAATTGCCTGTGTGGGCCGACGGTCCGGCGCTTGATTATTCGAAATTTTCGCTCACATGGTCTGACGAGTTTACAGACGGCGTGTTTGACAAAACTTATTGGTCGGGGCACTATATATGGGGCGACAACGCGACATACAGGCGCGACTACGCATATTGGAACAGGTGCATGACAAGCTTCCGCGACGGGTGCTTGATTATCAGCGTTGACTTTCTTGAGGATGGTCCGAGCAAGCCGGAGGGGCCGGACGGGCCTGCTTATTTCTCATACGGAATGGACACAAACCCCAACACGGACGGCGCGGGCAAGCTTGGTTTTGAGCAGCTTTACGGATATTTTGAGTGCCGCTGCATCCTCCCAAAGGGAGAGGGGATGAATCCCGCCTTTTGGCTTTTGACAGACGGAATGTGGCATGACGACACAGACGGAGGCATAACGGGCTGTGAGATAGATGTTTTTGAAACTCTTTACAAGCACAACATTTTTAACAGGAACGCCATTTATCACACGATTCATATCGACGGCTACAAGGAAGCGCATAAAAAAGAAAGACAGGGCTTCTTTTTTGCCAATAAGCCATATGAAAAGTTTAACACATATGGTTTTGAATGGAACCCGGACGGCTATATCTTTTATGTCAACGGCATCGAATCGGCGCGCACCGATTTCGGCGGCGTATGCACAGTTCCTCTTTATCCCATACTTTCAGTCGGCGTAAACGAGCTAATCGAAAACAACAAAGAGCTGCCTGCCGAATTCATTGTCGATTATGTGAGAGCATACCAATACAACGATTACCTTTCATAACATTTCCTTTCATATCGGCTCCCGTAAAGGTAAAATTATTACGGGAGTGATACCGTTGGATAAACACAAGGACTATTGGCAAAGGTTTTCAAAAAGCGGAAAGGTCACCGACTACATCGAGTTTCGCAGGAGTATTTTAAGCGAAACGTCAGCAGACATGGACGAGCCGGAAGATATGGAGAATGAATATGAACCTGAACACCGATGGACTGGTGATTAAGGAAAGCGCGACGGGAGAAAAAGACCGTGTTGTAACGCTCCTGACAAGGGATTTAGGCGTCATCCGCGCCTTTGTCAGGGGCGCGAAAATCGCAAAGAGCCGTTCGGTCAGCGCGACACAGCTTCTTGGGTACTCAAAGCTTTCAATATACAGGGGCAGAGACGCATACATAGTCGACGACGCGCGGCCGGAGGAGATTTTTTTCGGACTGCGCGGCAACATAGAAAGGCTTTCATTGGCGCAGTATTTTTGCGAGCTGGCCGGGGAGATTGCTCCCCGAGAGTCGGAAGCGGGAGAATATCTAAGCCTGATTCTCAACGCAATCCATCTGCTGGAGGCGGCAAAGCGTCCGCAGCCTTTAATAAAGGCCGTGACGGAGCTTAGATTAATGTGCTTGTCCGGCTATATGCCCGATATCGCCGCCTGCTCCGAATGCGGCGGCAGCGGCGACGGATATATGTATTTCAACAAAGAAACCGGCAGGTTGTTCTGCTCCTCTTGCGGGACGGGCAATCACGGAGCGCCGACAGGCATAGGCGTTGTTTCTGCCATGAGGCACATATGCCGCTCCGAGCCGAAAAAGATTTTCAATTTCAATCTGTCTGAAAAAGGTCTTGAGGAGCTTGCGGCCGTCACGGAGGAATACCTCCTGACACACCTGCAAAGAAAGTTTAAAACACTTGATTTTTACAGTCAACTGATAAAATAAAAAGGTGAGACATGAACAACAGACATCATAAGGCGCTTGAGCTTGACAAAGTCCTTTCCCGCCTTGCGGATTTCACCGCCTGCGCCGACGCGCGCGAGGCGGCACTGAACATAACTCCCGAAAGCAACATTGACATGGCGCGTTCGCTGATGAATCAGACGCGAGACGCGCACATGCTTTTGGCGCGTTTCGGCGGGCCGTCTTTCGGCGGACTGAAAAACATAGCCAATTCGCTAAGGCGCGCCGACGCGGGCAGTGTTTTGACAATGAGCGAATTGCTTGACATTTCCTCGGTTTTGCGCGTCATACGGGCGCTTTCGCAGTGGAGAGATTCAAACGCGGGCGTAGCGACTGTGCTTGACGTTTTTTTCGGCGCTCTTATACCAAACAAGTTTCTTGAGGACGCGATAAACGCCGCAATTATTTCAGAGGATGAGATTGCGGACAACGCGTCGGCGGAGCTTTATGACCTGCGCCGCAAAATACGCGTGCAGGAGTCAAGAATCCGTGAGCAGCTCGAAAAAATGACACATTCGCAGCGATATTCAAAGTTTCTTCAAGACAATATAATCACCATCAGGAACGGGAGATTTGTCGTTCCGGTCAAAAGCGAGCACAGGGGAGATGTTCAGGGGCTTGTCCACGACACGTCGTCAAGCGGTGCGACTGTTTTCATCGAGCCGATGGCAGTCGTGTCGGCAAACAACGAAATAAAGGTGCTGAAAAGCGCGGAGCGTGACGAGATTGAACGAATTTTGGCGGAGCTTTCAGCTGTCGCGGGCGGCTTTTGCGACACCATAATATCAAGCTATGATTGCGCCGTCGAGTTAAATGTCATTTTTTCCAAAGCGCATCTTGCGTATGAAATGAAGGCGGCGGCGCCTGAAATAAACGACGCGGGGGTAATAGACCTCAAGGCGGCGCGCCACCCGATGATTGACCCCAAGGAAGTCGTGCCTGTTGATATCAGGCTCGGCGAAGAATTTAACACGCTTGTCATAACGGGGCCTAACACAGGTGGGAAAACTGTCTCGATAAAAACTATCGGTCTTTTATCTCTCATGGCAATGTGCGGAATGATGCTGCCCGTAAACTATCAAAGCAGGATTTCTGTCTTTGACGACGTGCTTGCCGACATAGGCGACGAGCAGTCAATCGAGCAGTCGCTTTCAACATTTTCGTCGCACATGACAAACATAATCGACATAATCAACAAGTCCGACAGCGGCAGTCTTGTGCTGATAGATGAGCTTGGCGCAGGCACCGACCCCGTGGAGGGCGCCGCGCTTGCCATGGCGGTTCTTGAGGCAATCGCGTCTAAGGGCGCGAAGATAGCGGCGACCACCCATTACGCCGAGCTTAAGGCATATGCGCTTCAGACCGACGGAGTGGAAAATGGCTGCTGCGAATTTGACGTCAAGACACTGCGCCCCACATACAGACTGCTGATTGGCGTGCCCGGACGCTCAAACGCGTTCGCGATATCCGAAAGGCTCGGCTTGGGCAAGGAGATTGTGGACAGGGCGCGCGGGCTTGTCAGCGAGTCAAACGTCCGTTTTGAGAATGTTGTCGATATTCTTGAGGCAAGCAGGCAAGGTCTTGAGAATGAAATGGAGGAAGTCAGGCTCCAAAAAGCCGCCGTCGCCGATGCGCTCAAGGATGCGGAACGCGTCAAAGACGAGGCGCGGGCGAGCCGCGAAAAGGAGATCGAGGATGCGCGTTCGCAGGCAATTAAGATAACGGAAAAGGCGCGGCGCGAGGCAAATATGCTCATAATGGAGCTTGAAAAGATAAAAAAGGAGCGCGACAAGGCGCGTGACGCCGCGGAGCTTGCCAAAAGGGCACGGGCGACTATCAGAAAAGGGCTTGAATCAATCGAGTCCGCTTCAGATCCGGTTATAAATTTACCCGATGATGGTGAGGAATACACGCTGCCGCGGCCGCTTGTCTCCGGCGACAGCGTGATAATAGCGTCACTTTCAAAGGAAGCGAAAGTCCAGTCGCCCCCGGACAAAAACAACAATGTCGAGGTCATGGTGGGCACGGCAAAGATGCGCGTCAGGCTTGAGGAGCTGCGCCTGATAACAGAGAGCCGAAACGAAAAGGCGGACGTGAAAGGCAGGAGGCGCGCCTCAAGCGGCTTTGGAAGTGTTCTCAACGCGGATGTCAGGACAAAGCTTGATTTGCGGGGCATGACTGTTGACGATTGCCTTATAGAGCTTGATATGTTTATTGATTTGTCTTTGAGGACAGGAATCGGCGAGTTTGCGGTGATACACGGCAAGGGGACGGGGGCGCTTAAAAACGCCGTAACGCAATACCTGAAAAGGTCTCCGTACATCAAGTCACACCGTCTCGGGGTTTTTGGCGAAGGCGAAGACGGAGTTACGATAGTTGAGCTGAAATAATCGGCAAGAGACGGACGCGGAGTTTACAAAACTCACAAAAAGATAATCGGCATTCTTGAACGGCAGACCGGCATTCTTAAGGCAACACCGCACATTGCGCGGTGTTGCCTTAACATATAATATGAAAAACGGGCGCCCTTGAGCGCCCGTTGAATTTTTATAAAAAAGCGAATCAATATGCCTCGAATGACTCAATCGTTGCGAAAACCCGCGTTTTTTCGACGACAAGCTTTATGTGCCGCACCCTTATTTCGTCAAAGCGGCATATGCGCCTGCCGCCGATAACAGTGCCTTTAAAAAGTCTTTTCCACTTGCCGCCGACTTCGCCATAAAGAGAAAACCGCTCAATTTGCTGACCTGTGCGTATATGCTCTTTCAGGACAACCTTGTCGATATCATAGTCGTCGCCCAAATCAATCGCTATCCACGGCTTGACAGGATTCATGCCCGAATGCCAAAAGGTTTTGTCGCTGCCGTCAAGCACGTTTTGCGCGTCGTGTCCGCTGTCAAGGCGGCACGAGCAGGTCATTAACGAGTCTTCGGCAAGGTTTTCGTTGAAATCAATTTCAAGCTGCGCGCCCATGGCAAGCATTGTTTCCATGTCGCGCTTTGCTATGATACCCTCTTTGTTTGGAGATAAATTGAGAAGCAAAGACGCGTTGGCGCCCACGGATTTGTAATATATATCTATCAGCTTTGAAAGCGGCTTTACGTCATAGTCCTCATTTGCGTGATAAAACCACCCTTTGCGCAGCGAAACATTAACCTCCGCCGGGTACCATATGAGCCTGTGCCCCCTTTTAATCTTGCTCCTGCCGCCGAGGTCGGGAGAGGCAATGTTGATGTTTTTCGGCGGCGGGATGTCGTTTTTGACGCTTGGACTGAAAGTTTCGGCAGGCGAATAAAAATAAGGCACGACGCTCCACTCGGAGCTGCGGCAAACGCCCGCCTCGTTGCCGCACCATCGGACATCAGGACCGTTGACGGAAATTACCGCCTCAGGCTGAAGCTCGCGTATTGTTGAATAAAAGCCTTCCCAATCGTATTCCTGCTTTCGCCCGTTTTTGCCCTCGCCGCAGGCGCCGTCAAGCCAAACGCAAAAGATATCGCCGTAATTCACAAGCAGCTCGCGGAGCTGGTTTTTGAAATATTCATTGTAGGGCGCGCCTTGCCCGTAACGCAGGTCGTGCCTGTCCCAAGGCGACAGGTAAACACCGAATTTAAGACCCGTCTTGCGGCATGCCGCCGCCGCCTCGCCGACGACGTCACCGTTTCCGCCTTTCCATGGGCTATTTTTGACGCTGTGTTCCGTGTATTCGCTCGGCCAAAGGCAAAAACCGTCGTGGTGCTTGCACGTCAGCACCATGGCTTTCATACCCGCCGCCTTGATTATCTTCGCCCATTGAAGCGCGTTAAGGTTTTGCGGGTCAAACAGCTCCGGGCTTTCGCCGCCCGTACCCCATTCCGAGTCTGTAAATGTGTTGATGCCGAAATGGATAAAGGCATAAAACCCAAGCTTGCTCCATTTGAGCTGACGTTCGGAGGGAACAACCTTTGAAGCGTATTCTATGACGGCGTCAGCACCCATTCAATCCAACTCCTTTAAAATTATGCTTTTAAGACAGGGTTTCTGACCGCGGCCGTTTCGTCCGGCCTGCCGACCGGAGTCGACACGGGCGCGTCGCGTAGAGACTGCGGATTATCGTAAGCCGCGGCGATGGCGTCCTTAAGCGCGGCGGCGGCGCTGTCAAGTGTTTCCCTCGACTCTGTCTCCGTCGGCTCAAGCATCAGCGCCTCATGGACAACAAGCGGAAAATACATCGTCGGCGGATGCATCCCTCTGTCGATAAGACCCTTTGCTATATCAGAAGCCGTGATGCCTGTGTCCCGCTTAAGTCTTTCAAGGCTGACGACGAATTCATGCATACAAGGGCCGTCGAAGGGGATGTCGTATGTCCCGCGCAGGCTTTCTTGCAGATAATTGGCGTTCAAAACGGCATTTTCAGCCGCCTCGCGTATTCCTTCCGCGCCGAGCGTCATAATGTATGCAAGAGCTTTGACACAGACAAGGAAGTTGCCGAAAAAGCTCTTTGACATACCGATTGATTTTTCGGGGCGTTCAAATGAAAAGATTCCGTTTTCGGACTTGACGACAGGGTTCGGGAGGTATTTCGCAAGAAATGCTTTGCATCCGACAGGGCCGCTGCCGGGACCGCCGCCGCCGTGGGGAGTCGCAAAAGTCTTGTGAAGATTAAGGTGAACGGCGTCAAAACCCATATCGCCGGGGCGCGCGACGCCCATGACGGCGTTTAGGTTTGCACCGTCGTAATAAAGGAGCCCGCCGGCGTCGTGGACTGTTTTTTCAATAATTTCAATGTTTTTTTCAAATTTCCCGACAGTATTCGGGTTTGTGAGCATCAACGCGGCCGTGTCGCCGCCGACTGCGTTTTTAAGGGCGTCAATGTCCACAATGCCGTCGGCGGTTGAGGGAATATTGACGACGGTGAAGCCGCACATATTCGCGCTCGCGGGGTTGGTGCCGTGAGCCGAATCGGGGACAATGAGCTTTGTCCTGGACGTTTCGCCCCTGTCAAGAAGATAAGCCTTAATCATCGAAAGAGCTGTAAATTCGCCGTGGGCGCCCGCCGCCGGTTGGAGCGTCATGGCTTCCATGCCTGTTATTTCGCAAAGATATTCCGACAGCGTGTGCATAACCTCAAGGCATCCCTGAACAGCGGATTCGGGCTGCAAGGGATGAATGTCCGTAAAGCCTTTAAGTTCGGCGGCGTCCTCGTTTATTTTCGGATTATATTTCATTGTGCAGGAGCCGAGCGGATAAAACCCGTTGTCCACTCCGTAGGACTTGCGGCTGAGATTTGTGTAGTGACGGACAAGGTCAATCTCGGAGACTTCGGGCAGCTCCGCTTTGACCTCGCGCCTGTATCTTTCGGGCACACAGACGGCGGCGACGTCACGGCAGGGGATGACGGCGCAGCGCCTGCCTGCCTTGCTTTTGTCAAAAATCAGTTCGCTCATTTTACCGCCTCCTGAAGAATGTTTGATAAATTATCTATCTCGTCCCTTGTGTTGACCTCCGTGACACACCAAAGAATGCATTCCTCACCATCGATGACGACAGGCAGTCCGCCGAGAATGCCTTCCTTTTCAAGCGCGTCCATAATAACGGACGACCGAACGGGACACCTTGTGACAAATTCGTTAAAGAAAAAGCCGTTGAACCTGAGTGAGAAGCCTTTGACCGCCGCAATTTTTTCAGCGGCGTAACGCGCCTTTGAAAGACAATGGTCAGCGACGTCGCAAAGCCCCTCTTTGCCCATGGCGGCACAGTAAATAACTGCCGTCAGCGCGCAAAGCGCCTCGTTGGAACAGATGCTGGAGGACGACTTTTCACGGCGTATGTGCTGCTCGCGCGCTTGGAGAGTGAGGACATACGCGTCCCTGCCCTTTGAGTCAGAGGTCTTGCCGACAATCCTGCCCGGCAGCTTTCTCATATCGGCACTCTTTACCGCCATAAATCCCAAATAAGGGCCGCCGAAAGAAAGCGGCATACCGAGAGGCTGACCTTCACCGACAGCGGCGTCCGCGCCCGATTCGGCTGGCGTTTTGAGGAGAGCTAAGGAAATCGGCTCGCAGCCGACGACAAGCTTCGCTCCCGCAGCATGGACGACATCCGCAGTCTTTTCGGCGTCCTCGACGATGCCGAAATAATTGGGCTGCTCGATATAGACAGACGCCGTCTTGTCGTCGACAGCTTTCGCGAGCGCCTCAAGATCCGTCACGCCGTCCTTAGTCGGCACAACCGCAAGCTCGCTGCCTGCGGAAGCGCAGTATGTCCTGATTGTTTCAAGCGTCATCGGACGAACGGCGGAGGAAACGACTGTTTTGCTCCTTTTTCTGTCCTTGAACATAGCCGCCGCTTCGGCTGCCGCGTGAGCGCCGTCGTAAACTCCGGCGTTTGAAACGTCCATGCCCGTTAAGCGGCATATGACGGATTGATACTCAAAAATTGTTTGCAGGACGCCTTGACTCATTTCCGCCTGATAAGGTGTGTAGGCGGTTACAAATTCTTCGCGCGCGGCAAGCCTTTTTACGGCGCTTGGTATGAAGTGTCTGTATGCCCCGGCACCGCGGAAGCAGGTTTTAAAGACAGTGTTTTTGCCGGCGATCTCGGAAAGCTTGTCAATGACTTCAAACTCGGTTTTTGCACCGGGGAGCTTCAGCTCGTCCAAACGCAGGCTTGAAGGTATACATTCAAAAAGCTCGCCTATCTCTCTTTTGCCGATTGCGGCAAGCATATCAAGCCGCTCGTCGGGCGTGTTAGGTATATATGACATAATAAATTCAGACTCGGCACGAGGCCGAGTCTTACCTCCGTTATATTATTCGGCGATAAACGCCTCGTAAGCCGCGGCATCCATAAGCTTGCTGTTTTCGGATACGTTTTCAAGCTCGATAAGCCAAGAACCGTAAGGGTCGGAATTAAGTGCCGACGGGTCGTCAAGAAGCTCGTCGTTTATCTTTGTGACAGTGCCGCCGACAGGGCTGTATATGTCCGACACTGCCTTAATCGACTCTATGTCTCCGATGCCGCCGCCGACGTCGACAACGTCGCCGACTTCGCAAAGATTAATAAACGCGACGTCGCCCATTTCCTCTTGCGCATGGTCGGAAACGCCGACTAAAGCCTTGCCGCCGCCGATATACTTCACCCATTCATGTGACTGCGCATAAAACAAATCCTTTTGAACGCTCATTGCAAAAACTCCTTAAATTATTTATTTTGACTTTTTATAAAAAGGCAGCGGGACAGCCTTTGCCGCGGCTTGCCTTCCCCTGATCTCAACTGTGACCACGTCGCCGATATTTACGTTTTTGCTGACAAGAACCATGCCGACAGCCTTTTTGACATAAGGACACATTGTGCCGGATGTGACATATCCGACGTCTTTGCCGTCTTTAAAAACTCTGTCCCCATTTCTTGTGATGCCCCTGTCGGAAAGCTCTATGCCGATACGGTGAACAGTCGGCTCACCCTTTTTGACAAGCGCCGCCTTGCCGATGAACTCGTCTTTTGCCATCTTGACAAAAAAACCGAGCCCCGCTTCAAAAGGTGTGATGACCTCGTCCATTTCATGCCCGTAAAGGGGCAGCGCCGCCTCAAGGCGCAGTGTGTCGCGCGCGCCGAGACCGCAGGGAACAAGCCCAAAATCGCGACCCGCGTCCATCAGCTTTTCCCAAAGCAGAACAGCGTCGCCCGGGGCGATGTAAAGCTCAAATCCGTCCTCTCCCGTATAGCCTGTTTTAGAAACAATTGACTTGATGCCGCCAACATTGACATCACTCTTAAAGCTGTAATACTTTGACGGTATGTCAGATTCGTCGGCAAGCGTGAGAAGAATCTCTTTTGATTTCGGACCTTGGAGCGCAAGCAGCGCGATTTCGTTTGAAATGTCGTTTAATTCGGCGTCGCCCGATATTCTTGACTTCATCCACTTGACGTCTTTGTCGTGATTTGCCGCGTTGACAACAATCATATAGTCGTTTTCGCCGCTGCGGTAAATAAGCAGGTCGTCGACGACACCGCCTGATTCGTTGCACATGGGACTGTAACGCACCTGACCGTCATACATTCCGGAGCAGTCGTTTGTCACAAGCAGGTTTATGTTTTTCAGCGCGTCCCTGCCTGTTATTTTGACCTCCCCCATGTGGGAAACGTCAAACAGTCCGGCAGCGGTGCGAACCGCCATATGCTCCGCCGCAATGCCGGAAGCATATTGCACGGGAAGAAGATAGCCCGCAAAGGGGACAATCTTTCCGCCGTATTTGACATGTGTGTCATAAAGCGGCGTTTTAAGATCCATTAATGCCCATCACCTTTCAATGTTATTATAAATTAAGTCCGAAATAAGAAACGGCGTTGTTATAAGAAATGTCCTCGACAATTTTTGTGAGCGTATCATAATCGGCGGGGTAAAGACCTTCCTCGACCATGTCTCCCAAAAGTCCGCAAAGTATGCGCCTGAAATACTCGTGCCGGGGGTAAGAAAGGAAGGAGCGCGAGTCGGTAACCATTCCGATGAACTTTCCGAGACAGCCGAGATTGCCGAGCGCTTTCATTTGCTCGCGCATACCGTCGATGTTGTCGTTAAACCACCAGCCGGAACCAAACTGGATTTTGCTCGCCGTCTCTGACGACTGAAAGTTGCCGAGCATTGAGCCGAGAACATAGTTGTCTCTTGGGTTAAGCGTGAAAAGAACAGTTTTTGGCAGCTTGCCGCGCGAATTCATGTGGTCAAGAAAGCGCGAAAGACTGAAAGCTATCGGATCGTCGCCGATAGAGTCAAAGCCTGTGTCGGGACCGAGCTTTTTGAGCATGGCGGCGTTGTTGTTTCTCATCGCGCCCATGTGCAGCTCCATTGCCCACCCTTTTTTACAGTATTCGCCTGCAAGGAAGCACATCAGCTCTGTGCGGTATTTATCAGCCTCCGCCGCGCTTATCTCCTTGCGGTCAAGCACTTTTGAAAAAATCATCTCAATTTCTATGTCGTCGCTTAAGCTGAAAGGAACATATGAAAAAGCTTGGTCGCTTGCGCGGCAGCCCATCGAGTCAAAGAAGTTTATCCTGTCAAGCAGAACAGCTCTCAAACCTGCAAAGCTCTCGATTTTTTCTCCCGATATCTTTTCGAGCGATTCAAGCCACGGCAAAAAAGAAGGAAGCTCCACATTGAGAGCCTTGTCCGGGCGAAAGGCGGGGATAACGCGGAATTTAAAGCTTTTATCAGCGGCAATCAGCTTGTGGTATTCAAGCGAATCAACGGGATCGTCCGTCGTAAAAACGCACTTGACATTTGAAGCGCTTATCAGCTCGCGCGGTGAAAAGCCGCCGTCTGATATTTTGGCGTTTGCCCTTTCCCAGATTTCCTCAGCCGTTTTTTCGCTAAGCGGCTCATAAATATCAAAATATCTTTGAAGCTCCAGGTGGGTCCAATGATAAAGCGGGTTTCCAATGAGGTAAGGCATGGCCTTTGCCCACGAAAAAAATTTCTCGCGCCCCGTGGCGCCGCCTGTGATGAGATTTTCGGGGATTCCGAAAGAGCGCATGGCGCGCCACTTGTAATGGTCGCCGCCGAGCCAAAGCTCCGCGAGGTCGGCGGGCTCTTTGTTTTCGTAAATCTCTTTGGGGGAGAGGTGACAGTGCCAGTCAAAAATCGGCATCTTTGAGGCGGAGTCAAAAAGCTTTTTTGACGGATTGTTGTTGAGGAGGAAATCGCCGGACATGAACTGATTCATATTACCATCCCTTCACCGCTGCAATATATTCACATCAAAGTATAGCATAACAAATAAGCGGCATAAAATCAACAATTTTATGCCATTTAATATCAATTTTTTAAAGATATAATTCACGAAAGGTATTATAAAAAGTGAAAACCAAACTTTCAAAAAAATAACCGGCGTGTCGGCACAAGACACGCCGGTCAAGCTGAAACGATTTTAAAGGTTAATGTCGGGAATGCCGTCGAAGCCGCGCTGAAGGTCGGCGGCGGAAGGCTCATAGTCGGTCATTTTGCCGTCGTGAAACTTTTCATACGCGAGCATGTCGAAATATCCGGTGCCCGTCAGTCCGAAAACAATTGTCTTTTCCTCGCCGCTCTCTTTGCACTTGAGAGCTTCATCGACTGCCGTTTTGATTGCGTGCGCGCTTTCCGGAGCAGGCAAAATCCCTTCAATGCGGGCAAAATCCTCGGCGGCTTTGAAAACATCCGTCTGCTTGACGGACACGGCTTCCATAAGCCCGTCGTGATAAAGCCGAGAAAGAACGGAACTCATGCCGTGGTACCGAAGCCCGCCGGCATGGTCGGGGGCGGGGATAAAATCCGCTCCGAGAGTGTACATTTTTGCAAGCGGAGTAATAGCGCCCGTATCGCAAAAATCATAAACATATTTGCCGCGCGTAAGGCTGGGGCATGACGACGGCTCAACGGCGACAAGCCTGCAATCAGACTTTCCGAGGAGCTTGTCACGCACAAACGGCGCGATAAGCCCGCCAAGATTTGAGCCTCCGCCGGCACAGCCTATGATAATGTCGGGAGTTATATCATATTTGTCGAGCGCCGCCTTTGTTTCGACGCCTATGATTGACTGATGAAGCAGCACCTGTGAAAGGACGCTGCCAAGGACATAGCGGTAGCCCTGTTTTGAAACGGCCGCCTCTACCGCCTCGGAAATCGCGCAGCCGAGACTGCCCGAAGTGCCGGGATGCTCGGCAAGAATCTTTCTGCCGATGTTTGTTAATTCGGAGGGGGAGGGGATGACCGACGCGCCGTATGCGCGCATAACCTCCCTGCGGAACGGCTTTTGCTCGTAAGAAACCTTGACCATATAGACGTTGCAGTCAAGTCCGAAATAGGCGCACGCCATGGAAAGAGCAGTGCCCCACTGACCGGCGCCCGTTTCCGTCGTCACACCCTTCAGCCCCTGAAGCTTTGCGTAATACGCCTGGGCGATGGCCGAATTCAGCTTGTGACTGCCCGAGGTGTTGTTGCCCTCAAACTTATAATAGATTTTTGCAGGCGTTTGCAGCTTTTCCTCAAGGCAGTATGCGCGCACAAGCGGCGCGGGACGGTACATTTTGTAAAACTTCAGAATTTCCTCGGGGATGTCGATATAAGGTGTCGTTTCGTCAAGCTCCTGTCTTGCCAGCTCCTCGCAAAAAACAACGCTTAGCTCGTCTTGGCTCATTGGCTTGAGCGTCCCCGGGTTGAGAAGCGGGTCGGGCTTGTTCTTCATGAACGCACGGATGTTCAGCCATTGCTTCGGCATTTCGCTTTCCTCAAGGTAGATTTTGTACGGGATTTCTTTTGCTGACATGGTAATTGCTCCTTTCGCATTTTGGGAAAGAGCGCAAAAAAACGCCCTGTCCCTACATTACTGCCGGGACAGGAGCGAAAAGCTCCTGCGGTGCCACCCTGCTTGATGCCGAGGCATCCACTTAGCGCATACAAACATATGCCGGCTTTTGCTAACGGAGTGCCATACTCCGGCTCGCTTACTATAATTTCAGCCCGCCCTCGGAAGCCCATTCTGCGCTGTTTTCCGTGCCGCAATCACACCGCCTGCGACTCTCTTGACCGTAATCTGCAACGCTTACTTGCTCTTCTTCATCGGTTTACAGCAATATATCACAGCTATTTTAAAAAGTCAAGCATTTTTAAAAATCTTTTATTTTGTTTTCGTCATGAATATATTTATCAAAAGTGAACCGCACGCCGCCGAATTCGCGCATATCGGAACGCTCGGCAAGCGTCCATTCGCCGCTCAAGTCAAGGCGCGGGAAAAACCTGTCGGCTTCCTTTGCGGCATAAAACTGTGTCACATAGGCGTTTTTGCAGTAGGGGAGCATAGTTTCATAAAACATAGCCCCGCCGATAATAAAAATGTCGTCCGAATCATATTGCGCAAGCGCCGCGGAAAGCTCGCCGAGAGAGCGGACGACTGCCGCCCCTTCGGCGGAAAAAGACATATTGTCAGAAATGATTATGTTAACTCTGTCACAAAGAGGCTTTTGACCGGGCAGTGAGAGAAATGTGTTCTCACCCATAACGACGACCTTGCCGACAGTCATTGACTTAAAATACTTCATGTCCTCCGAAACATGGAAAAGCAGCTTGTTTTCAAAACCTATTGCCCAGTCGCTGCTGACGGAAACGATTAAATTCATTTATTTTCCCCTTCTAAAGAAATGAGGGCGCAATCATACGGCGACCGGTATTTTCCGCGCGAACTCATGATATTTGTAATCGGCGAGTGAGAAGCTGTCTTTTGTGAACTGATAAAAATCGTCCGCAGAGCGGTCGAGCTTGAATTTCGGCGCGGGAAACGGCTCTTTTTTGAGCAGCTCCTCAACAATCGGAATATGCCTGTCGTAAATGTGGGCGTCCGCGACGACATGGACAAGCTCGCCCGGCTCAAGTGAGCAGACCTGAGCCATCATATGCACAAGAACCGCGTACTGACACACATTCCAGTTGTTTGCGACAAGCATATCCTGTGAACGCTGGTTTAATATGGCGTTGAGCTTTTTGCCGGACACGTTGAAGGTCACGCTGTAAGCGCACGGGTACAGCCTCATTTCGCTCAAATCGCCGTGATTATATATGTTTGTGATTATACGGCGGCTGGCGGGGTTTGTTTTTAAGTCGAAAATAACCTTGCCCACCTGATCGAACTCGCCTTCGGGGTAACTGTGTTTAACACCGAGCTGATAGCCGTAAGCCTTGCCGATGCTGCCTGTCTCATCCGCCCATGAGTCCCAGATACGCGAGCCCAAATCACGGATATTGTTAGATTTCTTTTGCCAAATCCACAAAAGCTCGTCCACAGCCGACTTGATGAAAGTCCTGCGGAGAGTTATGATGGGAAACTCCTTTGAAAGATCGTATCTGTTGACCATCGCAAACTTTTTGACGGTGTGTGCGGGGGAGCCGTCCTCCCATCGCGGGCGAACCGGCATATCGCTGTCCCACACACCGTTTTTAAGAATATCTTTAAGGTTTTCGATAAGAACATTGTCGGCATAGCTCATTAGTATATCATTCCGTCGCTTTTATTTTTTGGCGTTCCTCACCGCTTATTTTACCGCTTTTTCTGTCCTCAATGTACGCGGAGCTGCTTGGTATCACAAACTTGACGCCTTTTTCGATTATCTCAAAGGTGCTGTCGTTTACAAAATCGCACTCTCCGTCTATGTTTACGGCGGCGGGAACATCGCTGTGGACAGACACCTTTTTAACGCGCTTGAACAAAGTGATATCCCAGTCAAGATGACGGCCGTTTTTGTATTTGTTGATAAGAGTAAGAAGCTTAAGCCTGCTGACTCGCTTGACAATGATGACATCAAGCCACCCGTCGTCGGGCAATGCCAAAGGTCCGCCCATGTAGCCGCCGCCATACCAGCGTGAGTTGCCGCAAAAGCAAAATATGACATCGTCTGTGAAAGGCTCTTCGTCGTCAAATTGTATCGTGAAAGTGTTTTTCATCTTTTTTGTAAAAGCCCAAAGCAGCGACACGGTGTAAGCCGCTTCGCCGCTGAGCCACGGAAACTTTTTGAAAGTCGCCTGCTTTGCGCAGACTTCGGCGTCGACACCCATTGAGCATTCGTTTATGGCTATGCGGTTGCCGCAGCGTATAAGGTCAAGGTCAATTGCGACACCCTCCACCTGCGCGTCTATGTTCGCAAGCTCCTCTTTCTTTCCGAAAAGCCGTATGAAGTCGTTGCCTGAGCCAAGCGGAACAGCGGCAATTTCGACGTTGTCATAGCCGTAAGCGCCGTTGACCACCTCATAGAGAGTGCCGTCGCCGCCGCAGGCGTATATCCTGACGTGATAGCCTGTTTTTGCCGTCTCACGCGCAAATTCCAAACCGTCGTTCGGTGCTGTGGTGACATGCAGAACATAGTCAAGACCGCGGCGCTTGCAGCACTCCTCAATTTCCGGAATAATGGCGGCGGCGGCGCGCCCCTTTTTTCCGGCTGTGGGATTGACAATGAAAACGTGCCTCATATCCTCAAACCCTTTCAATTTATTTAAAATACATATACAAATCGCATTTAATCATGCCGTTGTACAGCTTGCGGCGCTTGTCGGATTTCCTGCCGAATGAATATTCAAATGTTTCAGACGGGGATATAACGCTGTATGACCAGCCCTTTTTGCGGGGCATTATCCTGCCCATTTCACGGTATAGGTTTTCGGCGTCGTTAATGTTGAGAAGCCTTTCGCCGTAAGGCGGATTGCATATGACCGTGCCGCGATCCGTGCGCGGTGAAAAGGCGCTTATATCGGCGGCATCAAAGCCTGTCTTAGCTGACACTCCGGCGCGCGCGGCGTTTGCCTTGGCGATTTCAACAGCGTTTTTGTCGATGTCGGAACCGTAGCCGAAGAAATCACACTGCCGTTTTTCAAGCTGTTTCGCGCGCTCGCGCTCCTCTTTCCAAACATCGGGGCAAATCTGCTCCCACCGCTCGGCTGAAAAATTGCGCTTGATGCCGGGAGCTATGTTCATCGCCATCATAGCACCCTCGATGACTATGGTGCCGGAGCCGCACATCGGGTCATACAGGGTGTGATAAGGGCGAAGCTTTGAAAGATAACAAAGGGAGGCCGAAAGCGTTTCTTTAAGCGGAGCCTCCGACGCCTCAAGCCTGTAGCCGCGCTTATGAAGACCATATCCGGATGTGTCTATCAGCAGGCTGGCGCTGTCTTTAATGATAGAAAACTGTATTTGCCGGACGGCGCCCGTCTCCTCAAACCACACTGATTTGTACTTTTTCTTAAGTCGCTCGACGACTGCTTTTTTTATAATCGACTGGCAGTCGCTGACAGAGAAAAGTGTTGAGTTTATGGAATATCCTTTAACGGGGAAAGCGTCCTCCTCGCCAATCCATTCTTCCCAAGGCAATGAGCGGACGCCTTGGAAAAGCTCCTCAAAGCTTTTTGCCTCGAAGCTTCCCACAAGAATCTGAACACGTTCTGAAAATCTCGAACATATGTTGGCGCGGGCAAGAATATGCTCGTCGCCGGAAAAAAGCACACGTCCGTTTTCTGCTCGGACGTTCTGCGCGTCCATTGCCCGAAGCTCGTCGGATATCGGACCCTCAAGCCCCAAAAGGCACGGAACAACAAAATTTATCATATTAACCTTCTTTTTTAAAAGTAAAATATAAGGCAGCACCGCACAACAAAGGCTTCAGCCGCTCATTGCGCGGTGTTGCCTTAAAACAAGCGTGCGCAAAAGAGCGCCAAATTCAAAGGCGGCGGTCAGTGCGCTTTGTGTCAATTAAGTTTAACATAATTAATTTTAAAATGCAATAACAAGAGAGCGCAAGATATTCTCAAAATAACCTTCCGTATGAATGCGAAAGATAAATTCCCTCGTGAAAGCGCAAGACAACCTGCCGAATGAGAGCGCAAGATTGACTTGCGCAAACATTTCGGCAAGCTTTCGCGCGCCGATTTTGTGCGGTCGGCGCAAAATTCAGCCGCGCATCTTTATATAAAATGTATATTAACAGTGGGGAGAATATAACGTCTGAACAGCAGCTTATTTCCGCTTAACGCCCAGCAGCGCCCGGACTTGGTGGTGAAGTCTTTTACATAAACATCCTTTGTCAGCTCATAAGGATAGGGGCTTTTGCCGAGCATGCGCCTGATGCGCGTGAAAATGTCAGAGTAGTCGAACCTTCCGAACAGCTTTGTTCTGCACAGACACTTGCTGTCGTCGACAAAAAGCTCGTCGATTGTAATTGTGTACGGCATATGGCAATCGTAGCCAAAATCATGATTGCCTAAATTAATTCCGTTGACGACAGTTGCTTCATAGCGAGGTCTGCCGTTGCTTGGGATGAATTTGCAGCGGCGGATGATGATGTCGCCGCGCCATGTGCTGCCGTAATCTTCGCGCAGGTTGATAAAGCTTCTGCCGCGGACAGTGCTGTCCTCAATCAAAAAGGTGCCGAAGCCGATAAGCGCGATTCCTTGATGTCCCAACTCGGAATTTCGGATAGTCGCGTTCGTGACTCCCTTGTGGGCGTCAAAGCGGGAAAACCGCACCGAGTCCAGCAGCAGATTCTTTGTGAAATTGGAGCCAATGACGCCCCAAAGCGTTACGTCGTTGATGTCGTTAGTTTGCTTGCAGTCAATAAAGCTGACGTTGGAGGACTGTTCCAATATGATGTCATAAGTGCCGTCCGCAACCCTCAAATGCCCTGTGGGACTGCAATTTCGCAATGTGACATAAGCACAGCGCGACATACCGAAAAAGCCTATATACGGCGCGCCTTTTCCTGCCTTTTCGCCCTCAACCGCGTGGTAAATATCCTTAAGCTCCACGTTTGAGCGGCGCACGGAAATACCGCGGCTGTAATATGGGCTGCCCCATTTCGCCTGATTTGCAATGGTGGTGAAGTGACCGCCCTGAATCGTGAGAAGCTCCTCGTCAATGGGACAGGCGGTCATGGAGGTGATATTATCAAAATCCCAGACGATAGGGGTGTCGGGAGCGACATTGCCGTCCTTGTCCACAATAAAAAGATCAAGCTGAGGGACGCCGTTGTCGGCATTGATGCCGAAGCGGACATAATGCGTGGTGGTGTCGTCCGTTGCGATGATTAGCGAGTCGTGAGGCAGCGCAAGCTCAAGCTTTGTCTGGTTTTTTGCAAGACTCTCTATCTCCGTTATCCGAATTGTGTCAAGATATGAGGAGACTATAAAAATATTGTGCCTGCTCTCATCTTCGGTGACGGCGCTGTCGTCAATGATAAACCGCGCGTCGCCCCAGTCGGTGTCTGTTTTGATTTCGATGCTTTTCGCCGCACCGGGAATATAATAGGTTGCGCCCGGATCCGCCTTTACGGGCAGTTTTGCGGCGTTGGCGGCTTTGTGAGCCTGACGGATGGCTTCAAAGTCGTTTGTGACTCCGTCGCCTACCGCCCCGTATGCGCTGTAATAGACAGGGTCCTGCACAGCCGCGGCTGAGAATGTGAAAATCACGGCAAGAAGCGCGGAAACAAAAAAAGTCAAGATGATTGCGTGTAGCTTTTTCATGTGAATTCTCCTTTCAAAAATATCGGCGAACCGAAAATAAAAACAAAAGCAGATGGACTGTAAAAGCTTGCGGCAAGGCGCGGCATTTGCGCAAAGCAAGCGTGCATGAAAACAAAATATCCTTATATATGAGGATTATACCATTTGTTAAACTCAAAATGCAACCGCAATTAAAAAATGTATATGACAAAAATATATGCTCCAAGCCAAACGCCCCTCAAAGGCAAGATTGACATTTATTCAGTTCGCGTGTAAAATTGTTGCAGTGGGGTGAAGTCATGGGCGATTCATCATATTTTTTGGGAGTTGACGGCGGCGGCAGCAAAACGACGGCTGTCGTGGCGGATGAATTTGGAAACATCGCGGCGGCGGAAGTCGGCGGCAGCATCAATTTTTACTCAAACGAAATGTCCCAAACGCGGAACAATATGTCGGCTATCCTTTCAAGCATAAAGGAAAAGACAGGTATCGCCTGCTTTAAATCAGCATTTATCGGCATGTCCGCCTTAAACGGCAGGGCATCCGCCGACGAGCTTGAGGCTTTCACCGGCGGCGTAATCAGCGCGGACATGGTTTGTATGGACAGCGATTTGCACATAGCTCTTGAAACTCACTTGACCGACGGCGCGTGCGCTGTCGCGATAAGCGGCACAGGCTCGATGGTTGCGGCAAGGGACAGCGGCGGCATTGTGCGCCACGCGGGCGGCTGGGGATATATTCTCGGCGACGAGGGGAGCGGCTACAGGATGTCGCTTGACGCCATAAGGGCGGGGATAAGGGGCGGAGAAGGCTCCGCAAGGCCGACGGCGCTGACGGGAGCGGTTCTAAGTTTTTATAAAGCGGACTGCTTTGACGATTTAATAAGCATTTTTTATGACCCGCCGATAAGCAGGCAGGACATCGCTTCCTTTTTGCCAAAGGTGCGCAAATGCGCTGAAAACGGCGACGAGACGGCGGCGGAAATAATCACGAACGGCGCGGACGACCTCGCGCGGACGGCTGCCGCGCTCTTAAAAGACTATCCCGACGATATTCCCGTGGGGCTTTGGGGCGGCGCATTTCAGCATATACCGCTGTTTTTGAGCAGGTTTACGAGCGCGCTTGCGCAAAAAAACATTGCAAAAGTATTTTTGCTTGAATATCCGCCTGAAATCGGCGCTGTTTTTGCCGCTTACAGGCTGTGCGGTGTCAAGGTCTGCGAAACAATAAAAAGCAATATTAAACGGGGGATTAATAAGCATGACGCAATCAAACTCACAAAAAAATATGACGGCTGTTGAACGCGTTTTTCTCGGCGGCGTTCGCAAGGTTCTCCCGACGGGGGAACACGCGGAATTTATCGCCGAAACCTGCGAAAAGATGGGCATACCATTCGGCGGCGGCGGAAACATCACAATTTCGGCTGAATTCAGCGGCGCGCGCGATATGACTTATATAGAGGAAGCGCGGCGGCTGACTGACGAAAAGTTTAAAGTAAAGGCAACAAAAACAGACGGCGGCGTAAATGTCAGCATAATATTCGGAGGAATGAGAGCGCTTTATTATGCCTTGTGCCGATTGTTTCGCCAAATTTCAGACGGTTTCATCTTGGCGGGCGAATTTTTTGACTATCCGCTTTTTGAGCGCCGCGGCTATATCGAGGGCTTTTACGGCAAGCCGTGGAGCTTTGATGAGCGTGCCTCGATGCTGAGACTTATGTCAGAGCGCGGCATGAACACATATTATTACGCGCCGAAGGACGATGAATTCCATCGCGAAAAATGGGACAAGCTTTATCCGAAAAGCTATTTTGACGAGGTTATACGCATAAAACAGCTTGCCGATGAGTGCTTTGTCGACTTGCATTTTTGCATAGCTCCCGGTTTGAGCATGAAATATTCAGACGAAGACTGTTTTACAAAGCTGATGGCAAAATTCCGCCAGCTTTACGGCGCGGGGATTAAAAATTTTGGCTTGCTGCTTGACGATATACCTGAAAATCTCCAATATGCCGAAGATATCGAAATGTTCGGGGGGGAGACAGTCGAGGCGCATATTTATCTTGCGAACAAGGTTTATGACGCGTTGAAGTCGATAGACCGCGGCATAAAACTGACTGTCTGTCCGCTGCAATATCACGGCAGGGGAGACGAATATTTTATAACAAAGCTCGGCAAAGGGATCGAGCCGGACATAAGCCTTTTTTGGACAGGCAGAAACATCTGCTCGCAGGAGCTGACTGTGATTGAGGCGGCGCGTTTCATCGAAAGCACGCGGCGGCGCCCTCTTTATTGGGACAACTTCCCCGTAAACGACGCCGAAATGATAAACGAAATGCATTTGGGATACATAGACGGCAGGGAGCCGGAGCTTTTCAAATATTCGGAGGGGATCATATCAAACTGCATGGAATATTGCGAAAGCTCAAAGATACCGCTTCTTACAGTCGCCGACTACCTCTGGGACCCTCTGCGTTATGATGCCGAAAACTCATGGAAAGACGCGCTTAAAACTGTCGTCGGCGAAGAACATGAAACCTTTGCATATTTTGCCGACCATCTTTTCACATCGTGTCTCAAAAGCGAGAATTCAAGGCTGATGAACGACGCTCTCGGTGAAATACAGACACAGCTCTACACCGGAAACAGCGAAAAGGCGCTGCGCGTTTTTTCAGAATATTCAGGCAAGCTGTCAAAATGCGTGCGTTTTTTAAAAAACAGCGACGATAAGCTTGTCGGGGAAATGTCGCGCTGGGTCAAAAAGTTTTTGCTCTGCGCCGAAACGCTTGAGCTGTGCCGCCGTTTTATGGCAGGCGAAAAGGAGCTTGAAAAACAGATTGCCGACAAGTATGACGAATATTTAAGCAAGCCGGAAGTTCTTGCGAATTTCAGCTTTAACGAAGCTGTGGAATATATTTTAAAGATGTAATATTTTGACACGCAATTAAATTTAGGGGGAAAATCATGAAAAACGCTGTTATTTTATGCGCCGGAGAGGGCACAAAGCTTTGGCCTTACGCACAAATAAGATGCAAAGCCATGATGCCTGTTTCAAACAAGCCGATAGTCGCATATTCCGTAGACGCGCTGACGTCGATGGGGTTTGACAATATTGTCATTGTCGGCAGCAGGTTCATAGAGGAGATTTACTCCTATTTCCGCGACTCAAAAAATGTCATGGTCATATCCGACGACAAGCCGAAGGGAACGGCGTTCTCCCTTTTGCGGGCAAGCGCGTTTATTGACGGGGATTTCCTTGCGCTGTACGGCGACACAATCATTTCCGAAAGCGACATCAAGGCGCTTGTTGAGGCTTTTACAGAAAGCGGCGAAAACACGGCGCTTGTCGGCAAAATACCTGACAGGAGCGGCGACAGGATAGGCTGTGAAATTGACGACGGCTATATCGGCAGCGTTTGGGGTCACTCACGCGGTGAAAGCACACATTTTTTCGGCGGCTTCGCTTTTAAAAAGAGCTTTTTTGACGTGCTTCAATTTAATTCAAGAAGATTCGCATACGTTGAAGTCGGCATGATGCCGCCTGTGGAGGGGTTTCTTGAAATCAGTGTCGGCGATGAAATGAAGCGCGGGACAAAGATAAGGGCGCTGGAAAGCTCGCAAAGGATTTTTGACATTGATAAGCCTTGGCATATACTTGAGGCAAACGCAGAAATAAACAGTCTCCGCTGCTCCGCTCTTAAAAAAAATGAGTTGGCGGAGGGCGCGTCGATTGACGAGACAGCGGCTGTCAGCGGCTTTGTAAAGCTTGGCAAAAACAGTGTCATCGGCAAAAATGTCATCATAACAGGCAACATTATTGTCGGCGATAACAGCGAAATCCAAAACGGCGCGATTGTCAGCGGCAATGTTGTGATCGGCGACGACAGCAAGGTGCGCAACGCCTGCTTTATTGAGGAGCGCTCGACTGTCGGCAACGAATGCATCATCAGCCACGCCGCGGAGCTGGACGGGATGATACTTGACAGAGTTTACCTCTACCATTACATGGAGTGGAACGGAATAATAGGCGAAAACACAGACCTTGGCGCGGCGACTGTCTGCGGCAGTCTGCGTTTTGACGACTCCATAACGCTCCAAAATGTCAAGGGCAGGAGGGAGTTTCACACCGGCTGGGGCGACGCCGTTTTCCTCGGTGATTACTGCCGCACCGGAGTTAACGCCATTTTAATGCCCGGCGTCAAGGTGGGTCCGTACAGCGTTGTCGGCGCGGGCGTCATTTTAAACAAAGACGTGCCTGACAACACGCTGATTTATACGGAGCAAACACTCGTCGAAAAGAAATGGGGAAGCGAAAAATATGGCTGGTAAAGACAAAAAAGTTCTACAAACTTTATTTTCTTAAATTAGAAACACTTAATTTCTTCGTCATAAAGTTCAAAAATGCGTAACATCCGTTGGTGAATATGCACAAAAGAATTTATGCCTTTTTGCTATTTATATAGAGCCTTAATACATAACTCCAACTCACCGGTTCGTCATAATGCACAACTAAGCCGCGGTTCGTTTGTGCATAATCACTTGACTTTTTGTGAATTCATGGTATAATTAAGCCAGAAACAAAAAGAAAGGGTGATTTAAATGATGACCAACAAAGAGAAGTTCGAGATAGGTATGAAACTGATGGATGAAATCTCATCGTCAAGGAAGTTCAGCTGGAAAATGATCAAATCTATACTCAAGCTAAGCGCTATCGCCGAGTCCTGACAGTTCGGCACGCTTCCCATAAAAGCGGGCGCGCAACAAGCGCCTTGAATATAGATTGAGAACAAACAGCCAAAAAGGGCGCCCAAGCAAACGGGCGCCCTTTTTGATCGGACAAAAAACATCAGAATATGTTTGCGCAAAAGCTTAAAGCATTTCGCCGATGCAGCAGGAGCTATCCGCTCCCGTTATCCTTACGTTTACAAGCTCTCCCGACTTGCATTTGCCCTTGAAGCGAACAGGCGTATAGTTTCTTGTGAACCCTTCAAACATGCCTTCTGTTTCGCGTTCCGCCAGCACTTCGACTGTCTTTCCTGCTTGCGATTTGAAAAACAAAGCGCGCGTTTTGTCAGCCGTTTCAGAAATCAGCCTTGCGCGCCGCTCTTTTTCAGATTTTTCGACCTGATTTGGAAACGAAGCGGCGGATGTGCCCGAGCGCGCCGAAAAAGGAAACACATGAACCTTTTCAAATTTTATATTCTCGACAAAAAGCCTTGTGGCTTCAAATTCGGACTCGCTTTCGCCCGCGAAGCCGACCATGATGTCAGTAGTTATGGCTGCACCGGGGAAAGCCGCGCGCAGCTTTTGGCAAAGTGCTTCAAACTCGCTTGAGGTGTAATGTCTGTTCATCCTTTTGAGTGTTTCATCGCATCCGCTTTGCAGTGAGATATGAAAATGCGGGCAAAGCTTTTTGTGCTTTGAAAGCCTTTCCAAAACATCGTCCGTAAGGTGGTCAGGCTCCAGCGAGCCGAGACGAATCCTTTTGATGCCGTCAGGCTCCGAAGCCGCGCCGACGGCGTCACAGATGTCGTGACCTTCAAAGCTGTAAGCCGACAGATTGATTCCGACAAGGACAAGCTCGCGAAAACCTGCGCCGGCAAGCCTTTGCGACTCGCCGCGAATGTCTTTAATCGGCTTTGAGCGCACATTTCCGCGGGCGTAGGGGATGATGCAATAGGAGCAGAAGCGGTTGCAGCCGTCCTCTATCTTGATACTTGCCCTTGTGCGCCCGAGGCAGCCTGAAACCGACGGCGAATCAAAAACATCATCAGGCCGATGTTGCTCAATCAACACCAGCCTGTTATTTGACGAAAAATATAAATCGAGCGCCTCCAAAAGCCTGCCGTTGCTCTTGTTTCCAAGGAGAATATCGGCATCAGACAGGCGCTTTGACGCGTCGGGATAAGCTTGAGGAACACAGCCTGTGAGAACGACGGCGGATTGTGGATTACGCCTTTTGAAGCGGCGTATCGCTTGGCGCGTCTTTCTGTCGCTTTCGGCGGTCACCGTGCAGGAATTGACAATGTAAACATCAGCAATGTCAGTGTGCGGGACAATTGTGTAACCATTTTTTAAAAGAATCTCCGACATTGCCTGAGACTCATATTGGTTGACCTTGCACCCGAGCGTATAAAGGGCGGCTTTCATTATGCGGGCTTGCTAAGCGCGCGCTCAAGCCAAACACTGCCAAGGTCAATGGCGTCAAAAAGACCGCGCCTTTCACCTTTTTTGACAATGCGGTCGCGCGGGCGCAAATCCGAATCGGTGCTGACAAGCTGAACAATGACGCGATCGGCGATGTTGAGACCGTTGAAATCCTTTGTGCTTGTTATTTGCAGCACAAGCACAAATTCATCAGACGTGTCGCCGTAATAAATTGTGTTGTCCTTGCGCACGAGTGGTTTGCCTTTATATTTTAAAAACTTAACTTTTTTTGCGGGCATTGCAATTCATCCTTTCGCGCGTTTATCTTATCCCCAAGTAATCTCTGACGAGAATTTGGAGAAGCTCGTCCCTGTCAATGCGCCTTACAAGACTGCGAGCGTTATTATGTGTGGTGATGTAGGTGGGATCCTCGGACAAAAGATATCCGACTATTTGGCTGACAGGATTATATCCCTTTTCGCTCAGCGCTTTATAAACCTCTGTTAAAATTCGCCGCACCTCATTTTCGTGCTCGTCTCTTACGGAAAACTGGATAGTCTTATCAGACACATAATCACCCCTTTGTCACAATACCTTTTTATTATATACCAAAAGGCGGCAAAATACAATGACCTTTACAAATTATTAACCATCTCTTAATTATTTTTTATTGCCCGCGCAGTGAAATACCAAGCTTTTCAAGCGCTTTTACAGAGCGCCGGACGGCGTCGTCCGCCTCCTCGTCCGTCATCGTTTTATCGGGTGAGCGCAAAACAAGATTGAAAGCGACGCTTTTCATGCCCTCGGGGATTTGCGAACCCTCATACACGTCAAACAATGTCAGGGATTCGAGAACACCTCCGGCGGCGCTTGAAATCGCGCGTCTCAAAGTAAGAACGGGCAGGCTCTTGTCGCAAACAAAAGCAAGGTCGCGCGTCGTCGCCGGGAATTTGGGCAGCTGCTTGTAAGACCTTGCAAGGTCGGCGTGCTTTTTCAAAGTGTTAAAATCGACGGAGCCGACATATGCTTTTGTGTCAATCTCATAATTGTCAAGAACATCTGGATGCACCTCTCCGAAAATGCCAAGCTCATCGCCGCCTGCCGTCAGCTTTGCCGCCCTGCCGGGATGGAGGTATGCGCAGTCCGTCACAGCCTCCACGTCGCAGTCGCAAATCCCGAAGGAAAGTAAAAGCTCCTCTATGACGCCTTTCAACGAGAAAAAGTCAAGCCCCTCGCCATACATCCCAAGCGACACCGTGATTTTTTCCTCCGGCAGCTCCTCGCCGTCTTTTGGTATATAGACAGTAGAAAGCTCATAAAGCCTTGCCGCGGCGTTGCGGTTGTTAAAGTTGCGTGAAAGCACCTCAAGCATAGACGGGACGGAAGTGGTGCGCATGACGCTTGTATCCTCGCCGAGAGGGTTTGATATGACGATTGATTTACGCAGCGGGCTGTCGGCGCCGAGCATTATCTTGTCATAGGATTTGGGGCTGATAAAAGAATAAGTCATAATTTCAGTAAGCCCCTGCGCAAGCAAAATGTCGCCCGCAAGCTTTTGAAGCTTTTGTGTGTCGTTCAGCGCGCCCGCCGTCGTGCTGATAATCGGGTGGCTTTTGATGTTTTCAAAGCCGTAAAAACGGGCAACCTCCTCCGCGATATCGGCTTTGTGTTCAACATCACCTCTGAAAGAGGGGACTGTTACAATTCCGTCTTGAACCTTGAAAGAGAGACGCTCAAGTATTTTTGCCTGCTCGTCGGCGGACATATCTATGCCGATGAAGCTGTTTGTCCAGTCAGGGTCAAATTGAACAGTCGCCCGCGCGTCCGCCGTCTTGTCACAGTCAATAACACCGTTTACAACATCGCCGGCATCAAGCAGCTGAACAAGCTCAAGCGCGCGGTCAAGGCAGGCGCGGCAGCCCTTGGGGTCAAGCCCTTTTTCATATCTTGCCGACGCTTCTGTGCGCATTCCGAGTTTTTTTGAAGTTGAGCGGACGGACGGACCGTTAAAGCAAGCGGATTCAAAGACTATTGTCTGCGTGTCGTCCATAATTCCGCTGTATTCGCCGCCCATGACACCGGCGACAGCCACAGGCTTAACGGCGTCGGCAATGACAAGCATATCTTCGGACAAAGCCCTCTGCACACCGTCAAGAGTTGTTATCGTTTCGCCCTTCTTTGCCGTGCGGACAATTACAGAACCGCCCTCAAGGAAACGATAGTCAAATGCGTGCATCGGCTGACCGTATTCGAGCATGACAAAATTAGTGATGTCGACAATGTTGTTTATCGGGCGAACACCTCCGGCGCGCAGCCTTTCGCGCATCCAGCGCGGAGAGGGGGCTATGCGAACATTTTTAACGACGGCTCCGGCATATCTGTAGCACTTTTCGTTGTCAGAAATATCAATGCTAAGGCAGTCCCCGACATCGCCCGCGCCTGCTTTTACACAAGGGGCGGGAACACAAAAAGGCATCTCCAACGCGGCGGCGGCTTCGCGGGCAAGTCCGATTACAGAAAGGCAGTCGGGGCGGTTCGGAGTTATTTCAAACTCAAAAACTGTGTCGTCAAGTCCTATGGCGCTTTTGATATCGGCGCCGGGCAGACGGTCACAGTCGCCGCCGAGGACAAAGACACCGTCGCTGACGGCATAGGGAAAATCGTGGGCTGTAAGCCCAAGCTCGCCGAGGGAACAAAACATACCGTCGCTTTCAACGCCCCTTAGCTTGCTCTTTTTTATTTTTTTACCCCCGGCTGTGACCGAACCGTCAAGCGCAACGGGAACAAAATCACCGGCCGAGAGGTTTTGCGCCCCCGTGACAATTTGGATGGGAGATTCACCGCCGACATCCGCCGAGCAAATGAAAAGATGGTCAGAATTCGGGTGGCGCTCAAGTGAAATAATCCGGGCGACGACAATTTTTTCAAGCTCATCTCCCTCGCGCCGGAAGCCCTCGACCTTTGAGCCGCTCATTGTCATAATTCCTGCAAATTTTTTGTCGGCTATATCTGTCTTTAAAAAATCGTTAAGCCATTTTTTTGATAATAACATTTGACTTTACACCTTTCTGATAACTTAAAATTGTGAAAGGAACCTGACGTCGTTTTCAAAAAGAAGACGCATATCATCAATCCGAAATCGGAATAGAGTTATCCTCTCAAGCCCCACACCAAAGGCGAAACCGCTGTATTCATCGGGGTTGATACCGCCGTTTTTAAGCACCTTTGGATGAACCATCCCGGCGCCAAGCACTTCAATCCAACCCTCATATTTACACATGGGACAGCCGCTGCCGCCGCACCGAAAACAGGATACATCGACCTCACAGGACGGCTCGGTAAACGGGAAATGATGCGGGCGAAGCCTTATCTTTGTCCCGCCGCCGAAAATCCCTTTCGCGATTGCCTCAAGGCAAGCTTTCAGATCGCCCATTGTGATGCCTTTGTCCACAACGAGGCCTTCTATCTGATGAAAAAGAGGGGAGTGTGTCGCGTCGACCGAATCGGAACGGTAAACCCTTCCTGGTGAGATGATGCGTATGGGCGGCTTGTTATTTTCCATGTATCGTATCTGAACGGGCGACGTCTGCGTTCTTAGCAGAACCTTGTCCGTTATATAAAATGTGTCTTGAGTGTCGCGCGCCGGATGACCCGGCGGTATATTCAGCGCTTCAAAGTTGTAATAGTCAAGCTCAACCTCCGGCCCGGACGCAACGCTGAACCCCATGCCGATAAACAAATCTGTCACTTCGTCCAGAACAATCGAGATGGGATGCTTGTGCCCGATGGGAGAAGATTTACCGGGAAGCGTCACGTCAATCGCCTCGGAAACAAGGCGCTTTGACTTTTCTTTTTCCTTAAACTTTTTTTGGCGCGCGGCAATAAGCTCCTCTATGGTTGCGCGTATTTCGTTGGCAAGCTGACCGGCGGCGGGGCGCTCCTCCGGCGAAAGCCCTCCCATCTGCTTGAGGACGGCCGTCAACTCACCTTTTTTGCCGAGATATGATATCCTTAAAGCTTCGAGATCGGGCAGGCTTGCCGCTTTCTTAATTTTTTCGGCGGCCGCGAGCCGCATTTGTTCAAGCTGCTGTTTCATAAGATTTTACCGCATGATGAAACTGTGAGATTTCATCATGGCTTACCTCCTCTTGATATTTTAACGGCGCTTTTCGGGCGCCGCGGAACTTCATAAAAATGGCTGTGAAATCGGTGCCGTCTGTCGGCGCCGTTGCGGATTATTGGTGTCCGGCGGCCGAAAGGAATAAAAAAAATCGCCCCCGATGAGGGACGAAGAAGCTCTCTCCGCGGTACCACCCTGCATTCCCGCCGAAAAGGCGGGCGCTCTGCGCTCGATGGCGCACTTTGTCGTGTAACGGCGACTGCCCGTCGCGGCCTACTGTCGTTTCAGCCGCGCCGCTCCGGAGTGAACTTCGGCAAAATTAAGATATGGGCGCGCTTTCAGCCGCGGCACGCTTTCTCTGAATGTCCGTTTCTTTTGCTTACTCTCTCCATCATTGCGTTGTCTGATACTATATCACGTTTTATCTTTAATTTCAAGTAAGGTTTTAACTTTTTCTTTGATTTTTTTGTTCGATATTTTTTCCTGAATTTATGCACGATTTTCCTTGAGTATACGCATGACTTTTATATGAAATTTTCCTTGATTTTTTGCGCAGCGAACGAACCGGATCAAAAAGGCGGGTGTAAAGTTTTTTTATTTATGATATTAACGCCGTATTAAAAATAGTCAGGCGGGGCAGATGCATATATTTGCAGGCACGACAAATGTTTGCTTGTGTGAGGGATTTTAAAAAGAGAGAGAATTGTCGAAACAGCCCGCGGCGCCCGCTTTGATTTAATTTTCATTCAAAAAAATGTTACGGTGAATATTGAAATCTTTGCGGCAAAAGATAACAACATGAGAAAGCCAAAAAGGAGGTATAGCGGAACAAAATGAAAAATGAAAACAAAAACAAAAATAAAGATAATCAACAGTGTCCGACGCCGAGCGCCGACGCGTTCCACGCACAGCCGAAAAATGTATATGAGCAGATAAACAAGTACGGGACATACGAGATACAGCCGACATCCGATTCGGGAAATGAATATCCAGCGATTGCACAGGGAATGTCGCGAAAAAAAGAGAAAAAGCTGGAGAAAGAGCGCGAAAAGTGGATTAAAACAGGCTCCGAAAAATACACCAAGTAAAATCTCTTTAACGGCGGGAAAAACTGTCCCGCCGTTTGCCTGTTATTGACAGAGAAGCGGAAGGATGATATCCTCTGTGAAGCGGCGGGGTTGTCAGCGTGAACATACGGACGCCGCGGTTGTGAACTGCCGCACCTTCTGATGCCGCAGTGAAAGGCGCTCCCGAATTGAATAATCTGACTTGTTTCTAAATTGAAAGGACTTTAGGATGAAGAAAATTGCTTTTTTTGACGCAAAGCCTTACGACAAGATTTATTTTGATAAGATGTCGGAAGATTATAACTTTGAATTAAAATATATTGAGAGCAAGCTTAATGAACACAGCGCCGTCATGGCGGACGGGTGCGACGGCGTAATCGCGTTTGTAAACGACTCCGCTGATGAAAAAACCATCCACAGGCTTCACTCAATGGGCATAAATGTCCTTGCCATGAGAAGCGCGGGTTATAACAACGTGGATTTTAAATCAGCCTTTGGCAAAATACATGTTCTGCGGGTTCCCGCTTATTCGCCGTTTGCCGTCGCCGAACACGCGGCGGCGCTGCTGTTGACTCTCAACCGCAAAATACACCGCTCTTATAACAGAACGAGGGAGCATAACTTTTCTCTTTCCGGGCTTATAGGGTTTGATTTGCACGGCAAGACTGTCGGGGTTGTCGGCACGGGCAAAATAGGAAGTGTGTTTATTAATATTTGCAGGGGCTTCGGCATGAAAATAATAGCGTATGACACCTTTCCCACGCCCGGCAGCGGCATAGAATATGTCCCGCTTGACGAGCTTTTTTCGAGGTCGGACATAATATCTTTGCACTGCCCGCTGACAAAGGACACATGGCATTTAATTGACAAACGCGCCTTGTCTTTGATGAAAGACGGAGTTTATATCATCAATACGTCGCGCGGCGCGCTCATAGACGCCAATTCGCTGATTGACGCTATCAAGGAGCATAAAATCGGAGCTGTCGGGCTTGATGTTTATGAGGAGGAAACAGAAATTTTCTTTGAGGATTTTTCAGATGAGGTGCTTGAGGACGACACTTTGGCAAGGCTCTTGACCATGCCTAATGTAATTGTGACGGGGCATCAGGCATTTTTAACGGGGGAGGCACTTAACAATATCGCCCGCACAACCCTTGACAATCTAAAAGCTTATTTTGACGGTGCCGAATTGACAAATGAGATATGTTACAGGTGCATGAAATTCGGAACCTGCAAACAGGCGCATCACGAGCGCTGTTTTTAGAAATAAAAAACAAAATATCGCCGCGCCAAAGCAGGAGTTTCATAAAAGCTTTGGCGCGGTGTATTTTTTTTATTGTCGATAGATGCGCGGTTTGCCAAGGACTATTGTCGGATTAAAAGCCTCCGGCTGCTTTTTTTATTTTGGATTCACCGATTTCAGCGCAGTTAATTCTGTTCTTCGTTTTCATTTTCATTTTCAAATCGGTTTTCGTTGCGGTTTTCGGCTCTGTTTTTCTCTCTGTTCTCGCCTCGGTTTTCCTCTCGATTTTCCCCTCGGTTTTCGTTCCTGTTTTCGCCTCGGTTTTTGTTTCTGTTTTCGTTCTTATTTTCATTCCTGTTTTCGTTTTTCCTGTTGATGTTGTTAATATTGTTTTCCACTTTAAAAGCTCCTTTCAAGTTGGCTCAAACATATTATGTGCAAAAATATGTAATATACACATAAAAAGCATCGTGTTTTAAAATCTTAATCAACAACTTGGCACGTCAGATTAAAATTTGATTTGTTAAGCAATATTACCTTGAAAGATTTCAGCGTCAAAGCTAATACTTTATATTGAAAGAAGGTGAAAAAAATTAAAAAGGCATTTAAAAAGCTTACGGCCTTTATTGTTGTCTGCATTGCGGCCGCGCAGCTTGTCATTCCCGCGTCTGCCGCCGTTGCGCATAAAGTCGTAAGCGGTGACAGCATGTGGAAAATTGCTGTAAAATACCAAGTCGGATTAAGTGAAATTATACACTCGAATCCGCAGATAAAAAACCCCGAGTTAATTTACCCGGGAGATGTGCTGACAATCCCGACAATAGACGCGTCAGTCGCGGGATATGAGGCTGAAGTAATTGAGCTTGTAAATGAAATAAGAGGGGAGTACGGACTAAGCCCGCTGAAAACAAACTGGCAGTTATCACGCGTGGCGCGCTACAAATCGCTTGATATGCATGACAGGAAATACTTCTCACACACAAGCCCGACATACGGCACACCGTTTAAGATGATTAAAGATTTCGGGATTTCTTACAGGACAGCCGGGGAAAATATCGCCAAGGGATATAAAAATCCGCACGACGCCGTAAAGGGCTGGATGAATTCAAGCGGGCACAGAGCAAACATTTTAAATAAGGATTATACGCAGATTGGCGTCGGATATGTTCCTGACGGGAATTACTGGACACAAATGTTTATCGGCTGATTGATTGACGTGTTGCCTTAAATATAAAAAGACTGTATCAAACGCTGACCCGCGCGAAAGCGGCGCATCCGTTAAGGACGCGCCGTTTAACGCAAAAGGGTTGCGGCTTTAAAAAAGCGGCTGATACAGTCTTTTGTTTATAAAGCAAATGCTGTGATTTACGCCTTTGGAATCATTTGATTGCTTCAAACATCTTTATCCACTCTTTGGAAATAAGCTCATGACCGGCGGGCGTGGGGTGGACTCCGTCGGAGAGCCAGCAGGAGGCGGGCGCGCGTTTCGCGGCTTTGTCAAAATGTTTTTGAAGCGGGATAAAACTAAGCTCATGTTTTTGAGCGACGCGCTTTGACGCCGCGGCCCGCTTTTCAACCTCCTGCCTGAAGATGCCGTAATCACCCTCGGTTGCAGACGCTTTCAGGACAAAAGGCTCAAGAATCATTATTTGAACGAGAGGTAAAGCGTCGAGAATTTCTTCAACGAGCATGGAATATATCATCTCAAACTTTGCGGCGTCCACTCCGTTTTCTCGTGAAAGCTCATGCCATACGTCGTTGACGCCTATCAGTATGCTGATGATATCGGGCTTTAAATTTATAAAGTCGGACTTTATTCTTGCGTATAAATCGACGATTCTGTCCCCGCTGACGCCTCTGTTTAAAAACAAATGCCCGCCCGGATAAGCAAAGCCCAGCTTGGAGGACACAAGCGCCGGATATCCGTTGCCGTTGTTTGTGTCGTTTTGTCTTGATCTTTCACAATCTGTTATTGAATCGCCCTGAAACAAAATCACAGGCATGGTGTTCTCCCTTCGCTTTACCATGAAACGCTTATTTTAACAAAATAACCAAGCATTTTTGACGCTCTGACAGTCACTTTAACATTTATCAGCTCGTTTTTCTTCATTTCATTAAGAAGAACTGCCTTTAAATCGTCTTTGTTTATCTTGAGGACGTGCTTGACATAGTTAAAGTCCGACTCTTTTACATAAGTCCGCTCCTGCTCATGGATTATCCCGATGATGTGGATAAAGTCGATAAACATGGCATATTGGGTTTCGCCCCTTGAGGCTTCCTCATAACATTTTCTGAGGAAACAGCGAACAATGCCTTCCTTAAGTGAAAAGTATATCTCGTTCATATATCTGTTTTCAGCGTTTTGTTCTTCTTTTGGGGCGCTGTCAGCCTTTTTTCTAAGCTCATCGGCAAACGACAAGAAGCATCACCTCGTTTCAGCAAATAATAAAATATTATGTATATAATTATACAGCATCAACAGCAAAAAATCAAGACAGAAAGCATTTATAAAATCTTTAAAAAGCTTTTTGACCGCATATATAAAAGCTTTCTGTCCGCAAGATTGTCAAAGCTGCGCGGCGCGCCACTCAAAGCGCTATGCTTGGCTCGGCGCTTTTGCTGTCTTGGCGCCACTGCCTATTTAAGTTGGGCTGCGCTTTTTGACTGCCGCCGATAAAGTTTGACATAACGCAGACAGGAACAGTAAACTTTTTTCACAAGATGCATATTATATAATATACTTAAATTGACTGGGAGTGATTTTTTTGGAGTTTGAAAAGAGTAAAACATACCAAAATCTTTGGAACGCGTATTCGGGAGAGCTTTCAACTTCCACAAAGTACAGGATTTATGGCGACAAGGCAAGAGAAGACGGTTTTGAGCAGATAGGAAGCATATTCGACAAAGCGTCACATGAAGAAAAAGAACACGCTGTTATCCTGCTTGAGCTGATACGCGAAATGCCCACGACAGTCGAAAACCTTCAGGAGTCATTGGCTGATGAAGCGGGACTGTCGCACCTTGTGTTTGAGTCGTATGCGGAAACGGCAAGGCAGGAGGGGTATGACCAGATAGCGGATTTGTTTGACGAGCTCGGAGGGATTTCAAGGAATCAGCAAAGGCGGTTCAGCATACTGCTGGAAAACATCGAGGAGGACGATGTGTTTTGCAAGCCTGATGAGCAGTGGTGGGTGTGCATGAACTGCGGTCATCTTCACAATGGGAAATGCGCTCCGCCAATGTGTCCCGTCTGCGCGTATCCGCAAGGGTTTTACAAGCTTTATTGTGAAAACTTCTAAGGCAACACCGCTCATTGCGCGGTGTTGCCCTAAGGCTTTTATGATATCATAGCCTTAAATTCGCCCTCGGATATAATGGGTATGCCAAGGGCTTGCGCCTTTGTCAGCTTGCCGCCGGCTTCGTCGCCCGCCAGGACATAGCTTGTGTTTCGTGACACCGACGAGGATGTTTTTCCGCCGAAAGACTCAATTATATCCGACGCCTCCGACCTTGAAAACGAAGGGAGAGCGCCGGTCAAGACAAAAGTTATTCCCGCGAACCTTGTGTCGCTTGTAACCTCAAAAGACTCCATTTTGACATTGGCGGCTTTCAGCTTCTTAACAAGCTCAAGCGCCTGCGGCGACCGAAAGAAATCAACTGTGCTGCGCGCCATTATTTCCCCGAAGCCTTCGATGACGGATATTTCCTCAACGGAGGCTTCAATCAATTTGTCGATAGTGCCGAAATGAGCGGCAAGCTGCTTTGCGGCCTTTTCACCGATATGCCGTATGCCCAAAGCGTGAAGAAGCCCGGACAGCCCGACGCCCTTTGAATGTTCGATGGACGCGACGAGGTTTGAGGCGCTTTTTTCCGCAAGCCCGTCAAGTGGGGACAGCATATCGGCGGTGAGAGAATATAAGTCCGCGGCGTTTTTTATCAGACCGGCGTTAATAAGGTTTTGGATAATCGACCTTCCGAGTCCATCAATGTTCATAGAGCCTCTGGAGCAAAAATGCATAATGTTTCGGAGAAGCTGGGCGGGACATTCGGGGTTGATGCAGCGTGTGGCGGACTCGCCCTTTTCGCGGATTGCGGCAGCGCCGCAGGACGGGCAGTTTTCAGGCAGGAGATAGGGGACGCTGCCTTCGGCGTGACTGACAGACTCCAAAATTTCGGGAATTATGTCGCCTGCTTTTCGTATGATTACGTCGTCGCCGATGCGGATGTCTTTTTCGGTTATAAAATCTTGGTTGTGCAGAACCGCTCGGCTGACTGTCGTCCCGGCAAGGCTGACGGGGGAGAGAACCGCCGTCGGCGTCAGAACTCCTGTTCTGCCGACATTAACCTCAATGGAAAGAAGCTTTGTCTTTTTCTCCTCCGGAGGATATTTAAAAGCCACCGCCCATTTAGGGAATTTTGAGGTGCTTCCGAGAGCGGCGCGTTTTTCAAAAGAATCGACCTTTATGACAGCTCCGTCAATATCAAACGGCAATGAGCCGCGTATCTCGCCTATGCGCCTTACCTCCGAGACTGCATCCTCAAAGGATGAGAACTTTTCATAAAAAGGGATTGTTTTGAAGCCGATTTCTTTTAAAAAGTCGAGCGACTCCTTGTGAGAGCTTATTACAGCGCCTTCAACGCGCTGGATATTGAACACAAATATGTCAAGACCGCGGGAGGCTGTGATGTGAGGGTTCTTTTGACGGAGAGAGCCCGCAGCGGCGTTGCGCGGGTTTTTAAACGGCTTGTCCCCGTTTTCCTCCTGCTCCTTCGCAAGGCGGCCGAACACTTCCAAAGGCATAAAAACTTCGCCCCGCACTATTATTAAAGGCAGCTCAACAGCCAGCTTAAGAGGGATGGAGCGAATTGTGCGCAGGTTTGCGGTGACGTCCTCGCCTGTGCTTCCGTCGCCGCGTGTCGAGCCCCTGAAAAACACACCGTTTATATATTCGAGAGAAACTGAAAGTCCGTCGATTTTCGGCTCGACGACATATTCCGCGCCGTCTGCCGCGGCGGCTGTTTTCTTTGAAAAAGCATAAAGCTCGTCCTCGCTGAACGCGTCTTGAAGGCTTTCCATCACAACTTCGTGAGTGACGGGCAAAAAAAGATTTTCAGCGCTCCCGCCTATGCGCTGAGTCGGTGAGTCGGCTGAAACAAGCTCCGGATAAGCCGTCTCCAAATCAACAAGGCGGCGCAGGAGCATATCATATTCATAATCGCTGATTTCAGGGTCGTCGTCCACATAATATTTTTTTGTGTGATAATTAAGCTTTTGTTTAAGCTCGTTCGCATTTTTGCGGGCGTTTTCAAGTTCTTTCATCATAAAACATCCTTAGTCTTTTTCTAAGCTTGCATAAAAGTCCGGGACATAGCCGACAATGACAGTTTCGGCAATGCAAAATTGCGTGTTTATGTTGCGCGTCATACTGCTTTCAGGAAGCACAACACAGACGCTTGCGCTCACATTGAGCATCATGCGGTGAAGTGTCTGATTGATTCCCGCCGAAAGAAATTGGTTTGAAATATCGCAGACAGCAAAGCCTGTCAATGTTATTTTGACGTTTATGTTAGGACCTCTGCCGAAAAGCAAATAAATGCCAGTTAAAGAGCCGACAGGAACTGAAACAGTGTAACGATGAAATTCGGAAATGCGGCTTTCTATTGTTTTGCCGAGACTTGCCTTAAAAAGATTTATTTTGAGGGCGTCCGTTTTTATTGACGTCACTTGCCCCTCTCTGTTTTTTTCCACGGTGACAAGCTTGTCATAAAGGGAGCCTTGAGACGACAGCAAATCTGTGACAGAGCTGTCGATAGATTGCTCCGCAAGGGCTACGGCGCGCGAGGCGGCAAATTCGTTGACCTGCGGGCGAACCTTCGCGTCTGCAAAAAGGAAGATTGTTAAAAGTGTGACAGAAACGGCAAACAGACGGAAAAAAAGCTTTTTTCGGCGCGGGGAATAGTATCTTTTTCTGCGCTTCAATCGCTTCATTTCACCCATCTCCGTAAATAACGTTCATAATTATTATATGATATTTTAAGGTGAAATGTGCAAAAAAACGTAAAACTTTTCAAATCAACCTATTTTATCACGACGCCGTTTAAAAAACAATGCCGTTCAAGCTTTTTATGCTTTGCGGCTTGTTCAAGCTTCTTGCACATTGATTTTTCGCTTTTGAGCTTTTAATTACCGTGTTTTATGACATTATGCAGGTGACATGACGTTTTACGTTGACGGCGAAATATTTTATGTTGCATTATTTTAAAAACAATGTTACAATTTCAAAGCAAACAAGCAGTTCAACAATTTTTAAAGGAGATGCTGAAATGACACTTAGGAGTTTTTTTGCGTTTTCACTGGCTTTATTAATGCTCATGTCCATGGCAGCTTGCGGCGGAAAGGACGACGACACGACAACATTGCCTGCCGACGAAACGACAGAGGCTGTTGAAAGCGAAACAGAATCAGTCACGGACGACATGACAGACATTTCGGAGGAGCCGTCACAGACCGAGGAGGAGACTTCCGCAGACGTCGCCGAAACGGAAACCGCCGAACCTGAAAAGCTTGACCTTAACACGACGGAGGGTGTTATCAACTTATATAAGGAAGCCGCGGCAAAGACAGAAAAGGCCGGAATCACATCCGACAAGGTTATGTCGCTTGCGTCGCTTGACGGCGGCAAAGGTTTTGTCGGCGGCATAATCAGCGCTTTTGAGCCGATTGCCCGCAGGGCGCTCGCAAATAATTCTGTGCAGATAACGGGTATTGAGGGAAGCTATGACAAGCTTTCGCCCTCCGATGTAAAGTCGGCAAAGGCTGTCGACAACGGCAAGACGACGACTCTCACAATCGAGCTGAAAGACCAGACAGACGGCGTGACGGGCAATCAAAACGGCCCCGTCGCCCACGGAGTCGGCGTGCTTGACAGCATCGAAACAGCACTGGCGGAGCTTAAAGGCGTCACGTTTGATTATTCCGAGGGAACAGTTAAATTAAAATATACGGATGCTACAATCAATGTCACAATAGACAACGCGACAGGCAAAATCACAAGCGGCAAATGGCGCTTTGACGTCAACATAAGCCTTGACAATATCGGCGCAAAAATCGGAGTATTAAGCGTCACGCTAAAGGACGCGAAAGGCGTTGTTAAATACGAAATCACGCATTGACGCGCCGACAACAGCACAAAATAAAAGCGGCTGTCCAAAGGGCGGTCGCTTTTGCAATTTTAGCTGTGCGGCTCAAAACTGTCAGGTTTGCCGCGCCGCTCCGTTTAAATGTCTTTTATAAATATCAGTATAAGTCAAAAGCCCGTTTATTCTCTCCGACTTCATCAAAGAAATGCTGTTTACAGCCATCGCGGCGGACGACAAAGACATTTCGGCTGCCGAGCAGTCGGAAGTGCTGCGCGCAAGCGTGACATGAGGCTTAAAGCGGCGCTCATCAATCTTAAATCCTTTTTCAAGGAGTGCGCGCCGCAAGGTTTTGACGAGGAAATTAAGCTCCTCGTCAGCTTTTACGCCTGCCCACAAGGTTGTGCCGAAGCACCCGTAAGCGCCGCCCACAGCAATTTTAAAAGGCGGGCATTCCACAATGTCAAGGCAGTGCTTTATGTCCGACAGCCTGTCTGTTTCGCCTATAAATATAAGGGTTAAATGCAGGTTTTCAGGTCTTGTGAAGCTTCCCGACACAGACAGATTTTTTAGCTCATCCGCTGCCTTGGACAGCAATTTTCTGATTTCGTCATTAAAGTTTATCGCAATAAAAAGACGCATCATACCACCTCATTACATAATTCCCACACTTGAATTATAACACACACAGTCAACAAATCTCAACACATACCGCTGTCTTTTTTTGCTTGTATGAGAATGAAAAGTGTGATATAATATGATGAATTTATTTTAAATGATTGATTATGTTTGCCGGTTACGTTGTCGGGACGCGCGGTGCGGGGTCGGCAACAAAATCTAACGGGTCGGAGGTGGACACATGGCGGACGGCGTCTTTTTCAGCTTACTTGTAACTGTTTTCAACAAAGAAAGCTATATTGACGATTTTTTCCGCTCTGTCCTTAATCAGACATACGCCGATTTTGAAGTCATAGTCATAGACGACGGTTCATCTGACGGCAGCGGCAAAATCGCCGACTCATACGCGGAAAAGGACAGGCGAATCAAGGTTTGGCACACATCAAACCGCGGTGTGCTGAACGCGAGGAAAACGGCGCTTGACAAAGCGGCGGGCGAATACATCCTGAATGTTGATTCTGACGATTTGCTTGAACCGTGTCTTTTCGAGACATTGGCCGAGGCAATAGCAAAACATGACTGTGACCTTGTTCTTTTTGATTTTGTTTCCTTTTACGCGGATGGGCGAGAGCGGAGGGAAACTTATTTTGACGGCGAGAGGATTTTTGAGGGTGATTCCAAAGGCGAGCTGTTCAGCGAGCTGCTGACGGCAAGGCTCAACTCACTAAGCACAAAGTGTTACAGCAAGAAAATCGCTTCGATTTCCCTTGATTACGGCAAATTTCGAGGTTTAAAGCACGGGGAGGACTTGCTCCAAAGCGCCTATATCATTTCAAACGCCGAAAAGACTTTATATTTAAACATCCCGCTTTACCGCTATCGCGCAGGCGTGGGAGCTTCCGAAATGTTTGACAGCGACAGCCTTAAAAAGTATTCGATTGTCGCCGACACAATATATTCGCTGATTGACGCGCAGGGTTTTATCACGAACCAAAGAAAAGATGAATTTTTCCGTTTGTGCCGCAGGCAGCTTAACAACCACATAGGGGTTATGGCGAAAAACAGCGTTGGAATGGGAAGTGCGTCAAAGCTGCTTAAAGAAGCCGAGGGTCTGACCATTTACAAAAGCGCCGCAAGCACCTCCTGCAACCGATTTTTCAGCAAAGCGCAAAATATAAAGTTTTATCTTGTCAGAACAAAAAGATACCGCACGGCTTATGCCGTTCAAGCGATGAGGCAAAAGCTTTTATGTCACAAATAAAGAACGGAGTTGATGGCTGTTGCGCAGCAGAAAGTCGGCAAGGAATGTCATAACATCTCTTTTGCTGCAGCTGACGACAATAATCTGCGGGCTTGTTGTGCCCCGCGCGATTATCGGGGCTTTCGGCTCCGCCGTCAACGGCACAATATACTCCATCACGCAGTTTTTAAGCTATATTGTCCTGCTTGAGGCAGGTGTGGGGGGAGTTGTTCGCGCCGCTCTTTACGGTCCTCTTGCCGCGGGAGATAAGGGCGCCGTAAGCTCGATTGTCAAGGCTACCGACCGTTTTTTTAAATCTGTCGCGCTCATTTTTGCCGCTTATCTTGCCCTTACAGCCTGCTTTTTTCCGTTTCTTGTGAGCAACGAATTTGATTGGCTTTTTACTTTTTTTCTTGTGCTGATAATAGGCTCCGGCACATTCGCTCAATATTATTTCGGATTGACATGCCAAGTTCTGCTGCACGCTGATCAAAAAAGCTATATATCGTCTGCGCTGCAAATTGTTACGACACTGCTTAATACCCTGCTTGTGCTTGCCTTTATACACTTCGGCGCCTCAATCCATATCGTCAGATTCGGCACATCTTTTGTTTTTATTCTCCGCCCGCTCATCCTGCGCGGCTATGTCGGCAGAAAATACAAGCTCGACAAAAAGGCAAAGCCCGACAACGACGCCATCAGCCAGCGCTGGGACGGTCTCGGTCATCACATAGCATTTTTTCTGCACACCAACACAGACATTGCTCTGCTGACTGTGTTTTCTCGCCTGACGTCACGAATCGGGATTTCGGAGGTGTCTGTTTACACCGTATATTATTCTGTCGTCATAGGCGTCGAAAAGATTGTCTCAACCTTGTCGTCCGGAATCGAGGCGGCTTTCGGAAACATGATAGCAAAAGGGGAGGACGAGGCGCTTCGGCGAAACTTCGGCATTTACGAATTTGTTTCCTTTGTTGCGACGACTGTTTTGTTCACGTGCGCCGGTTTGCTTGTTTTGCCGTTTGTTTCGATTTATACACGAAACATTACAGACGCCGATTATTTTCGACCGGCATTTGCGTTTGTTTTGACTTTGGCGGAGGCTGTTTTTTGCCTGCGTATTCCGTATAACAGCGTCACGCTTGCGGCAGGTCATTTTAAGCAGACAAGAAACGGCGCGTTTGCCGAAGCGTTCATAAACATTGCGCTTTCCTGCGCGCTTGTCGTCCCGTTCGGCATAACGGGCGTCGCTGTGGGGACGCTTGCGGCAATGTGCTTCCGCACTGTCCAATATGCACTGTATACCTCGAAAAACATTGTTAAAAGAACGCCTGTTTATTTTTGTCTGCGCCTGGCAGTAAATGCCGCCGCATCTGTTTTAAGCATAGCCGCCGTAACGCTTATGCCGCCGTTTTTCGGCGATTCATACTTTCACTGGTTTTTATACGCCGCCGCCGTGTTCACCGTGAGCGGGACTGTCGTGACGGCATTAAACATTCTTTTCTTCCGCGGCGACTTTTCAAATCTTTTAAAGCTTATAAAAAATACAATAAAAAGAAATAACGGAGGTCAACATGAAAAGAAACTGCCTTTTGCTTAAAAAATCCGCACAAAAAACAAGGACATTCTTTAAAAAAGCCGACGGGCTGCCGTCAGACAATGTAACGGCTTTGAGCCTTGCGTCGGACGGGACGCTTTTTGTCGGAACAGACAGCGGACTTTGCCTTTACAACGGAAAGAAGTTTATGGACGTCGGCGGAATATCCTCGCCTGTCAAAGAGCTGTTCGCCTGTGAGGACGGCAAGATGATTGCGTTGTCCGAAAACATCGCTTACATCATTTCCAACAAAAAATCATGCGGCTTTCATGATTTTAAAGAGCCTGCTGTTGATATTTGCCGCGACGGTGCCGGTCAGGTTTGGCTGCTGACTGATTCAAGCCTTTACAAATATGAGGAAGGCAAATTCAGCGAGCTGAAAAGCCTTGAGTTTTCCGGAGCGACGGCAATGACGGCTTTTGGAAATGGCGAGGTATATGTTTTCAGTCCGCAGGCTTTGCAGATTTTGCACGGAAAAAGACCTTGCTGGGGCTGTGTGCTGCCGTCACACGCCTATGTTCCGTCCACAGCGGTAAATACAATGATATCCGATGAGTGGGGGCATATTTGGTGCGGAAGCGACGACGGGCTTATGATATACGACGGCAAAAGCGAGTGGCTGACGCCTGCCGATTCCGCGTTTTTGCCCAAATGCGCCATAACAAAGCTAAGGTTTGGAAGCGACGGCGCAAGGTATATCGGGACGGAAATAGGACTTTATCTGCAAAAAGGCACACACCATAGCTTTATCGGCGCCGACCGCTGGCTCCCCGGGTCAAGGGTCAATGCCGTCGCGGTTAACGACGAAAATGACGAATATTGGGTGGGAACGCCGACCGGTCTTAGCAGAATCACAAACAAGCTCATGTCGCTTGAAGAAAAGGCCGCGTTTTTCCAGGATATAACGGCAAAGTACCACAACCGCGAAGGCTACATAAACAACAGGCATATCATAAACGGCGACATTGACAGCGGCTCTGTCGAAATATCAGACAACGACGGTCTTTGGACGGCGACATTTGTCGCGGCGCAAAGCTTCCGCTATGCAGTCACCAAAGACGCAAATGCGAAGGCGGCGGCAAGGGAGTCTATGAACGCCATCCTCAAGCTTCAAAACATAAGCGGAATCGAGGGCTTCCCCGCGAGAGCGTACCGCCGCCCGGGAGAGCATAGGTTCGGGGACGGGGACATTGAGTGGCATCTCACAAAGGACGAAACAAGCAAGCTCGAATGGAAAGGGGAGACGTCCAGCGATGAGGTTGTCGGTCACTATTACGCCTGCGCGTGGTATTATGACCTTGTCGCCGACGAGGACGAAAAGAAGGTAATCGCCGAGTCGTTAAAGCGTGTGACAGACCACATATTGAGCCATGATTACAAGCTTTGCGACACTGACGGTCTGCCCTGCACATGGTCAAACTGGGATCCCGACGATCTCAACGCAAATGACACATGGTTTTGGGAAAAGGGCGTAAACTCACTTGAGTTTTTGTCGCTGCTGAAGGTGACATATCACATGACAGGAGAAGAAAAATATAACGACATATACAAATTGTTTATAAAAAAATATCATTACGCGCTCAACACCGTGACTTACAAGATTGACGACAACTATTCATGCCATATTGACGACAAGCTTGGGTTTTACGCGATACATAATCTCATGACATATGAGAAGGACCCGCAGCTTCGCAAATATTATGAAATGGGAATAAAATATCATTTTGAAGTCGAAAAGATTGAGCGCTGTGCAACGTGGAACTTCATATACGGAGGGTTGACGGACGAGCCGTGCGACATTGAAAGCGCCGTCCGCACTCTCCAGGAAACACCTCTTGACCTTGTTAAATACGGCATGAAAAACACCTTGCGCCCCGACGTCGAAATAGACAGCTCACCGGAAGATTTCGGCGGGAAAGCGCACGCGAAAAACCCGCTTCCGGCAGACGAGCGCCCAAGCGACAGATTGACATATAACGCCTTTATGCTTGACTACCCCTCGGGTGCAGGCACATGTGTGTGTCCGTCGTCATGGCTGCTGCCTTATTGGATGGGAAGGTACTATGACCTTTTCAGGGAGTAAGACGAAAAAGCAACGAAAGATTAATCAAAAAAGCGCCCGGTGCCTGCGTGTGCAGATGCCGGGCGCTTTCAGCTTTCAAGCCGTTAAAAACAGAACAATTTGAATAAGGGAAAACCATGTGAATTATTCTTCCGCTATTCCTTCAAGGAAGTCTGTTTCCTTTACATGACCCTCCGAATCGACACGGAAGGTTTTGATTTCGTTTTTGCCGAAGTCAGCCCAGAAACCCGCGTCTATCATGTCACAGACGATGCCGACTCTGCCTGTGTCCTTGCCGTCCGTCTCGTAGCAGCGAATAATCGTGTCGCCGGAGCCGTCCTCGCAAAGCTTGAGCGCGGTGACTGCTATATTTGGCTTTGTGACGCTCAAAAAGCTTTTTACAGGCGGTTCTGTGCCTTTGTGATAGCCTTCGGGAACAACTGTCGGACGGCAGTTAAAGAGCGCCGCGTCGGCTGTTATCCCGCTGTTTTCGGCTTCGCCCATATGAACTGATATGCCGTATTCAAAGCGGTGCAGTCCCTCGTCCGTAAAGTCGAAATCAGCCTTGGGACGGTGAGAGAAATGATCCGCGAAGATTACGTTCCGCAGAAGAGTTAATCGAATCTCATTGCCAGGGCAATCGTAGCTGTATTTAGAGTCGTTTAAGACGGATATACCTCTGCGCAAGCCGTCGGACGCCGTCACCGTGAGGTCGGCCCAGCCTTGAGCAGGCTCCTCCTCGCCGTTGCAGGGGCGCTTAATGAATGACGACGGAATCTCATATGTTGAAATGGGGTCGCCGCCCTCAAGCGCAAACGGCATTTTAAGAATCGAAAAGTCCTCCTGCCACATTGCCTTGCATTTTACGCGCAAAACCCTTTGGCAAGAGCCGAGAATAAAGTTCTGCGTAAGGTGGGATTCGTTAAAGCGATGCTTTGTGCGAATGACAGCCCTTGCGGGACCGCTTTCGACAAGCTCTATGCTCACAAGCTCCATCACGCCGCGTATATCGTGAAATTTAAAGACTTTGTGCGCCCATGTGTCCGTCTTGCTGTCGTCAATGACAGTCGGCAGTGCAAGCGTCTTGCCGCCGGCGTAATCAAAGCCGTCGGACTTCGAAACAAGACTTTTTATCCCGCCTGTTTTGTCGTCAAAAACGACCTTCAGATATTTATTTTCGATAGTAAGCCCGGAGGCGCTGACATCTGTTTTTTGAGCATTATTGACATTTTCACCGTCCTCTTTTGAAAGCCAGTCAAGCCTATATGCGGCATAGCCCATCGGAGGAACCTTTGCAACAAAAACTGTGTCAAGGTGAGAGTCGTTTGAGCGGGATGAGCGGACGTTTTGGAAAACAACGTCGCTGCCGTTAAAATCAGTCACGCGGGAGGATGGGTGGTATGTCCTGACGGGAACGGAAATTTCATGCGAAAGAGGGTTGAAAACAACGACGGGTCTCGGAAAGTTGACGTTTCGGCAATGGTGGCGCGCCGAAGAAACCACAGTGTCGGACACGCCGTCAAACCATGTGTCTATCTGCCCCGCGATTTTCAGCATCGCGTTATTTTCGATACGCGCGGCTGTTGCCATGGCGTGCCCCATGCTGTCGCGCACATCTTCGTAAGCCTCCATGATAGAGCAGCCGCAAAGAATGTCGTGGAACTGGTTAAAACAGACGTTGCGCCAAGCCTCGGCAAGGTCGCTTGAAGCGGCGGTCATCGCGGTTGTTTTTGAGGCGATTGTGTTCCAAGTTTCAGCGGAAAACAGCATATTTTCCGCCTTTCTGTTAAGCTTTTTGACAAGAGAGACGGCGGAATAGCAGCCGCTCGCGTGATGCTGCATATCGCCGCGCCAAACGGGAAGATCAAGTCTTTCGGCACACATTTTTTCAAAGTATTCAACAGGCGACGAAAACTCAAGCTCCGAAAACCCGTCTGATTTGAGTTTTGAGCAAAGATGCTCCAAATCTCCCTTTGTCGGGCCGCCGCCGTGGTTTCCGACGCCGTAGAACAACATCATGCCGTGACCTTTTTTCGCCGCCCGCTCCTTTAAGGACGAGAGAGCCTTATCGATGCCGTCAGTGCCTGATTTGCCGTAGCCGCCTGAAATGCGGTATGTCATAACCCTTGAGCCGTCGACACCGTCCCACCAAAAAAGATCCTCGGGAATATCGGGGTTTTCGGTTATGTCCGGGCGCATCATGACATAAGACCTCATGCCGCCCTTTAAAAGGAGCTGGGGCATGTTTCCGTTGTGACCGAAAGAATCGACATTGTATCCCACGTCGCAAATCATGCCGAACTTCTCAAGATAATAAAGCTGGCTGTAAAGCGCTTGGCGGGCGAAGCTTTCGCCGGAAGGGATGTTGCAGTCGGGCTGAACCCACCAGCCGTTTACGGGAATCCACCTGCCTTGCCGCACGCGCTCCCGAATTTCTTCAAACATGTCCTTGTCGATTTCCTCAACCCAACGGTAATATGACGCGGAGGAGCAAGTAAAAACAAAGTCGTCGTACTCATTGAGCCTGTCAAGAGCGCTGCGGAAGGTTTGAAGAACTTCGCCGCATCCCTCCTGCCAACGCCAAAGCCAAACAGGGTCAAGGTGGGCGTTGCCGATTAAAAATATATTTTTATTCATCTTGTAGCCATCCTTTTCTAAAGTTTATTCAAAAAAGCCGTAATATCTGCCTATCCAGTAAGCGAACGTGTATATATAGCAGCTTTCGACAGTGTTCAGACCTCCCGAGTCGACATTTTTCAGCTCAAACGGGTTGCGGTCATATTTTGAAATAAAACGCTCGTCGTTCGGCAGAAGCCACGAAATCTCCTTATAGCCTGCTCTGCGTGTGGCGACAGGCGTGTCATGCCTGCCGATTGTGCTTACACCGGCGGCAAGGCGGGAAATGTTGATTCTGTAAAGCCATGTCGCCATGCGCTCCATGTCTATCTCCTCATCGGGACAGGACAAGGCAAAGGGCAGGTCATATCCCGGGTTGAATTCGCGCTTCAGGGATGTCCGCCACGAACGGAAGCCGTTTCTGTATTTTTCCAGCAGAGCTTCGTCTTTTTCAAGCATACAAAGCCCCCAAAACGAAACGACACACAGCATATGGTCGCCGTACATGATGTCCTCAACAGGCTCGAACCCCATGGAAAGCCCGGCCTGATAAAGCCTGTCCCAATGCTTTTCCGTAAGGTCGGCATAGCCGTCGGCAATAAGTTCGTCGTGCGCCTTCTGCCACTTTCCGCTTTCGCCGAGAATGTGCATTGTGACCTTAAGGTACATTAGGAGTTCAGCGGAGTTAAGGCATGCGTCGACATAGCCGTGGCTCGTCTCAAAGTATTTCTTACTCCATTTTGCCCATGTCGTCGGCTGACCGGTGCAGTCATGAAGCTCATAGCCGTGGTCAATTATATGCTCCATAAGTCCGCGCACGGAAAATTTAATGATTTCGTCAAGCTCCGGGTCGTCGGCGCATAATATATCATGCGCGAAAAGCAAGTTAAGAAAGTGCAGGGAAATTTCATCGCTGCTCGTGTCAGCTTTGTAGACAATGCCGTCGTCCCCGCAGCCCTCGTCCCTGTAAAGCTTTGAAAGCCTGTCGGGAACCGGCGCGGAAGCGTCTATAACCATCCCAACCATGCCGCGCTTTTTAGCGGCTTTTGTTTCAAGGCAGGTGGCTTTGCCGCCCTCCTTGCGGAAAAACAATCCGTCGTCAGGCACCGGCTCGTCCGGGCAAAGGTAGCTTCTTGCAACAAATCCGTCGCCCCTGCCGTGGATATGCATCAGCAGCAAGCACGCCTCGACGGCGCGCAAAGCTGTTTTTTTTGCGCCTAAGGTGTCTTGATGCTCCGCGCCTTTTTCTCTTTTGAACGTTGCGAAACGGAGCATTTCGGCAATGGCGAATCCTGCCGTAAAGCAGCCGTCGTTATCGGAATGACCGTAGCTGACGGCGGACGAAACATCGCCGGGGACGGCAAGCCGCTTTTGGCTGTACATTCCGCGCCTGTCGACGTATTTGACGCTTTCCGCAAGCAATATATCAGCTTTTTCCTCAGCTCCGACAAGCCTCATTTCAATATATGTCACTCCTGTTTCTGTCTGAACCCAAAGTCCGTCTTCTTTAGGCAGCAGTGAAATAACACGGTTGTCGGGCAAATCCCTGTCCGCCGCGAAAAACATTATGACATCGTCCTCGCGCTCCGCGTCTTTAAAATATCTTGTAAGCCCCGTCGTCGCGCCGAACCATTCGGCTCCGTCCATCGTAACGGCGCGGCAGGTGTAATCGTTTTTTTTTGACGGCAGCGGAAGCGGAAAGCCGCATAAATCCGGGGCGTCTGATTTTGCGCTGTAAAGCTCGGGCGGAATGGCTGCGTCTCCCTTTTTGTATGTTGTACAAAAACGGCATGGCTGTGCTGTGAGTTTGTAAGGCTTAATCATGTTGTTCTCCTTGCTGTTAATGTTTTGGGCGAATAACCCAACAAACAAAATGATATCAGAAAAACAGTTATGTTGCAACACCTTTTATCAAGCTTTTTATGTATATTTGGTTTTAATATAAGAACTGCCCGTCAAAATCCTGCAACTAATCTGAAAGAATTTCACAGCTGCACAAAAAAGCTTCGACAAGCAATAAGAATCTTAATATCCCTCCCTCGAAAACCATGACCGCGTTAAATTTTAAGACAGAGGCGAAAAGAGAAAGATAAAAGCATAAGCCGAAGCAAATAAGGTGTAATAAAAGCAAATAAGACAAGACAAAGTCAAACAATTTAGCATAAAATCAATTGGAAGAGAAAAAAAACAGGCAACGGGGCTTAATAAGAACGGGATTAAGGATTAAGAATATTGACAAAAACAATAATTATAGTATACTTGAGACAACACTTTTGCCGCAAAGCGGCTGCCGCGCAAGGCTTGTTTATGCCGACTGCGCGCCCGCGGCAAGCTTATTTAGGAGAATGATACGATTGAGAAAATATCTTTTGCCCGAGGGCGGAAAATTCTACAAGGCAAACCTCCACTGTCACACGACAATTTCAGACGGCGATCTGACTGACAAGGAGCTGAAAAAGGCATACAAGGAGCAGGGATATTCTGTCGTCGCGTTTACAGACCACGACATTTGTGTTTCGCATCATGAGTTGACCGACAAAGATTTTGTTGCGCTGACAGCTTATGAGGCGGACATCTCCAACTGGATTGTTGACGACAGCAATTTTGTGCGCTGCTATCATTTCAATTGTTACGCAACGACTGACGGGGACGGATATTCAACTGTTCCAAAGCCCGGTTACGGCAGCATTGACGCGATTAACGATTACATAAGCCGTCTGCGCGATGCCGGATATATTGTCTGTTACAATCACCCCAACTGGTCGCTTCAGACATTTGAGGATTACGGCGGGCTAAAAGGTCTTTTCGCTATGGAGATTTTTAATTACAGCGCGATGCTTGACGGCATTGACGCCAACCACGAGATGCCGTATGACGCGCTGCTGAGGGGCGGAAACAGGCTTTTTTGCGTTGCGACGGACGACAATCACAACAGGAGCCCTTTTTCTCACCCGCTATGCGATTCTTTCGGCGGATTCACAATGATAAAAACAGATTCGTTAAGCTATGGCAGCATTATTGAATCTTTAACAAAAGGCGATTTTTACGCGTCGATGGGTCCGGAAATCCATTCGCTTTACACGGAGGACGGAAACCTTTGCATAAAATGCTCAGGTGTACGCAGCATACACATGACGACAGGGGGCAGGAGGACGGAGGTCGCAAGAGTGCATGACGGCGAGACGTTGAGCGAGGCGCGTTTTTACATCGATCCAAAAGATGTTTATGTGAGGGTGCAGATAACAGACAACAGCGGCAGACGAGCAAACACAAACGCTTATTTCATTGACGAGATTCTTTGACGTCTTATAAATTAACCGCGTGCCGCAAAACAATTAAGGCAACACCGCGCAATGAGCGGCTGAAGCCTTTGTTGCACGCTTGCTTGCATCTTTTCCGTCATATCGCCCAAAAATGCTCGGCAATACACAAAGTATTGACTGCGCTTTTTAGACAATCTGACGAAAAAATCTGACGGCGCAATCGCACAACAATCATTGTGCGGTGTTGCCTTAAACAGATTTCTGAAATTTCTTTTTAAAAGGGGATTGTGAACAAATGTACAATGTTCTTGTGTGCGACGATGAAAGGGATATAGTCAGTGCGCTTAAGGTCTATCTCACAAGCGAAGGGTACAATGTGATAGAGGCGTACAACGGGCGGGAAGCGCTTTCCGCGCTTGCCGAAAACGATATCAAGCTTGTTCTTATGGACATTATGATGCCTGAAATGGACGGTATATCCGCGATGGTTGAGCTGCGAAGGAATTACAATGTCCCGGTCATTCTGCTGACCGCCAAAAGCGAATACACAGACAAGATTCTTGGTCTGAATGTGGGCGCCGACGATTACATAACAAAGCCTTTTAACCCCATAGAGGTGACGGCGCGCGTAAAGTCACAGTTGAGGAGATATGTGGATCTCGGGAGCGACAACACACGAAGCGACGTTATTATAAACGGCGGGATAGAGCTGCACGACAAGTCAAAAACTGTGATGGTAGACGGCGAGGCTATTAACCTCACTCCCACCGAATATGAAATCCTGAAGCTTTTTATGGAGAACCCCGGAGAAGTTTTTTCGCCGAAGGATATTTATCGCAGGGTCTGGAGCGAGGATCCTTTCGGCGTCGAAAACACAGTTCTTGTTCACATCCGCCACCTGCGGGAAAAGGTTGAGATTAATCCCGCGGAGCCGTGCTATATCATAGCCGTTTGGGGTCACGGTTATAAGATGGAAAAGAGAAATTAAAATGAAAAAGATGAGCGTTTCAGACAAGATTACCGCCATGGTCGCGTTCCTGCTCTTTTTTGAGCTTGCCGTCGCGATGGCGCTTGCCGCTTCGTGTATGATTGATTATCACTTTTACGCAAAGGACTCCAGGGTATATGCCTTTGAGGAAGCGATGAGGGTAAAGACGACAAACGAGTTTGAGGATATTGTCAACTATTACAGCCTGCACTTAAAAACGCTTGATGATTCTGCCACAAAGACAGAGCTGTACAGACTGAAGGAGTATGAAAAGAAATATTCAAAAACAAGGAGCAACGTTCTTTTCATAGCCTCGCGCGACGACAACACAGCTGTTTTGTGCAATTTTGACGATGAGGTCATTAATTCAATTTATGACACGAGCTATTCCAACTCGATGGTTTTTGAATTTTATGACAGCGAGGACATTAAGGTGTCCGGCACAATCAAGCTCTTTATACGCAAAAACATGACGGCAAGCGACGACTATTACCTTGCCGCCAAGCTGATAGAGGCAGCCCATGTAATGAAATACCCGTTGTTGGTGCTGTTTGTTGTCTTTTCTCTCGGAGCGCTCGTTGTTCTCGGAAAGCTTATCAGCAAATCGGGCGTGCGCGAAAACGGCAAGATTTCCGACCCGCGTTTCATAGACAGAGTGCCGTTTGACATGCTCATTATTGCCGCCGCCGCCGCCATATCGTTCCTTGTGGGTCTTATTGTGCTGACATCAGTCGCCGATGTAAAAAAGCAAAACATTGTCCTTTGGAACGCGATTATTTTGCTTATATCATTTCTTTTCGCGTTGATAATTTTGCTGATGAACCTAACAATCGCCGCAAGAATTAAGCACGGTCATGTCTTAAAAAACACGCTTGTTTTCATCTTTATCTCAAGGATCCGCAAGATGATGGGCAAAGAAAACGACGGCTATTTTAAGCTCCCTTATATCGGTAAGGTGCTGCTCACAATCGGACTTGTCATCACCGCCGACATCCTTATCATGCTGTATTTTGTTTTTAAATATTTGACAAATCAAACAGGTGATATAAAGGACTTCCCGTTCCTGATTTTCGCGGCGATACATGCCGCGGCAATATTTGTGCTTGTGCCGCTGTTCATTATGATAATAGTAAACCTTAACCATATAAGAGAAAGCGGTCAAAAGATTGCGGAGGGCGACCTTGAACACGACGTCGATTCACTCATGATGTTCGGTGATTTTAAGCTGATAGGGGAGAACCTTTCAAACATCAAAAGGGACATGATTGAAGCCGTCAAGGAAAAGGCTAAGAATCAAGAGGTCAGAAACGAGCTGATAACAAACATTTCCCACGACTTGAAAACGCCGCTCACATCCATTGTAAATTATGTAAATCTGCTGCAGCGCGGTGACACCACACCGGCACAAGCCACCGAATACCTTGAGATAATCAAAAAGCATTCCGGCAGGCTTGACACCTTGCTAAAAGGCGTCATAGATATTTCAAAAATCGCTACGGGCGACATCCCCGTAAATATGATGGCAATAGACATAAAAATGTTCACGGTGCAGTCTGTGTCGGAGTTTGAGGGCAGGTTTGAGGCTTTGTCGCTTGAGACGATTGTCAGCGCGCCTGACAGCGATGTTTATATACGCGCCGACGGCGATTTGCTCTGGCGCATTTATCAAAACCTCTTTGAAAACATCTGCAAATATTCAAAGGAGTGTACGCGCCTTTTTATAGACATAAAAAACAATGGCGAAAGAGTCGCCATATCGTTCAGAAACACTTCAAATATCATAATCAGCGCGTCGGGCGACGAATTGCTGCGCCGTTTTAAGCGTGAGGACAGCTCAAGACACACGGACGGATATGGATTGGGTCTTTCGATTGCCGAAAGCCTTACGGAAATTCAAAACGGCGTGTTTAAAATTGAAGCCGACGGCGACATATTCAGATCTGTGATGAGCTTTGAGTCGGCTGATCCTCCTGACGGCAGGAAATAAAGGAAGGGTGTGTCTTGTGGCAAAGTTAGAATGCAAGCTTCACGGAGATTTTTTTCGAGTGTTGGAGGAGATTGACAAAAGCGTAATGAGCGGCAGTCTTTCCGCGAGCATTGAAGACGGCAGCAATTATTCATGCGGCGGCGTCTTGTGCGCCGTCAGAGTTTATGAAAGATACAGCATAATAGGCAAAAACCGCGTTAGCCTCAGCGTCACGCTTTTAGGCTGCGGCAGCGAGCTTTTCCTGTCGGCAATCGCGTCGGGCGGCAGTCAGGCAGTGCTTTTAAAAATCAACACAATTGGCGAGGAAGCCTTTTTAAACACAATTTCCGACGCTGTGGCGAAATTCAGAGCGGCGCAGTGATACGCGGCTAAAAACGCGCAGAGCAATCAAGCTGTGGGGGCAAAGCAATCACGGCTAAGGGGCTTTCGGCTTGACAATGCGGACAAACAGTAATAAAATATCCTCATGAGAGCATCCTGCTTTGGAGGCGAATGATGAAAAAAATATATTTGAGCCCGCCTTATATGGGCGGCGGCGAAATGAAATATATACGCGAAGCGTTTGAAACAAACTGGATAGCCCCCCTCGGACCAAACGTCACAGGGTTTGAAAAGGAGGCGGGGGAATATTTAGGCGTGCCGTATCCGCTTGCTTTATCGTCGGGAACGGCCGCGATTCATCTTTCGCTTAAATACCTCGGCGCGGGCAGCGGAGACATTGTCTTTTGCTCGTCATTCACATTCAGCGGAAGCTGCAATGCCGCGGCTTACGAAAAGTCGGAGCTGGTTTTTATCGACTCAGAGCCGGAAACATGGAATATGTCTCCCGTTGCGCTGCAAAAAGCTTTTGATGATGCCGAAAAAAACGGCAAATTGCCGAAGGCGGTCATTGTTGTTGATCTTTATGGGTGCAGTGCCGATTGGGACAAGATAATTCCCATATGCAAAAGATATAATGTCCCGATAATCGAGGATTCCGCCGAGGCTTTCGGGAGCAAATACAAGGGCAGTTTCTGCGGAGTTTTCGGGGATATTGGCATAATGTCCTTTAACGGCAACAAAATTATCACGACATCGGGCGGCGGCATGGCTCTTTGCAAAACAAAAGAAGAATACGACAAGATGCTTTTTTGGGCGACGCAGTCGCGCGAGCCGACGCCGCATTATGAGCATAAGGAAATAGGATACAATTACAGGCTTTCAAACATTTGCGCCGGCATAGGCAGAGGTCAGCTTGAGATAATCGACGAAAAGCTCAAGAGGCGAAAGGACATTTACGAGCGCTACCGCGAGGGCTTTTTAAACACGAAAATCCATGTCATGCCTGAGGTTGAAGGCTATACAATGAACCATTGGCTCACTGTGACGACTTTGGACGAAAGCGCCGAGGCGACACCGGAGTTTATATGCGCCGAGATGAACAAGCTCAATGTTGAGACGCGTCCCGCGTGGAAGCCGATGCATCTTCAGCCGGTTTTCAGCGGCTGTAAGGCGTTTGCCCACGGCGACGACGGCAGCTTTGTTTGTGAGGAGATTTATCGGCGCGGCATTTGTCTGCCGTCAGGAGACGCTTTGACGAAGGAACAGCAGTCGTTTATTACAGACAGTATTTTAAAGCTCATCGGGGATTGAATGATATGCCAAAAAACACCACGCCAAGACAAAGACAAAGACAAAGAAGAAGACGAAGAATTTATTACATATATTTCAAACGTTTTTTTGATTTTTCCCTTTCGCTTGCCGCCCTTATCTTTATAAGCCCTGTTTTTTTGCTCATCGCCATACTTGTGCGTGTCAAGCTTGGCGGCCCTGTTATCTTTTGCCAAGAGCGCCCGGGAAAAGAGGAAAAGATTTTTCGTCTTTATAAATTCAGGACAATGACGGACGAAAGGGGAGCCGACGGCGAGCTGCTGCCGGATGAGGCGCGTCTCACAAATTTCGGCAGGCTTCTGCGCTCCACAAGCCTTGACGAACTTCCCGAGCTTTATAACATTCTGCGGGGAGACATGAGCCTGGTCGGACCGCGCCCATTGCTTGTGTCTTATCTGCCGCTTTACAGCGACGAGCAAAAAAGGCGCCATGAAGTGCGCCCCGGACTTTCCGGTTTGGCGCAGGTAAGCGGCCGAAACCTGCTGTCGTGGGACGACAGGTTTCAGCTTGATGTGGAATATATAGACAACATAACATTTGTCGGCGATATAAAAATAATGTTTCTGACAATCAAAAATATTCTTCGCCGCGACGGCATAAGCAGCGAAACGGCGGCGACTATGGAGCCTTTTAAAGGCGCGGAGCAAAGAGCGGAGACTGCCAAGGTATAATTTTAAACACAAAGTTTAAGCGGCGGTTATCATATGATAACCGCCGCGTTATTATTTTATTCTAAGCTCTAAGCTTAAAAATCAAAAAAACTCATCTGCGCCGTTTTTGGAAGCTTGTTAAGCGCTCCCGACTCCTCAAGAGCGGCGATAACAGTCTTTGACACGCCTGAACGCCTTTGAATGTCTTCGACAGAAACATAATCGCCTTCTCCGTCTTCGCGCGCCCTGGCCAAGGCTTCCGCCGCGACGCCGCCCGTTCCGTCAAGAGAGGAGAAGGGGAGGCGTATTTTTCCGCCCTCAAGCTTATATACAAACGCGTCTGACTTATAAACATCCACCGGAAGAAACTGTATGCCGCGCGCCATCATTTCATTCACAATCTGAAGTGAGGTCAAGGCGCTGTTTTCTTTATCAGTCGCATCTCTGCCCATTGCCGCGATTGACGCGATTCGTTTTTTTACAGCATCGCGCCCCGACATTATGGCGGCTGTGTCAAGATCCTCGATTTTGACTGTCAAATATACGGAGTAATATTCTGTCGGATAATAAATTTTGTACCATGCAAGGCGCAAAGCGGATATGACATATGCCGCGGCGTGCGCCTTTGGGAACATATATTTAATCTTCATGCATGAATCAATGTACCATTGCTCGACGCCCGCGTCCTTCATTGCCTTGATGTATTCGGCTGTCAGTTTTTTTTCCGCGTGACCTTTGCGGACAATCTCCATAATCTTAAAAGCGGTCAGCGGCTCGACTCCCTTGTACATAAGGTATGTCATGATGCTGTCGCGCGTACCGATGACGCTTGAAATCGTGCATACTCCCGACTTGATAAGGTTTTGCGCGTTGCCGAGCCAAACACCCTCGCCATGTGACAAACCTGAGATCTGCAAAAGGTCTGAGAACTTTTTTGGCTTGGCGTCCATGAACATCTGGCGGACAAACGGCGTCCCCATTTCGGGGATGGAGAGCGTGCCCGTTTCACAGCCGATGTCCCCGCTTGTCACGCCGAGGGGTTCGGGGCTTTCAAAAAGCTTGTAGATTTTTGGGTCGCAAATGTCGGTGTCAAGCACTGAAATACCCGTGGTTTCCTCAAGATATTTGTAAATCGTCGGCACGTCGTGACCAAGTATATCAAGCTTTAAAATTGTGTCATGCAGTGAATCATAGTCAAAATGTGTTGTTTTTGTGCCTTTATCGGAATCGTCGGCAGGGTGCTGAATAGGCATGAAGTCCTCAGCCTCCATGTCGCCGGGTATAACGACCATCCCGCCGGGATGCTGACCCGTTGTTCTTTTTACGCCGACACAGCCAAGCTTTATCCGCTCCTCCTCAGCTTTCGGAACGCGTATTCCGCGCTCCTCAAAGTATTTTAATATATAAGCAAAAGCTGTTTTTTCGGCGACTTTTCCTATGGTGCCTGCCTTAAAAACATTTGACGCGCCGAAGATTTCCTCGGTGTATTTGTGTGATTTTGGCTGTTGCTCTCCCGAAAAGTTGAGATCGATATCGGGTGATTTATCGCCGTCAAAGCCGAGAAATGTCTCAAAAGGAATGTCGTGACCGTCGCGGCACATTCTTGTGCCGCATTCGGGGCAATCTTTCACGGGCAAATCAAAGCCGGAGCCGTATGAGCCGTCAGTTATAAATTCGCTGTGTGCGCAGTTTTTGCAGACATAGTGCGGATAAAGCGGATTAACCTCTGATATGCCCGCGACAAAAGCGACAAAGGACGACCCTACGGAGCCTCTGGATGCGACAAGATAACCGTTGGAAACGGAGTGCTGCACAAGCTTTTGAGCTATCATATAAAGCACTGAAAATCCATTTTTTATGATAGATTCAAGCTCCCGCTCCAGCCTGTCCTCAACATATTTTGGTAAGCTTCTGCCGTAAATCCGGCGGGCGTTTTCGCGGCAAATGCTTGTAAGCTCCTCGTCGGACCCTTCAATGGCGGGCGGAAAAGAGCCTTTCGGTATCGGAGAAATGTTCTCTGTGAGATCCGCTATCGTGTTTGTGTTTTCGACGACGACGCGATATGCAGTTTCTTCGCCCAGGTATGAAAACTCATCAAGCATATCATCAGTCGTCCGAAAATAAAGCGGCGCCTGCTTGTCCGCGTCTGAAAAGCCTTGGCTTGCCATGATAACCGCTCTGAAAATGGAATCTGACTTGTTAAGGAAATGAACATCGCCTGTCGCGACTGTCAGTTTATTGAGTTTGTTTCCGATTTCTACAATCTTTTTGTTGATGTCCTCAAGATCGCCCACGCTTTGTATATCTTTGTATTCAGACCGCTGCGATTCTATCATAAAGGCGTTGTTGCCGTTCGGCTGAATCTCAAGATAATCGTAAAAGGAAGCGATTTCGAGCAGATCGGCACTGCTTTTCCCCTCTATAACAGCTCTGTAAAGCTCTCCCGCTTCACAAGCGCTGCCAAGGATTAAACCCTCGCGGCGCGCGGCAAGCTCACTTCTTGGTATCCGCGGATGCTTTTTAAAATGTTCGAGATTAGAGCTTGTTATCAGCTTGTATAAGTTTTTTAAGCCGACAAGATTTTTGACAAGCAGTATAATGTGGTGCGACGGGAGCGATTTGACGTCGCCGCCGGCAAGCGCCGTGTTAAGCTGCGAAATGTTGTTTATGCCGAACTTCAGGTTTGTGTCGTCTATCAGCTTTAAAAATATGCCAGCGCATGTGTGCGCGTCGTCACAAGCGCGGTGATGATTAAATTTCGGAAGCTTAAGGTGCGCCGCGACAGTGTCAAGCTTATAATTTTTCAGCCCCGGTAATACAGAGCGCGCAAAGGGGACTGTGTCAATTGATGTGTAATCATAAAAAATGTCGCACCTGCCGCAAGCCTTTTTTAAAAAGCCAGTGTCAAAAGGAGCGTTGTGCGCGACAAGCGGCGAATCGCCGCAAAACTCAAAAAACAAACGCAGCGCCTCGTCCTCAAGCGGAGCGTCGGCGACCATTTCGTTTGTTATTCCCGTAAGCTTTGTTATGGCGCTCGGTATGCTTATAAGCGGGTTGACAAAGCTTGAAAACTTTTCTTCAATTTTCCCGCCGGATATTTTAACAGCACCGATTTCTGTTATCCTGTCTGATTTTTTGCTCAATCCCGTCGTTTCAAGGTCAAAGACAACAAATGTGCCGTCAAACCTCTCTTTTGATGAGCCGTGAACCACGGGGACGAGGTCGTCGACGAGATATCCCTCCAACCCGAAGATAACCTTTATACCGGCGCTTTTTGCCGCCGCGGCAGCCTCGGGGAATGCCTGCGCGACGCCGTGGTCTGTAATGGCAATCGCTTTATGCCCCCATTTTGCCGCCCGCTTAACAAGCTCGGAGGCGCTTGCGATGCCGTCCATTGCAGACATATTTGTGTGAAGATGAAGCTCGACACGCTTTTTTTCGGCATTGTCGGCTTCCTCAATCTTTTCGACTGCCGTGACCGCGCGCGCATTTATAATATAAACACCCCAAAAGCTGTCAAGCACGACAGTCCCGCGGACAAGAACGCGTATTCCGTCGGCAAGCTTGCTTAAAAGCTGCTCACAGTCTCTTTTTTCTTCAAAAATCTTGACAGAGTAGGAGCTTGTATAGTCTGTGACATTAAATGTGATAATTAAACGATCGCCTTTTTTTGTCTCCTTAACCTTAAGCGAAAAAACATCGCCCCAAACAACGACAGTTCCGTCCTCGGGCGTGATGGAGCTTATCGGAACAGGTCTTGTCTTGATGACGTAGCTGCCATAGATGGGATAAGCTTTTGAAAAAGAAAAAGGCAGTCCTTCAAATGCCGATTTGATTTTTTTGTTTTGCGGCGTTTCGCTCTCCGCGGCGACTTTGAGGTTTTTTATGCTGTCTTGAATCTTTATGTAATCCTTGTTTTTTAAGCCTGTCTTGCCGCCGTTTGATATCTTTACATCAAAGCTCAAGCCGAACCTGTCGGAAATGATTCTTTTAAGGCATCCCTCGGCACCGGCTCCGACAAGAATATCAGCGCCGCTGTGCGCCAGCTTTACAAGAACGGTGCCGCCCTCCAAAGAATAATCGGCTCCCTCAAGAAAGCCTTTTGAGGCGGGGATAATCTCGTTAAGCTCATTAGCAAGGCACGGCAGAACGTCGGCGGAAAAGCTGCCCGGAGGGAAGCTGTAATTAATTTTCAGAAGGTTGAGGTTGAGACAGTCTTTAACAGCCTTGGACAGCTCTGAAAACAATTCGGGGCTTATAAAGCGATCAAATGCAGCTTTGATGACAAGGCTTCGAGCCGCGTTGTCCGCAGAAATATCAATAAGCTCGCCGCCCTTAAAGGCAGCGAGCAAATTCTTGTCGTCTAAAAACTCTTTAAAAAAATCAGAAAACTCAAGATGGTTCATTTAAATTAATACTCCGGTTCTATGCGTTTTTTTCTTCGCCGGTGTCGGGCGTCTTAACCTTTCTGTGGATTACAAATCTGTTTATAGGATATGTCCACAAGGTGGGTATTGTCATTTGAATTATTTTGCAAACAGCGTTAACGACTGTGCCGCTCCAACCTCTGTCAATGAGCGTAACGCTGAAACCGCTCATCACCGTGCCGATCCAAGAGCCTGCAAAAATCGTAAAAATAACCATGAGGATATAAAGGACGACGCTGACGGTGGCGTTTGAGTCGGCATGAAAAGTCACCTTGCGGTTTAAGATAAAAGCTATCGCATATCCCACGGTTATGGAGATGAGATAAGAGTTGAGATAACCTTTTGAGTTTATGCCGATATAGTTGAAAACAGGGCTGACAAAGGGAACGTCCATGAGCGCCTTAAACACGACGCCTGTGAGCAGGAGATGCACCGCAAGCTCCACAATTGACGACGACGCGCCCGCAAAAGAAAATTTGATAAACTTCCAAAGCTCCGAGTCATTTTTGACATTTTTTTGATTGTCGGTCATTATATTATCTCCTTGATTATAAAAATCTTGCAAGCAAAAGGACGGCTAAAACAAGAGCGGCTATAAAACCGAGCGCTTTTGCGATAAGCGGGACAGCGGCGTCAAACGATGTGGGCATCTTGTCGTAAAACGCCTTTTTAAGAGGCTTCAAGACCTTTTTGCCGAAAAGCTCGCGATAAGTAACTGTGTATGTTGAATAATTGCGCGGCTCGCTCTCGTTTAGTATATATGCGCGAACGCCTCTTTCGACGCCGTTTCCGTATTCGCCGAAGCCGCAGCCGGGACAGTAGCCGAGATCCACACCGCCGACATTTCCGACAAAGCTGTTTTTGTGGTCGTGCCCGAAAAACATTCCGACGACATCGCCTTTTTCAGACATAGCTTCAAACTCGCCTGTGTTTATATCCGGAATGGAGGGCGGCTCAAGGAATATTCCGCCTTTTTCGGAAATCTCTTTTTTAAGCTTGTAATATTTGCCCTTATGTGTCCTGAAGGCCTGAACAGCTCCGGCTGTCTTTTTGCTCACACGCTCAAAAAGCTTGTAAATTTCGTGGACAGGGATGTGCTGAAACACAAAGGAGGGTATGTATCCTCCGTTTTTTTCTTTAAGCTTTTCACGGACTGATTTGTACCACTCGATTTGCTCCTTGTCCACCGGCGCATAGCCGCCGCCTTTTGCCGAGCCTCTTGAATCAACAAGATAAATATTAAATATTTGTCTCAATCCGTCGCCGCTCATAATGGGTATTGATACGGTGCCTGCGTCGAACATGAATTCTTCCGCAGGTGAAACATAATGCTCATAGCTTTTGAAAATCTCCAACTGCTTGTCAAGCGATATGCCGACTTGCGGGTCATGGTTTCCGAATGTGACGATAAAAGGTATTTTTCGGCTGTTGACAGGCTCGGCAATGTTGTGTATCGCCTGCTTGACCTTTTCAAGCTTGTCGCCCGTGAGGTATGAAAGACCATAGCCTTTGATTTGATCGCCTGTGAAAACAACCAAATCGGGCTTGATTTTGTCGAGGGCGGCGTCCAGCAGCCTTGACGTGTCGGGCGACTCCTTGGCAATGCCATGTACGTCCGTTGCCTGCATAATAGTGAATGAACCGCCGCTGAATTTTAAGATTTTGTCGCTCATATAATATCTCCGTAAAATTAATTGGCATATAAAACAATTATACCGAGGGTATGCACGTTGTCAAGTGCAATTTCACACCGTTGAGTCAGTTTTGACCGCTGTTAAATTATTTTAACTGCCGCAAAACATAAAAAGACTCCGCCCGTGTTCGGGAACGGAGTCCTTCTTTGCAAGATTATTTGTTTATGACCTCTGTCAAGCTTGTGGCAAGACCGGCGATTGATTGAATTTCGCTTGGGATAATAATCTTTGTCGCCTGACCGTTTGCGGCCTTTTCAAAAGCCTCAAGGCTTTTCAGTGTGAGGAAACCGTAGCCGGGCATGGCGTTGTTGATAAGCCCGACAGCCTCTGCCGTCGCCTTTTGTGTTTCGACTATTGCCGCCGCCTCGCCCTCCGCGACGCGGATTTTTGACTCCTTGACGGCTTCGGCTTTAAGAATCGCGGCTTGCTTCTCGCCCTCCGCCGCAAGAATCTGGCTCTCCTTGTGACCTTCGGCGACAAGAATCTTGCTGGCCTTTTCACCCTCTGCCTTGAGGATTGACTCGCGGCGCTGCCTCTCCGCCTTCATCTGCTTTTCCATCGCGTCCTGAATCTCGGCTGGCGGAATGATGTTTTTCAGCTCGACGCGGTTGACCTTTATGCCCCAAGGGTCGGTGGCTTCGTCAAGAGTGACCCTGATTTTCGCGTTAATCGTGTCCCTTGAAGTGAGAGTGTGGTCAAGCTCAAGCTCGCCGATGATGTTGCGGAGAGTCGTCGCTGAAAGATTTTCTATCGCCGACAGCGGGCGTTCGACGCCGTATGAATAAAGCTTCGGGTCGGTGATTTGGAAAAAGACAACGGTGTCTATCTGCATGGTGACATTGTCTTTGGTGATGACGGGCTGCGGCGGAAAGTCTACGACTTGCTCTTTCAGGGAAACAATCTTTGAAACTTTTTCAACAAAAGGTATCTTGATATGAAAGCCTGTCTGCCACGTCTCCTTATAAGCTCCGAGAAATTCGATTACATATGCTTTTGATTGCGGAACTATCTTGACGTTTGCCACAACGACAATAAGGAGGAATATGACTATTCCGAGAAAAATAAAGAAATAATGCACAGTGAAACTCCCTTTCTGTATTAATATGTTATTTTGCCGAAACGATTAATTTTACGCCCTCAATTTTTTCAACAACCGCGTCGGTGCCTTCGGGCATGACGGAACTGTCCGATGTCCGCGCCGTCCATGTTACACCGCCGACCTTGACAAGTCCGCTCGCAAGGTCGTTGTTTATTTCCTCGACGACGACCGCGCTTTTGCCGATTACCATGTCGGCGTTTGTGGGCACGCGCGTTTTCTTGGTGAACTTCTTTACTAAGGGTCTTGTGGCGGCAAGGGAAATGAGCGAAACCGCGACAAAAAGTGTGCCCTGAATCCAAGCGGAAGCGTGGAGTAGATTGGCTATCAGAGCAACGAGCGAGCCCAACGCGAACCATATCGTGACAAGCTGCACTGTCGACGCCTCAACAACAACAAGAACCACTAAGAGGACTATCCATAAAATCATAAAAGCAGTATCCACAATGACACCTCCTCTTTCCGGACAAAACTGTTATGTCCGAATAAATTATAACATATCCGCAAAGGGAAATCAAATTATTTTTTTATATCTTGGGCAACACCGCGCAATGAGCGGTGTTGCCCTTGTTATACAATTTTAGCGAATTTTATCGTCTGCGGCGTACTTTGTCGATACTCCTTGTCCAATACTCTCCTTTTTTCTAAATATTTATATACTTTTATGAAAAAATATGATAAAATTAAAAAATCGAAAAGCAGATGAAAGGTGGGATAGGGCAAATCGTTTTTTATTAAAACGAGAAGCCCGTCTTTTATGGCTTCCGAAATAATAAAAAAAGTGCAGGCCGCGGAAAAAAAGTCGGAGCAGGCATTGTTAAACGCAAGGACTGCCGCCGATTCACTTATATTTGAGGCCGAAAACCATATTGATGAAGCGGACGCGACGGCAAAAAACCAAGCGGAGATTAAGGCCGGAAGGCTGATAGACACGGCTAAAGGCGCGGCGCGTGAAAAGGCCATCAAGGCGGAGCGCGAGGCAAGGGAGCTGGGCGCCAAGATGAGGGAGTCTGCCGAAAAAAAACAGTCGGACGTGACGAAAGCTGTCCTTGAGGCAATCCTTTCATGAGCTTAAATCTCCTAAAGGGGAGGGACGACAATGGCAAAACTTAAAATGAAGCGCTTTGAAGCTGTTTGCGCGATTGAGGACAGCCGCGATCTTGTGGACTGGCTTCAGCGATGCGGATTTGTTGAGTTAAGCGAGTTTGAGGAGGACGACAGGCTTGCGAGGCTGTCTGTCGGCACGAGCGTTTCACAGTTTGAAAAGATTTTATCCGCCGCTGAAAGCGCTTTGAAAAACCTTGACAAATACGCTCCCGAAAAGAAATCGTTTTTAGAGTCTTTTAATTACGGCGTTGAAATTTCATCGAAGGAATATGAAGAGAGATCGGAAAACATCGACGGAATCATATCCAAATGCATCAAAATCAACTCCACGGCAAAAAAAATCGACGAAAATAAAGCCGCCGCCGCAAGGTATCGGGCGCTTTCCGACCAGCTTGAGCCATGGCTTGCGCTTGATGTGCCGATGCAGTTTAGGGGCACAGGCTCCACAGCCGCGTTTATCGGTTCGTTTCAAAAGGAGTATGACATCGATGGTCTGACGCTTGCAATCGGCGCGGAGGAACCGGAGATTGATTTTTATGCCGAAGTTGTTTTTTCGTCCCGCGACCAGACCGGCGTTTTCGTGCTTTGCGCCAAGGATGACGCGCAAAAGATGGAGTCCGCCTTGCGTTCGCTTGGTTTCGTCAAGCCGTCAGATCCCACAAGGCATCGGCCTGAAATCCGATTTGAACGATACCAAAAGCAAATAAGTACCCTTGAGGATGAAATATACGAACACACTCAAAATCTTGCCGATTACGGCAATCTGCGCAGGGACATAGAGTTCGCGGCAGACTATTTTTCCGTAAAGCGCGACAAATATAAAGCGCTTGCAAACATCGCGGCAAACGATAAGCTTATAGCACTGAAGGGCTTCCTGCCCGAACGAAAGGCGGCAAAGCTTGTCGAAAAAATCGAAAAGAAATTTATAGCCGCCGTCGCCGTCACAGAGCCGTCCGACGATGAGGAAACGCCCGTACTCCTTAAAAACGGGAGGTTTGGCGGCGCTGTCGAATCTGTCACGGAGATGTATTCTATCCCCGGAAAGGACGATGTGGACCCTAATCCTGTCATGGCGTTTTTTTACTACATTCTTTTTGGCATAATGCTTTCAGACGCCGGTTACGGCGTTGTGATGGTTGTTGCGATGCTTTTCGCGAAATCAAAGCTAAGGCTGTCGTCCGGCATGAAAAAGGCGACGGATATGTTCCTTTATTGCGGAATATCAACAGTGTTCTGGGGCGCGATGTTCGGAAGCTGGTTCGGCGACATAGCCCAGGTTGTCGCGCTGCAATTTTTCGGCAGGGAGCTGCCGAGTCTTGCTCTGTGGTTCGAGCCTGTTGACGATCCGATGAAAATGATGCTTTTTTCTTTCTTGATAGGAATCGTGCATCTTTTTGCGGGTCTTGCTGTCAAGTTTTCGATGCTTTGGAAAAGCGGTCAAAGGCTTGCCGCTTTTTTTGACGTCATACCTGTTTATCTGCTCGTTATGGGCGCGGCGCCCTTGGGAGCCGGAATAATTACAGAAATAAGCCCCGCGATTTCAGCAGCCGGCAAATATTTGGCGATAGCCGGAGTGGCTCTCATTGTGCTGACATCCGGAAGAAGCTCCAAAAACATATTCGGAAAGCTTGGCGGGGGGCTTTACGGTCTTTACAACATCGGAGCGGGATATCTCGGCGATATTTTATCATATTCCCGTCTCCTTGCGCTCGGTCTGTCGACAGGAGTTATCGCAAGCGTTATAAACCTTCTCGGCACAATGGCGTCGGGCACATTTTTAAAGGCTGTCATGCTCATCTTCGTGTTTATTTTTGGTCACACCGTAAATATCGCCATAAACCTCATCGGCACATATGTCCACACAAACAGACTTCAGTATGTCGAGTTTTTCTCAAAGTTTTATGAGGGTGGAGGCAGAGCCTTCACGCCTTTAAAAGTTAACACAAAATATTATTCAATCAAGGAGGACTAAAAATGGGAACAGGCTTAACACTGGCAATATTGGGAGCCGCGGCGGCGGCGGCATTCGGAGGAATCGGTTCCGCCATAGGCGTAGGTATGGTAGGTCAGGCGGGCGCGGGACTTGTATCAGAGGATCCTTCAAAGTTCGGCAAGGCGCTGATACTTCAAATTTTGCCCGGCACACAGGGGCTTTATGGTTTTTTAACAGCTTTTTTGCTGCTTGTCAGAATCGGCGTCATCGGCGGTGACGCGGTGGAGCTGACAACATTAGAAGGATTAATGTATTTTGAGGCTTGTCTTCCGATGGCGATAGGCGGATTTATTTCAGCTATCTGGCAGGCAAAGGTTTCGGCGTCCGGCATAGGCATCATAGCTAAAAAGCCCGACGAAAGCGGCAAAGCTATAACATTTGCCGCCATGGTTGAGACATATGCCGTTCTTTCGCTTCTCATTTCAGTTCTTGCCATTTTCAGCATTTCCGGCATAGTCGGCAAATAATATAATTACTTGGGGTGCGGATAAATGACCGGGTTAGAAAAAATAATTGACAAAATAAACGCCGACAGTAAAAAAGCCTGCGAATCGGTTATCGGCGCCGCAAACGAAACAGTCAAAAAGCTCAAATCAGAGGCGGAAATCAGGCGCGCTGATATGGCGGCGGACATACACGACGATGCTGTTGAGCGCGCGGCGGAAATCGAAAAAAGGGGAGATTCCGCTGCCCGCCGCATTAACAGGCAAACTCTCCTTAAATTAAAGATAGAAATCATAAACGATGTTTTAAGGGCGGCGCTTTCGGAAATAAAGAGCCTTGACGACACGGAATATTTTGAGGTTCTTTCAAGGCTTGCCGTTTCACACGCACAAAAAGGGAGCGGCGAGATGCTTTTGTCGGCAAAAGACAAAAACCGTCTGCCGGAGGGCTTTATAAGCTCCGTCATTTCACGTCTGCCGGAGGGCTATGAAATTAAGCTTTCGGACAGACAGGCTGAAATTGACGGCGGCTTTATTCTTGTTTACGGTGATATAGATGTCAACTGCTCCTTTGACGCGCTCGCGGAGGAAAAACGCGACGAGATTTTAGAGCGCATATGCGCGGCTGTATTTATTTAGCAGGCTATGACGGGAGGAGATCCGCTTGCGCGACACAGATTACGCCTTTGGCGTCGCAAAGATAAGATATAACGAGCTTTCGCTTTTGACAGCGCAGGAGACGGAGCAGCTCATTTCCTGCGACGGCGTCGGTGCCGTCCTCGGTCTTTTGTCTGACAAGGGCTGGGATGTTTCCGTCGGCGCGGGCGAAAGCTCCGCGATGCTTGAGAAAGAGGCGGACAAGGCATGGGATTTGCTGAAAGAAGCCGCTCCCGACATAAATGTCCTTAACGCCTTGATAATGCCCGATGATTTTCACAACCTCAAAGCTGCGCTGAAATGCCTTCTTTCAAGCGAATGCCCCGACAACCTTTTTGTATATCCGTCAATAACCCCGCCCGACCTTGTTTTTAAGGCTGTCAGCGAAAAGCTTTTTGACACCCTCCCTAAGCATCTTGCACAGGCGGCAAAGCAGGGATATGAATCGGCAATGTTAAGCCATGGGGCAGGCAGGCTCATAGATATTGTTGTTGACAGGTTTTCAATGGAAGAAAGAATCAAATCGGCTGTAAAGAGCAAAGTACGCGTGCTTGAGGAAACAGCAAGGCTTTCATGCGCCGCTGCAGACATAAAAATTGCTCTAAGGAGCGCGGCGACAGGCAAGGACGCAGAATTTATGCAAAGAGCCATGGCGGAAAGCGGGCTGATTGACAACGCGGACCTCATAGAATCGGCGCAAAAGGGCAGGGCGGAGGTGGTGTCAAACATCTCGACTACAGTGCTTTCCGACGCCGCGGTGCCGATAGGGGAGAGCGATACTGCTTTTGAAAAATGGTGCGATGAAGCTGTGTTCGACATAATAAGCGCCGAGCGTTCATCCGCCTTCGGAGCGGGTCCGCTGGCGGCTTATTATATGTCGAAAATGATTGAAATAAAAAATGTTCGGATAATAATATCGGCAAAAAACAACAACCTGCCGGAGGAATCAATCAGGAAAAGGGTGAGAAAAGCTTATGTATAAGATAGCCGCAATCGGGGACAAGGACAGTGTTTACGGTTTTGCGTCTGTCGGTTTAAGTGTTTTTCCCGAGGACGAGGCCGCCGGAGCCGCGCGCACGCTGCGAAAGCTTGCGGAAAGCGGCTACGCTGTTATATACATCACGGAGTTTCTTGCCGCCCAAATTCAAACGGAGATTGAGCGCTATGGAGAGCAGACAATGCCCGCCGTAATACCGATACCGGGTGTGACGGGGAATAACGGGATGGGTTTAAAAAATGTCAGCAGATCTGTTGAGCAGGCGGTCGGTTCCGACATATTGTCAGAATAAATTTCTCGAAAGGGAACGGTAACGATAAATGAGCATAGGAAAAATAACAAAGATTTCAGGCCCGCTTGTCGTGGCGTCCGGTATGCGTGACGCTAATATGTTCGACGTCGTCCGCGTCAGCGACAAGAGGTTGATTGGTGAAATAATTGAGATTCGCGGCGACAAGGCCTCAATACAGGTCTATGAGGAAACATCCGGTCTCGGCACGGGAGAGCCTGTCGAGTCAACGGGAGTTCCGCTAAGCGTAGAGCTGGGACCCGGCCTTATTGGCTGCATTTTCGACGGGATACAAAGACCGCTTGAGGAAATAAGAAAGATCACAGGCAACAACCTGACAAGAGGTGTTGAGGTGCCGTCGCTTAACAGGGAAAAGGTATGGCATTTCACGCCTTGCGTCAAGGCGGGCGACAAAGTCGAGAGCGGAGATGTACTCGGCACGGTGTGCGAAACAGACATTGTCCTCCACAAGATAATGGCGGCTCCCGGCGTCGGCGGCACTGTAAAATCAATAAGCGGCGGCGATTTTAAGATAACTGACACAGTATGTGTCATCGACGGAGACGACAGCTCCGAAACTGCCGTGTCCCTGATTCAGCGCTGGCCTGTCAGAAAGGGCAGACCTTACAGCAAAAAGCTTTCGCCCGACAAGCCGCTGATTACCGGTCAGCGTGTCATAGACTCGCTGTTTCCGATTGCAAAGGGCGGTGTCGCAGCGATACCGGGCCCATTCGGCAGCGGAAAGACTGTGACGCAGCACCAGCTTGCGAAATGGGCGGAGGCGGACATTGTCGTGTATATCGGGTGCGGTGAGCGCGGCAACGAGATGACCGACGTTTTAAACGAATTTCCTGAGCTTATAGATCCCAACACGGGCAAGTCGCTGATGGAGCGCACCGTTTTGATAGCCAACACATCCGATATGCCTGTGGCGGCGCGGGAGGCGTCAATATATACCGGCATAACAATTGCCGAATATTTTAGAGATATGGGCTACTCCGTCGCGCTTATGGCGGATTCCACATCGCGGTGGGCGGAGGCGCTGCGTGAGATGTCGGGCAGGCTTGAGGAGATGCCCGGAGAGGAAGGATACCCGGCTTATCTCGGCAGCAGGCTTGCGCAGTTTTACGAAAGATCCGGCTGCGTCATCTCACTCGGATCAGACAGGCGCGAGGGCGCGCTTTCAGTAATCGGGGCAGTATCGCCCCCGGGCGGCGACATTTCAGAGCCTGTTTCACAGGCGACTTTGCGCATTGTCAAGGTGTTTTGGGGGCTTGACGCAAACTTGGCGTATAAGCGGCATTTTCCGGCGATAAACTGGCTCACAAGCTATTCGCTTTACGCGGAGTCGCTCGCTTCGTGGTTTAACGCTAATACGGCGCCCGACTGGACGGAACTGCGCGGACGAGTGCTTGCCCTGCTTTCCGAAGAAGCGGCGCTTGACGAAATTGTAAAGCTTGTCGGCATGGACGCGCTGTCAGCTTCCGACAGGCTCAAGATGGAGGCGGCAAGGAGCATTCGCGAGGACTTCCTTCACCAGCTTGCTTTCCATGAGGTAGACACTTACACATCCCTCAAAAAGCAATATCTTATGATGAAGTCAGTGCTGCTCTTTTATGACAGCGCCGCCGAGGCTCTTGTTTTGGGAGCAGATATTGAAAAGCTTGTCAACATTCCTTCACGCGAGGCGGTAGGGCGTTTCAAATATGTGAGCGAAGACAAAACAGACGAAGAATTTGCAAGAATACAATCCATGCTAAGCAGCGACATAAGCGCGGCGCTGGAGTCAAAGGAGGAGTTTTAATGCCCAAAGAATACAGAACCATCGAGGAGGTTTCCGGCCCTTTGATGCTTGTTCGTGAAGTTGAGAACGTCACGTTTAACGAGCTTGGCGAAATAGAGCTTGTAAACGGCGAGAAACGGCGCTGCCGTGTGCTTGAAATAAATGGCTCAAACGCGCTTGTTCAGCTTTTTGAAAGCTCCGCGGGTATAAATCTTTCGGACAGCAAGGTGCGCTTTTCAGGCAGGCAGATGGAGCTTAGCGTTTCGGAGGATATGCTCGGCAGAGTTTTTGACGGTCTTGGAAGGCCTATTGACGGCGGACCGGAAATATTGCCCGAAAAAAGATTTGACGTCAACGGAACACCGATGAACCCCGCCGCAAGAAGCTATCCTGAGGAATTCATTCAAACGGGAGTTTCGGCGATAGACGGGCTTAACACACTTGTCAGAGGTCAAAAGCTGCCGATATTTTCTGCGTCAGGTCTTCCTCATGCCGATCTTGCGGCACAGATAGCAAGGCAGTCAAAGGTTCCCGGTGCGGACGAGCAGTTTGCCGTCGTTTTCGCCGCGATGGGCATAACATTCGAGGAGTCGAACTTTTTTGTGGAAAGCTTCAAGGAAGCGGGCGCGCTCGACAGGACGGTCATGTTTTCAAACCTTGCGAACGACCCCGCCATAGAGCGCATTGCCACTCCTAAAATGGCGCTCACGGCGGCGGAATATCTTGCTTTTGACAAAGATATGCACGTTCTTGTTATCTTGACGGACATAACAAACTACGCGGACGCTCTGCGCGAGGTTTCGGCGGCGCGAAAGGAAGTCCCCGGCAGGCGCGGTTATCCGGGGTATATGTACACAGACCTTGCCGCAATTTATGAGCGTGCGGGCAGGCAAAAAGGCAAGGCCGGGAGCATCACGTTAATTCCCATTCTTTCAATGCCGGAGGATGACAAGACGCACCCGATTCCCGATTTGACGGGCTATATAACGGAGGGACAGATAATTCTCAGCCGCGAGCTTTACAGAAAAGGGATAATGCCCCCCGTCGACGTGCTGCCGTCGCTTTCAAGGCTTAAGGACAAAGGCATAGGCGAAGGCAAGACAAGGAAAGACCATTCAAACGTGATGAATCAGCTTTTTTCAGCTTACGCAAGAGGAAAAGACGCAAAAGAGCTTATGATAATCCTCGGTGAGGCGGCGCTGACAGATATCGACAAGCTTTATGCCAAATTTGCCGACGAGTTTGAAAAACGTTATGTTTCACAGGGGTTTACGGCAAACAGGACGATTGAGGAGACTCTCGGTTTAGGCTGGAAGCTCTTGAGGATTCTTCCCAGAAGCGAGCTAAAGCGCATAAGCGACGATCTGCTCGACGAATTTTATGACGAATGATTTGCCAAAACCAAACATTAAGGGGGCGATGGCGCATTGGCGACGCTGAATGTCAACCCGACAAGGATGGAGCTTACAAAGCTGAAGACAAAGCTTGTCACGGCAAGAAGGGGACACAAGCTCCTGAAGGACAAGCGCGATGAGCTTATGCGGATTTTCCTTGAGCTTGTGCGCGAAAACAAAAAATTAAGACGCGAAGTGGAGGAGGGCATAAAAGCGGCCAACCAACACATGTCAATCGCGCGTTCTGTCATGAGCGATAAGGCGCTTAATGTCGCCCTGATGCTTCCGTCGCAGTCGATGAGCCTTGATATAACAGAAAAAAACGTGATGAGCGTTATGATACCCGAATATTCGGCAAAGTTTAAGGCGCCGGACGAGCATGACATATATTCATACGGATTTGCCTCCACGTCGAGCGAGCTTGATTTTGCCGTCAAGTCGCTTTTCGACATAATGCCGCAAATGCTGCGGCTTGCGGAGGTCGAAAAGTCCTGCCGCCTTATGGCCGCCGAGATAGAAAAGACGCGCCGCAGAGTCAACGCCCTTGAGCATGTGATGATACCGAGGTATGAGGACACAATCAAGTTTATAACGATGAAGTTAGATGAAAACGAGAGAAGCGCCACAACGCGCCTCATGAAAATAAAGGATATGATGGTGAAGGACGCCATTGAGGCAAAACGCGCCGCCGATTATAAGGGCGCATAGGGAAGCGCGGCAGGATTAAAAACTTTTAGGGAGCAAGAAGTTTGAACAGGTATTATGTCATCAAACCGCACAATTTTTTCAGAGCATTCGGGTTTTTATGTGCCGCCGCGGTCGTGCTGTTGGTTGTCGGCTGCTCAAATTCAGAAAAAAATCAAGTGATTTCCTTTAATGCTGAATTTCAAAAGGCAAATCCCGCTGTTTCTGAAAAAAGTCTGCATCTGATTAACCCGGAAAACTTTAACGACACAGTCGCCGAATCAGGCCTGTTGAGCCTTTATATAGACGACAAAAGCTACGGAGTGGCGCTTTATCAAAGGAGCGCGACAGAAAAGCCGGAAGCTTACCCCGCCGCCGAACCTGAAAAGAAGCAGGGCAAATATTGGCTTTCTTTGCCTGCAAGCGCGGGCAAGTCTTACGACTATTCAGCCGCCGCTTTTACCATCGACATATTCTCAAACGGCACGCTACACCATCTCAATTCGCAGGATAATTCAGTCCTGTTCGGAAATGTTTCGTGCGACGTAATGGGCGATAAGTCAAAGTTTACCGGATATGATATAAAATATGTCGTCACTGTTGACGAGCAAACAGCCTCAAAGGTGAACAAGATGAAAATCGCCGACAATTTGCTTGAAAAAAGCGATTTCGCAAGCACCGACATTGTTTTTTTAGTCAACATAAAATATGATTTGCTTGACGGCAATCTCTATATAACAGCCGTGTGGGAAAACCTTTCGGGGAATGAGTCGGCAGTCGTCACAAGGCTTGGACTGCTGGAGTTTTTCGGGGCAAGCGCCGACGCGGGCAGCGATGATTTCATTCTTGTTCCCGACGGGTGCGGTGCTGTTATCAAAACGGGCAGGGGGGACAAAAGCTTCAAGCCGCTTAGCTTTGCCGTGTACGGCGATGCAGACGATAAAGACAGCTATCCCGCGATTTTCCCCGCTTACGGCGCAAAGCAGGGCGACAGCGCCTTTGTCGCCATAATTGAGCGCGGCGACGCTTGCGCGACAATTTCCGCGGACAGGGCGACGGGAAAAAGCGGACTGAACAAAGTCGGAGTCAGCTTTGAAATTGCCGAAACAGCCGAAAAAGTGTCGCACGGGCAAAATGTTATGTACCTTAACAAAATGAGCAATGTCGATGAGGTCAGGCTTTGCGTCAGACTTTTGAGCGGCGGCAACGCAAGCTACGGCGGAATGGCCGCGGCTTGCCGCGAACAGTTTATGAGAAACAAGCATATATCCGCAAACACTGTTGCGAATGAGGAATATATGCCTTTTAATCTTAACATAATCGGCGCTTCGACAGGCAGCTCAAGGCTGATAAAAAGTCTTGAGGCAGTAAAATCGCTCACAACCTTTGAGCAGGCGCAGGATATGCTTTCAAGGATGAAAGCAAAGGGCATTAACAACATTAACATCAGATATATAGGCGCGCTCGACGGCGGCGTCAACCAAAACAAAACCGGCAGGCTTTCGCTTTTAAAAAGGCTTGGCGGCAAAAACGGCTTCAAAAAATTGATGGGCTATTCGGCGGCTCAGGGACACAGCTTGTTTATTGACATTAATTTGCTCACATGGAACGGCGAAAAGCTGCTGACTTACAACGCGGCCGACAGCATCTTCGGCGAAAGCGCCCGCGCTTCGTCAGGCAACATTTTGAGCGGCATAATAGGGCCAAAAAGCTTTAACAGGCATTTGTTGCGGTTTTCCGCTCTTGAAAAAACAGTCATAGGGCTGCTCACAGACGCAAAGGAGATTTCGTCCGACGGATTTTGCGTAAATGACGCGGGCAGCCTTCTTTATTCCGACTATTCGGGCGGTTTTACAGACAGGCAGACGGCGTGCGGCATAATCTCCGCAAACATTTCCTCCCTTTCAAACGGCAGAAAAATTATGATTGACACAGGCAATCTTTATGCCATTAGAAAAGCCGATGTGATTGCCGAGCTGCCGCTTTCACCCGCTGTCGCTGAAAAGAGAGGGCTTTATGAGGCTGTGCCTTTCGTGCAGATGATCATACACGGCACGGCAGACTATTCAGGCGTGCCTGTCAACCTTTGTGATGACAGTGAAAAAGCGGCGCTGCGGTTTATTGAATACGGCGCGTGTCTGTCATATGAGTGGTGCTATGAAGACATTGACAATCAAAACGACACGTTTTTTTATGAAGAATGGCTTAATTCCGCCGCGGCGTTTTATGTGAGGGCAAACGAGACATTGGGCGACCTGCGCGAGACGAGAATGACAAACAATTATGAAACGGAAATACAGGGCGTGTTCTGCACAGAATATGAAAACGGCGCTGTTGTGTGTGTCAACTACAATGATGAGCCGGCCGATTATAACGGCGTCACAATCAGGGCAAAAAGCTTTATAAAAATCGGCTGACATAGCTTGACGACAAAAAAAACAGCCCTGCCTTAACCTAAGAATGGGGTAAGGCAGGGCGCGTTTGTTTTTTGCGTGAAGCGCCGGCTAACCGCGCAGCTTGAGAGCCGTGTCCGCAAAGTCAGTGATGATGCCGTCGCAGCCCCAATCTAACAGATTTTGTATTGCAAAATCCTTGTTGACAGTCCACGGGTTGACGGCTATGCCCGCCTGGTGCGCCTCCTCAATATAATCCTCGTCTACGAGACCGTAAAAAGGATGGACGGCGTCCGCTTTGATGTTTTTTGCATAAGCTGTGAAATCATCGCATATCTCACCGCAGTAAGGACTGTTGGGATCGTATAAGATGCCTGTTTTTGTCAGACGGTCAACCTCCTTGCACTCGACAAGAATTGAAGGCTCAAAGCTTGATATTATCAAGCTGTCAAAAAGTCCGAAATCTTTTACGGTGTTTATTGTTTTCCTGACAATGTCGTTATGCCCTCTTTTCGGATTTTTGATTTCGATGTTAATAACCTTTAAACCGCCGCACAAATCAAGAAAGTCCTCAAGACGCGGAATTTTTGTGCCTTCAAAATCCTTTGAAAAATATGAGCCGAAATCAAGCTTTAACAGCTCGTCAAGCGTGAGGTCGGCAATGAGCCCGCCGCCGTTTGAAGTTTCGTCAATGCTATAGTTATGGCAGACGACGACAAAGCCGTCTTTAGTGAGATGGACATCATTTTCAAAGCCGTCAACGCCCATTTCCAAAGCTTTTTGAAATGCGGGGATTGTGTTTTGCGGCGCGATTTTGTTTGCGCCGCGGTGAGCGATAATATTTGTCATTTTAAAAACCTCCTTGTCGGACACTTCGGCTTGCCAAGATTTGTTATTCGCCTTTTATCTTGACGGGGAGTCCTGTGTCTATTGACTCGTTGCATGCGAGCGTAAATTCAACAGAGCGCAGCGCGTCGTCGTAAGGCGAGCGAATCTTTGACCCGTCGCCTGAAATGACCGCCTCGATAAAAGTCCTGTCGCAAAGAATCCCGGCGTCGCCTTTTTGACTGTAAATTGTTTCGCCTTTTTCGCCGCTTGAGAGTGCGCCGTCGCCTTTAACGACAAATCCGTCAGAATCCTCCCGCGCGGACGGCTTTTCCTCAATTATTTTAAATGTGTCGAGGATTTTCAGCTCCGCTCTCTTATCCTTTGTGCTGAAAACAATCTTGCTGTCAAAGCAGGAGCCGCTTTGGCAATAGCAGCCTGTTGAAATGGCGGCCAATGCTCCTTTTTTGAACTTTACGACGGTTGTTGAAAGACTTTCGGTGTCAAAGCCCTCAATGTCCCTTATAAAGTCCTTTGTGCCGAATGTAAAGACTGTGTCGGGCTCGCCGTATAAGTACCTGATGATGTCAAACTGATGGATTGTCTGCTCAACAATCTGACCGCCTGACGTCGAGCGCTTGTTCCACCACGGCACTTCGGGGATTCCGCCCATTCTTGTGCCGTCTATATAAATCACTTCGTTTTCGTCCATGAACTTCATGGACGGCTCGACAAGGTTGCTGTAGCGGCACTGAAAACCTGAAGCGGTGATAAGCCCTTTTGCCTTTATCTTGTCGCGTATGTCGCGCGCGATATCCAAATCAAGTGCAAGAGGCTTTTCGACAAAAAACGGGATGTCACGGTCAATCAAATCATATTCAATTTGACCGTGCTCGGTCGGCGGAACGCACACAAAAACTATTTCGGGCTTTATCTCGTCAAGCATAACCCTGTAATCAGTAAAGGCTTTTCCCTTCTCTGTTTCCTCGGCGAAGCACTCCGCCCTCTCGGGAATCAGGTCGCAAAAGCCGACAAGCTCAATAATATCGGTGAAACCGAGAAAATGTGTCATGTGATATGTGCCGATGCCGCCGCATCCGATTATCGCAAGCTTTTTCATTTTAAAGACCGTTCCTTTCGCTTTATTATTTACATTGAAAGCACAGCGTCAAGCTGCTTTGAAATCTCTGAATAGTAATCGGCAAAGCTTTGGGAGTCGTCCTGCTTGAACACTTCGGCCGTCAGATAGCCGTCATAGCCTGCGCGGCGCAGCTCTGAAACAACCTTATCCCACCTGACGTCGCCCTTTGTTATGTCCTCCCATGTTCCGCCTGAATGCAGACGACCGCCGTTTCTTTTAAAATCCTTAAAGTGAATCTTTTTGATTTTGTCCCCGAGCACCTCAATCCAATGCTCTGTCGCGGAAAACTCAACGACATTTCCGACATCGTAATATGCGCGGATATAATCGCAGTCAAGCTCGTCTATAAACTTGCACATATCAAAGGGCGATGTGAAAAAACCGTTCCAGACATTTTCGACACAAACATAAATCCCGCGCTCTTTAATTTCATCCTTCAGCTCTGACAGCGCGCGCTTGGAATTGTTCCACGCTTCAAGAAGTGAAACATCATCTGATATGCCGCCGGGAACAACAAGAATGCCGTCCGCTCCAAGAGCGTCGGCGCATTCAAGCTGCTTTTTGAGTATCGCCTGAGCCTCTTCGCGGATTGTTTTGTCGGGCGAGCCAAGCTTTCCGCCGTAAAGGGATGTTGAGATGCTGACGACAGGCAGCGAGTGTTTTTCACAGAGCTGTTTTATCTCGGAAAGCTGCTCTGTGCTTGTCGTCATTGTGAGCGAATGTGCCGAGGAATCTTCTTTGTCAACATTAAGCTCAACGCCGTCAAAACCGGCCTTTTTCAGCAGAGAAAACATCTCGTCAAAGCCGGTTTTACCGTCGACAGACCACGCGTTTATTGACTTTTTGATATGTATCATCCTTTCGTATAATTTCGCAAAAAACCTGACATTAAGTATAGCATATAAAAGCTTTGTTCTCAAGCATTTTTAATAAAAACAGAGCTTAAATTTTCTAAATAAGGTCTTGTTTTATTTAAAACGAGATTTTGCTTTTTCGATTATTTCAATCGCCTTAAATCTTATTTCATATTTCGGACTGCTGCTGACGACTGCCACGCCGTCCTTGTTGAGATACGCATAGACGGACTCGTCAGTTGCCGCGGGCAGGCACATGGGCGGGAACATCACACACCACCAGTTATGACCTTTACCGGCGCCGATGACGACCTTTACCGCCTCATATGTGCCGGCCGGGAAAGTGATGCCGCCGTAGGTCCTTGTTTCAAAAAATTCCTTGCCGACAGTAACCGTCACGCCGTAATCAAATCCGTTTTGCCTCACAACATCAAGAGCCGCCTTTTCAAGAAGCTCCGTGTTCGGGACAATAATTTGCCGCGCGTTTTCCACATTGACACTTCCGTCGAAAACAGACGAGCCCTTTAAAAGCACCGTGTCACGAACTAAAAGCTTCAGCCTTTGGTCGCTGTCTGAATCGGAGTTTGCGATGACGTGAAGGCGAAGAACATTCTCTCTTACATTTTCACAGCCTTTGCCGAACTGAAAAAGGCTTGCCGAGAAAGCTATCACCATTGCCAAAAGGATTGATACTTCAAGCCTTGTTATTTTCCGTGCCGCGCTTTTAAAAGTGTTTTTATGTTTTTTCAATTAACTCATCTCCGTTTTAAAAAATCCGCCAGACCTTTGTGAAAAAAGTATTGGCGGATTTTTATGTGAATATTCGGCTCTGTGAAAGAAAAAACGACCGCCCTTGTAAAAGGGCGGTCGTCGGGAATTTGTCTATTTTATGTCGTCTGAATTAAACGGGTCGCCGCACTCCGGGCAGAATTTCGGAGGATTGGCAGGGTCGCTCGGCTTCCAACCGCACTTGTCGCATTCATAAAGCGGCTCTCCCGCGGGCTTTGGCTTGCCGCAATCCTGGCAAAACTTGCCCTTGTTGACAGCTCCGCAGGCACACGTCCAGCCGTCGGCCTGACGCGGTTTTCCGCAGCCGCGGCAAAACTTGCCCGTATTTCCGTTTTCGCCGCAGGCGCACGCCCAGCCCGCGGGCTCCGGCTCGGGATCGGGGTGCTGCTGACCAAGACCAAACAGCCCCTGAGCGTTGGTCCCGCCTATGTTTTGCGCCATGTTCATCCCGGCAAAGCCCATGAACGCGCCTCCCGCGCCCTCATTTTTGGCGGCGCTCTGCATCGCTTCGGCCTGTGCGCCGACAAGATGCGCGGCAGCCATTGTCGGGTTGCGAAGCGCCGCGTTGCGCTGAATCTCCTTAATCATTTTTTCGTCGTTTTCGTCCGCTTTTACAGAGCTTACGCCAAAGCTGTAAATCTCAATACCCCGTAGCGCGCTCCATTTTTGCGTCAGCACATCGTTGAGGGCGTCCGCAAGCTCCGAGGTGTGCCCCGGCAAGGCGCTGTAGCGAATGCCCATATCCGAAATCTTGGAAAAGGCAGGCTGCAACGCTGTCAGAAGCTCTGAGCGAAGCTGCCCGTCGATTGACTCGCGATTGTAATCATCGCTGACGTTTCCGCAGACATTTGTGTAAAAAAGCATCGGGTTTGTTATCTTATAAGAATATTCGCCGTGACATTTGATTGCGATATCGACATCCAGCCCGATATTCTTGTCAACAACCCTAAAAGGAACGGAGTTTGGCGTCCCGTATTTGTTGCCGAGGATTTCTTTTGTGTTAAAGTAATAAACGCGCTGATCTTTCGGCGCTTCGCCACCGAACGTAAAACGCTTGCCGATATTTTTGAAAACACTTAGAAGATTTTCTTTGTTTAATCCGCCGTAAAGTATTGTCGGCTCTGTCGAAGTGTCATAAACAAACTCTCCCGGCTCAGCGCACAAATCCACAACCTTGCCCTGCTCGACGATTATCATGCACTGACCGTCGCTGACGGCTATGATTGAGCCGTTGGAGATGATGTTTTCGTCGCCCTTTTTGTTGCTGCTCCTGCGTGTCGCCTTTTTTTGCGCTTTGGAAGCAAGCGTGTCGGAATCCATGGACTCCTTATAAAAGTATTCGCGCCATTGGTCAGCAAGAACGCCGCCCATAGCGCCTGCTCCGGCTTTTAAAAGACCCATAAGTCATTCTCCTTACAAAATTAAATTTGGCATAATGGCGTCAAAGTGTCAAAGTGTCATGGCATAAACGGAGTGTCGCCGCTTTTTGCATAATCGTCGGGCATTATAAACGGCTTGATGAAATTGATTGTAAAATCAATGCCCCATTCGCCCCTTGCGCCTTTCCACTTGCCGGAGTGAGGCTCAATCGAAACCATGTCGTTATAACCCTTTGTGTAAAGAAGATTAAAAACAGGCGGCCATTTTGTGTCGTCAAGCCCGGCGGGGGGATCGTCGTAATATTCACCGGCGACATACATTGTGCCTTTTAAATGGAAATGATAAATTCGGTCGCCCCAATCGCGCATTTCCTTTAAATAATCGTCGCCGCGGTTGATGCAGTGTGAGGTGTCGTATTTTATGCCTAATTCCGGTATTGCTCCGAGAACAACATCCCACTGCTCAGGCGTGCAAATGAAGTTTGACCAATCGCAGTTGTATATGGCTATTTTGACATTTTTGCCTTTGGCATATTGTATGAGATCCTTAAAGTAACTGATTGCGATTTCATAGTTTTTAAAAAGGGATATGCCCTCGGCTTTGTTGATTCCGCAGTTGTAGACAGGGCAGCCAAGCAGCGACGCTGCGTCAATGAGGTTTTTGTCGTCCTGAAGCGCTTGCGGAATGATGCCGCCGTTTTCATCAAGTCTTTCCATGCCCCAACGCCCTATCGAGCCGATAAAAACACCGTATTTTTCAGATAAGGCTTTGATTTGCGGCGCATCTGCAAGAAATTGCGCGCTGTCGTGGTTATGATTGACGCAATATTCGACGCATGACAGCCCTTTTGACCTCACATACTTAAAGTTATCCTCTGACCATCCGTTAATAATCCCAAGCTTCATAAAAATCCCCTTTCAAAATTACAAATTATTTTAAATATTCATCGGCAAGCGCTTCATATCCTGCCATTAAGGTTGAGGCTGCTTTCCCGCCGACTGAAATAAGCTCCTGATAGTGGTCAAACACCCCGCACAAGCAGTAGTCGTTGTCGGGGACGACATATCCGATAGCATCGTTTGCCAAACCAAAAGCAATTGTGCCCTCACCGAAAATCTGCTCGATGGTCTTGCCGCTGAAAGGCTTGCCGGAAAAAGAGCCGTCCGCGGTGAGCGACGAGCCGCCGACGACAAGATCCTGGCAAATCTCACCGGGCATAAGAGCAATCTTCACATCGTTTCCAAGCTGCATATAGCCTATTTCAGTGACAAAATAATATCTGCCGCTTTCTTTAAGGATATCGTAGGATACGAGATTAATCTTTCCCACAGCCCTCATGAGCGGGTTTGTGACTTCGATTCTCACCTCTGAAAACCTAAGGTTTAAGCATGGCGAAACGTCTGTTTCAAGGACGGGAGTCCAGCCCTCATACCAAAGCGTATATTTGTCGCCGCCGATGGCGGATTCAGCCGCTATCGTGTCTTGATCCGCAAGAATCGAATCCTGCTCAATTTGCTCGACGGTTAAGTTTAAAGCAAGAGCCATTCTTCCGATTTCATGTCCGTAACGCTTTGACTGGCAGTATCTCCCGTCAAATGTGCTGTCAAGACCGTCGTTTGTGGCGCCGCGCGCCATGTATATCCCCGCGATGGCGCCGTTAAAAAACATAAAGTCATAGCCTGACTCGTTGATTATTTCTCCCGCGTAGTAGATGTAGTCGCCGGATATCTGTCTGCCGCTGCTTTGACCGTCGCTTGTCGGCATACCGGCGACATCCGGGTGCGCGGCAATGTTGACTATCATTGTCGGTGTTGAGTCGGCGTTGTCGGGCGTGAAAACAAGCCTGTTAAGGTTTGTTATAAGTGACGAGTTTGTCGGGCGGTTTCTGTTTTGAAAATATTTTTTTGAAATGTCTTTTGAAGCGAAGGTCATCGTGCCGACCTCCATTTTTTCACAGGCCTCAAGCATGGCGTCGGAAACTTTGCCGTAAAGAAACTCCATATAATCGCTGTCTGTTCCCGTTTCAAGGTTTCCGATTCGCAAAAGGCTTTTGAATATGTTTTTGGGCGCTTTTTTAACTACGTTTGTCCAAAGCCCTTCTGTGTCAATGCCGCTGTGGGCATGAGTGGACGTGATGATAATGCCTGAAAAAGAATAATCATCGCCGGCCTTTTCAACAAGCTGTTTGCGTATTTTTCTGATATCCTTATTTGTTATGCCGATGCAGTCTATTGTGGCAAAAACAGCTGTGACCTGGCTGTCGTCAACTGCTATGGCGCGCACTCTCATGTCGTCTATGACCGATTCCACACTGTTGTTAAAACCGTTTTCAGCCATAAGGTAGCCGCCGAGGTAATATGTCTTTTCATTGTAGTCGTCGGGGACAAGGCTTGCGCTTGACGAGCCGAGGCTCCATTGACCGACACAGGCGGAGGGGTCGCGGAAATCGCCGCTGCCGCTGAAAAAACAGTCTCCTCCGTCATATTTATCGGCGTCGAAGATGTTGTCGCCGTCAGGCAAAACACGAGCGACGGCTGAAAGCAACGAGTCGATGGTAAACTCCAATCCTTTTGCCGTGATGTTTTGAAGTTTTTCCTTAAAAGAATTGTCGGAGGCAAGGACGCCGAAAGCCGATGAAGAAATAATCAAAGCGACGGCGACCGCAAAAGAAATAACGCGCGAACTCTTTTTCATAAAGCATTTTCCCTCGTTTCAATAAAATAAACATCCACTATATAATGATACTAAAATACAGAAAAAACTTCAAGCGTTTTTTAAAATATAACGAATTTTACCCCAAAAAACGTGTCGCGGCTCGGAAACTTACGGAAACTTCTTTTAAAACACTTGCATTTCAATATTTATTGTGATATAATTCGTCCGTTGTGTTTATGAATCCTAAAAGAGGTGACAAAATGAAAGAGGGCATACATCCGAAATACGATAAAACAACCGTCCGCTGTGCTTGCGGCGAGGTCATAGAAACATCCTCGACAAAGGCCAATATGCGCGTAGATATTTGCTCAAAATGCCACCCGTTCTTCACCGGCAAGCAGAAGCTTGTCGACACAGGCGGGCGCGTTGACCGCTTCAAAAAGCGTTATAACCTCGAAAACAAATAATCATTCGCGCATCTTCAGCGCCGCTTTTGAAGCGGCGCCTTTTGCATTCATTTTAATATTTTTTATTGCTTTTGCAATCCTTTTGTGATAATATAAGTATATAATTGGAAAGAGGATGTTGTTATGCTAAATATCAAAACCTTTAAGACAGAGTCCCCGAAGCAAAAGCCCGACTCGAACAGTCGGCTGGGCTTTGGGAAGATATTCACGGATCATATGTTTGTCATGAACTACAAAGACGGCGCCGGATGGCACGATCCGAGGATTGTGCCGTTTTCAAATATTTCTCTTTCGCCTGCCGCAATGGTGTTCCATTACGGTCAGGAGATGTTTGAGGGGCTGAAGGCTTACAGGGGAGACGACGGAAAACACTATATTTTCCGTCCCGATATGAACGCCAAAAGGACGGCCGATACAAACGACAGGCTTGTAATACCGCGGATACCGACAGAAGATTTCGTTCAGGCTGTCAAAGCCGTCGTAAAGATTGACGCGGACTGGATTCCGTCCGCTCCCGGCACCTCGCTTTATATTCGCCCGTTTATTATCGCCACCGATGAGTTTCTTGGCGTGGCGCCCTCAAAAACTTATCTTTTTGTCATCATTCTTTCGCCCAGCGGCGCCTATTATGAGAGCGGACTTGCCCCTGTCGGGATATGGATAGAGGATGAATATGTAAGAGCCGTTAAGGGCGGCATGGGGTTTGCAAAGACCGGCGGCAATTACGCGGCAAGCCTCATAGCGCAGGTAAAGGCTAATAAGGAGGGATTTTCGCAGGTTCTTTGGCTTGATGGGGTAGAGCGCAAATACAAAGAAGAAGTCGGCGCAATGAATATCTTCTTCAAAATAGACGGCGTTGTCGTCACACCGGAGCTAAACGGCAGCATCCTGCCGGGAATTACCCGCGATTCAGTCATAAAGCTGTGCGAGTCATGGGGGATTCCCGTCGAGGAGCGGAAGATTTCAGTCGATGAGGTTCTTGAGGCACAGGCAAGCGGCGCGCTTGAGGAGATTTTCGGAACAGGCACCGCCGCGGTCATTTCTCCTGTCGGCAAACTTAGATACAAAAACGATGTGATGACCATAAAGGACGGCGGCACGGGAGAGCTGAGCCACAAGCTTTATGACACAGTCACAGGCATCCAATCGGGCAGGATTGAGGACAAATTCGGTTGGAGAGTTTGCATCGACTAAAAGCCGCCGTAATTTTAAAGGGATTAAAATTTGCCGTAATTTTATGTAATCGCATTAAATTGATGTTGAAAGGATGAAAAAGATGTTAAAAAGGTTGCTTTGCATAGTTTTATCATTTGTTCTCATGCTTGCGGTTGTTTCGATCGGGTCATTTTCAACTGCCGCGCTGACAGAAAAGATTCCGACACAGCTTTATATCGGCGGCAACGGCGAATACGGAAACGTGTTTCAGGGAGTTAACATCGCAAGGATGCTCACAGGCGGCAGGAAGCATGTCGGATACACTTACAATCAAAACAGCTACAGGTTTAAATACTACGAGAACGATGATAAGGATTATGTGCTTTATCTTGACGGTTACAATATGACGGAGCCTTATGTTTATAATGAAAACGCTTTCGGCATATACTGCGTTGGAGACCTTATAATTGATTTTTGCAACGCTAACAGCTTTACTGTTTTTGAAAACATTAAGTCCATCGGAATTTATGTAAGCGGCGTTCTGACGCTAAGGAGCGACGGCGGGATTTTATCAAGCTTGACGGCGGAGGGCGAGCTGAAAGGCATAGACGCGCGCCACATTGTTGTCGAGGAGGGCAACATCACATCAAACGGAAGGGCACAATACGGCATCGAAACCGGCTCTCTGCTCGTAAAGGACGGCAGGCTGGCAGTCAATGGCAAGGCATACGGCATCAAGGCAAGCAATATAGGCTTTTGCGGCGGCTCAATAAGAGGCACCGCGGACACCGTCATTTACTGCTCCGGCATATTCGTCAACAGCGGCGGCACACTTGAGGGCGGCGCTTATATTGATGCGCTTCACGCGGACTATCGAGAGGTTGAGCTGCTGAAGTCAAAGCAAATGTTTTACAAGCTTAACGACAGCGTGCTTGACGGCGGCAGATTTGTGGCAGGCAATCCGTTCAAGTTTATCTCGTCAAACACAAAGGTAGTCAAGGTTGGCAGCGGACAGGACGGCTCCGTTACATCTGCCGGCAGGGGTTCATCAGATGTAAGCCTTGTTATGATGATTGGCGCGAATATGCACACTATGGACACCTGCAAGATCACATCCGATTATCTTCCCTTTCAATGGGCAATCATAATTTTGCTGTTCGGCTGGATTTGGTACATTTAATATCCGCATAAATTAAATTAAAAATCAGCGGACTGCCCTTGAAGGGTGGTCCGCTGTTTTTTAAAGCTGAAAAGTGCCGCGTATAAAAATTTCCGAATATTTTTAATTTTACAGTGCCCTTTTTGAGGTTGAACCGTTAGCCCCTGTGGGCTATCAAGACGGCTTTTTCGGGTTGCACCTGCGGCTTTTGCGAGCTTATTCCCGTTTCTTTTAAAATCATTCCTTTGGCTTTTCAAACTTGTATATGCTTTGTGATTCGATGTCGATTGTGGGGATGATAATGGGCGGAATGCCCGCGTTTGCGGTTATTGTCGTGACAAGCGCGCGCGCGTAAGGAAAAAGCATTTTAAAGCTTTCGACGTGTATGCGCTCTTTTTCCATGTCGGAGCTGAACGAAAAGATTCCGGATATGACGACCTTCACACTGAATTTTGAGGCGTTTGTTTTGTCGGCGACCTCAATGGAAAACTCGCCCTTGCAGGTGTTGGACGCGGAATATCCGACATTGTAGGAGTATTTGTTCGCAAGCTCAATGCGCGTCCCGCTTTCAAGCTTGTTGACGAACGATATTTCAGAAGCTTGGTAAGCTTTCAGCTCGATGTTTGGCATAATAACGCCCCTTTTCACTTTGATAACAATATTTTAACATAATATTTAGCAAGTTACAACTAAGGCAACACCGCGCAATGAGCGGCTGAAGCCTTTGTTGCACGCTTGCTTGCATCTTTTCCGTCATATCGCCCAAAAACTCTCGGCAATACACAAAGTATTGCCTGCGTTTTTTAGACAATCTGACGAAAAAATCTGACGGCGCAATCGCACAACAATCATTGTGCGGTGTTGCCCTAAATAAACCTGACCTTCCTCTTGATGAAAGAATCAGGCTGAAAAGGTTAGGAAAAAACCTTTAAATTATGGTATGATTCAGTCAAAACAACAAAGATGTCATATAAGAAAGGAAAGTCACGGCATTGACGGAAAAGGCTTAAAAGAACTGCCCGTGAGACACAGAAAAGTTCAGCGCGAAAATCAAGATTAAATTTCTTCGATAATTGACATTACCGCTTCACAGGCGTTTTGCGACGCCTTTTTCAGGTTTTGCTCAAATGTTGATATTCCGCTTTCCGCTTCCGTGTCGGAAATCGCTCTGACGGCAAGGAACGGTATCTTGTTTAAAAAACAGATTTGCGCCACTCCGGCTGTCTCCATGTCGACACACATCGGTGAAAAGCGCCTGTTTATTTCGTCGCGTCCTTTATCCGCGACAAAAAACTCGCCCGATACAGACCTGCCGTAAAACTGGCGAATGGGCAGCTTTTTGCCGGACTTTTTCGCGCATTCAAGCAAATAATCATCAGGGACAAAAACCTCGTCCTTAATAAAAGGAAAAAACATCCTAAGCGTGCCGGAGGGTATGTCGTGGCAGCAGGTTTCAGTCACTATTATGACGTCGCCGATACGCGGCTCGGGCGCCATTGCACCGGCTGTGCCGGACATTATAACAGCGTCGACATCAAAGCAGTCTATGAGCATCTGAACGGCGGCGGCTGAATTTGCCCTGCACACTCCGCCGAAAAGAACAGCCGCCGACTTTCCCGCCAGCTCTCCCTCACGCACTTCCCAGACACCTTTTTTTGTCACAGATTTTGTTTGCATTCTCTTGAAAAAAGGCTCTGACTCGTCTGAAACAGCAGATATGACGCCTATTTTTTTATACAATCAAAACACCCCCGAAAGCTTACATATCCCTTGTGGCTATCACGTCAATACCGGTATGTAAAATATCCTTTAAAATGACCTCGCCGCATTTTACAGGCGACTTAATCCTCACTTTTTTCAGGATATCCATAGCCTCAAACAGCTTGCCCTTCGGAATTGCGCCGTCTGTCCTGACAGGGCAGCGGCTGTGCATACCAAAATCAATGGCGACGGTGGTGGTCAGCACCCTTGTGGGGTTTTGCATCTCGTTTTTTCCGTAAACCTCGCCTCTTTTGCAGGCGTTGCCTGTTACCGCGTAATTATTTTTTTCGTCAACCTTAAGGCGGCAGCCTATCGGGCAAACTATGCAGGTTAATTCTGTCATTTTTCCTCGCCCTCCGTCGAAACAGTAATACGCCCGAAGCCTTTTAGCTTTTCAGTGGGCAGAACGATGTGCTGCATCTCGCCGGGAATCATGAATTGTCGGCGAAATGTGGCTATCTCGGTGTCTCCCGACGAGACAATTATCTTGCTTTTTCCATACACTTTATTAACTCTGAAAAACAGATTAATCTTTTCGGATTTTGTGTCGCCGTGAAGCTTTTGCGGCACGGTGTATGAAACTCCGTAACCGTTTTCAAAAACTGAAATGTCGCCGCAATGTCTTTCGCCCTTGACATATCCGGCAGCGGCGGCACCGGCACGCGCGCTTTCGTCGGAGACAAAGTCCACAAGGTCGTGGACATGAACGGCGTTCCCGCAGGCGAACACCCCATTTGCAGAGGTCTCCATGTTTTCAAACACTTCGGAGCCGTTTGTCCTGCCGTCGATTTTAATCCCGGCGGCGCGTGTCAGCTCATTTTCGGGAATGAGTCCGACTGACAGCAGCAGTGTGTCGCACTCGAAATCTATTTCAGTCCCGCTTATCGGCACGCGGTTTTCATCGACTTTTGCCACTGTTATGCCCTCAAGGCGGCTTTTGCCCCTTATTTCTGTTACAGTGTGTGAAAGATAAAGAGGAATGTCGTAATCGTGCAGGCACTGGACTATGTTTCTGTTCAGACCGCCGGAATAAGGCATCAGCTCGATGCATGCCAACACTTTCGCGCCCTCAAGAGTCATCCTCCGCGCCATTATAAGCCCAATGTCGCCGGAGCCGAGAATTACGGCGCGGCTGCCCGCCATCAAGCCCTCCATATTTAGGTATCTCTGTGCCGCACCGGCTGTAAAAACTCCGGACGGACGGGCTCCGGGTATGGAAAGGGCGCCCCTTGTGCGCTCACGGCAGCCCATGGCAAGCACCACGGACTGTGCCTCTATCATTTCATAGCCTCCGGGAGTCGCCGTGAATATCTTCTTGTCCGGTGTGATTTCAAGAACCATCGTGTCAAGCCTCACCTCAACGGCGGTGCCGTCCAGCATTTCGATGTATCGCTGCGCGTACTCCGGACCGGACAGCTCCTCCTTGAACCGATGAAGCCCAAAGCCGTTGTGTATGCACTGGTTAAGAATCCCGCCCGGCTCGCGGTCGCGTTCGATAATAACAATTTTCCTAAGCCCGTTATTATATGCCTCCAAGGCGGCGGCAAGCCCTGCCGGCCCTCCGCCAATCACTGCCAACTCATACATATTCAATCCTCCCTCCTTTTGACGATGTAGCTGCCCGACTTTTCTTTTTCAAGGCTTTCTATCGGGACTTTCAGCTCCCGCGCAAGGATTTCAAGCACTCTCGGCTCGCAAAATCCGCCCTGACAGCGTCCAAGCCCGGCGCCGCAGCGGCGCTTTACGGCGCCCACGGTGCGCGGCATTATCGGCGATCTTATGGCGTCGATAATTTCTCCCTCCGTAACCGTTTCGCAGCGGCAAATAACCCTTCCGTAAAGGGGATTGTCCTTGACAAGAACAGCTCTTTCCTCGTGGCTCATTTCGTTGAACCTCACTTGCTTCCTTGATGAAACATAGTTCTCTTTAGGTCGGAAAACAGCTCCGTTTTCTTCCATAAGTGAAATGACATATTCGGCAATTCCCGGCGCTGACGCAAGCCCGGGGGACTTGATGCCCGCCACGTCAAAAAAGCCGCCGTGCGCCTCGATTATAAAATCGTCCCTGTCGCTGTTTGGGCGGACGCCGGAAAAATTTCGTATATTCGCGCGAAAATCTATGGACGGAATGCTTTTTACGGCGACCGACCGTACAAAATAAAGGTCGTCCGCGCCGGCTGTCGTGTCGTCCGGCTCGCTGTCGACAGAATTTGGTCCGACTATGAGATTGCCGTGAATTGTCGGTGAAACAAGCACGCCTTTTCCCGCCTTTGAGGGGCATTGGAATATGACATGGTTGACGCGCGCGCCCTCATTTTTGTCAAGCAGGTAATAAGCGCCCTTGTTTGGCACAATATTAAAGCTGTGAGGAAGGGCCATGTCGTGAACCGCGTCCGCCTCCGCGCCCGCGGCGTTTATTACGTATCTTGTTAAAAACTCTTTGCCGCCCGCTGTCAAAGCAAAGCCGCCGCTCATCTTTTTGATGTCGGTCACTTCGCTGTCAAGCATAATTTCAACACCGTTGATTGCCGCCGTTTCGGCAAGCGCCAAAGCATATTCCCACGGATTTATAATCGCTGTCGTCGGCGCGTAAAGCGATGCTTTTACATCGTCGGAAATGTTAGGCTCTATCGCCTTTGTCTCATCGTGTGAAAGTATTTTAAGCCCCTCTACGCCGTTGGAAACGCCTCTTTTGTAAAGCTTTTTGATTGTGAGCACGTCCTCGTCGCTGAAGGCAAGGACAAGAGCGCCGATTCGTTTATAAGCCACGGACAAATCTTCGCAAAGCTTTTCGCAAAGATGAGCGCCCCTGACATTCAGCTTTGCCATGAGCGTGCCCTCATCGGGGTCGTATCCGGCGTGGATTATCGCGCTGTTTGCCCTTGTCGCGCCCATGGCGACGTCGTTTTCTTTTTCGAGAACAAGGCATTTAAGTTTTTTCTTTGAAAGCTCATAAGCTATCGCGGAGCCGACAATGCCGCAGCCTATAATCGTAACATCATACATTTTTCCACTCTCCACAATATAATCACCTTTATGCGCAGGTTAAATTATAGCACGTTGTTCCGCAAACATCAACAAAACATTACAAAAATTGTGCCTCTACAGTTGTCAAACATATGTTACATCAACCTAAAAAAATATGGTAATATATTTCGCCTTATATTCCTCCGAAGTCTTTGCCGGCATATATGGGATGTAACCCCGTGAGCTTATATTCTTTCCAAA
>JAAYIY010000026.1 GCA_012523185.1 Clostridiales bacterium
GCCGCGCGATAAGGATTGACAATATGTGTTCAAAAAACTATACTGAATATATTGAAAGGCAAGTCTTTTGCGCGTGAATCCTGCCGCGGGCCTTGCGAAAAGCGTGATAAAGGTGAAGCCGAACAAAAAATAAAGGAAGATGAATATAATGGAAAGCTTAAAGCCGGAGCAGGACGTCACAATATCGGCATATCGCCAAATCGCGATAGACATTGCAAAGGATATCGCAAACGGCAAATACAAGCAGGGCGAAATATTGTACGGCCGCTCAATACTTGCCTCGCAATATAAGGTCTCGTCAGAAACAATACGCAAGGCAATTTATCTGCTGTCGGATATCGGAGTTTTGGAGTCGCAAAAAGGGCGCGGAGTCGAAGTTATTTCCACACAAAAAGCGAAAGTATTCACACAAAGATACAACTCCTTGAGGGACATTTCAAAGGTTAAGCTTGAAATAAAAAACTGGGCGAAAAGCCAGGCAAAGCAGACTGCCGACATTCTCGAAAAAATACAATTTCTCATTGATGAGACAGAAAGAATAAACAACGCCGGACTGCTGAATCCCTTTCAGATACAAATAACCGACCAGTGCAAGGCAATCGGAAAAACTGTTGACGAGCTTAATTTTTGGCACAACACGGGGGGGACTATCGTCGCAATCAAAAGAAATGAAACAATGATTATCTCCCCGGGGCGCTACGCCTCTTTTCACAAGGGCGACGTGTTTTTCATAGTGGGCGACGAGACGGCGCACGCGATGGCGCTCAAACTATTATTTGAATAAACTGAAAACTTTTTGACGATTTATAAGTTTTATTCTTGACAAAAAAGAAAATGAATGATAGAATGTCTCAACAAACAACCTCATGTCATCATTAAGGTTGTTTTGTTTGGCGGGAGGCATTTACATGATTAAGTTCAAGAATATCACTAAAAAATACGGTCAGCAGGCAGTGGTGTCAGACATATCGCTGCGCATAGAAAAAGGAGACCTCGTTGTTTTAATAGGCCCGAGCGGATGCGGGAAAACAACACTTCTCAAGATTATAAACAGACTTGTAAAGCCCACGTCGGGCGATGTGCTTGTAAACGACAAAAGCATCTTTGACTATGACGAGATAGAGTTAAGGCGCAACATGGGATACGTCATCCAGCAGACCGGTCTTTTTCCGCACATGACTGTGAGGGAAAATATTGAGATTGTTCCGAGGCTCCAAAGACATAACAAAAAGGCGATAGCGGAAAGAAGCGCCGAATTGATGGAGATGGTGGGGCTGGAGCCGAACATATACCTTGACAGATACCCGTTCGAGCTGTCGGGCGGTCAGCAGCAAAGGATTGGAGTGGCGCGCGCGTTTGCGACGGACCCGGAAGTAATATTGATGGACGAACCGTTTTCGGCGCTTGATCCGATATCACGCCTGCAACTGCAAGATGAGCTTGCGGAGCTGCAGCGAAAATTAAAAAGAACCATCGTGTTTGTGACGCATGACATGGACGAGGCTGTAAAAATAGCTGATAAAATCTGCATCATCAACAACGGCTCCATCGCCCAATATGACACAGTCGAGGAAGTGATGAAAAATCCGGCGGACAGCTATGTCGAAGGTTTTATCGGCAAAAACCGTATTTGGTCGTCCCCGCAGCTTATTCAAGTTAAAGACGTGATGATAAATGACCCGGTTTGCATTTATGACAACGCCACCATACGGCGCAGCATTGAAAAAATGCGCGCTCATAAGGTTGACAGCTTGATGGTCATTGACAAGTCAAACACCCTGCTGGGAGTTGTTCTGGCGAAGGATATGCAGCTTGTGCAGGACAAAAGGCAGCAGGTGAGGGATGTTATGCTGCTGGACTTCATGACGGTGCGCCCGGAAACAGACATTGTGGACGTAATCAACATTGTAAACAACGGTTCACTGTCCTCCATACCTGTCACAGACGAAAGCAAAGCGCTTAAAGGGCTTATCACCAAAAGCAGTCTCCTCACGACTGTGACACAACAATACATTGAGCCAAAGGAGACAGTGTCATGAATTTGCTTGAATTTATCTTTTCACATATGGATGATGTGCTGGCAAGGCTTTTGCAGCACATACAGACGACTTTATTTTCCATTACGATATCAGTTCTGATAGGAGTGCCGCTCGGCATTTTAATCAGCTATATAAAGCCTTTTAAAAAGCCTGTTTTAGGTGTCGCCAATGTTGTGCAGGCAATACCGAGCATAGCCCTGCTGGGATTTCTTGTTCCCTTTTTGGGGATAGGGGAAAAACCGGCAATTTTCATGGTCGTCATTTATTCGCTGCTGCCCATAATCAAAAACACGGCAACAGGCCTGTCGACAATAGACGAGGAAATGCTTGAGGCGGCAAAGGGGATAGGCATGACAAAGTTTCAGGTGCTGACGCGCGTAAAGCTGCCCTTGGCGCTGCCCGTCATAATGGCGGGCATAAGGATATCGGCGGTCACGTCTGTCGGGCTTGTGACAATCGCGGCGTTTATAGGGGCGGGGGGACTCGGCTATTTGATTTATTCGGGCATTCGGACAGTGAACACAAACTTAATACTGACAGGCGCTATCCCCGCGTGCATACTTGCTTTGGCGGTTGACGGTGTAGGCTCGCTTTTTGAAAAAGTTACCACGCCTGTTTGCTTCAGAAATAATAAAAAAGAAAGAAGAGATAAAAATGAAAAAATCAATACTTAGGGCAACGGCGGCCTTTTTTGCTGTTCTTTTGATTGCCGGCTCATTTTATGCCTGCAATTCCAAAGACAAGCCGATAGTTGTGGGCGCCAAGGACTACACGGAGCAGGACGTGTTGGGCAATATCGTGTCAATACTGCTGGAAAGCAACACCGATCTGCCCATAGAATACAAGCACGAAATGTCCTCAAACGTTTTATTCGCCGCCATAAAGAGCGGTTCTGTAGACTTGTGCGTGGACTACACAGGCACAATTTACGGCAATTATCTTGATTATTCCGAAAGCAAAAGCGCGGATGAGGTGTTCGACATTTCAAAGCGCGAAATGGTCGAAAAGTTTGCCCTGCGGCTGCTTGACCCTCTCGGCTTCAACAACACATATTGTCTCGCGGTGCGTCCCGAAACAGCCGAAAGATATAATCTAAGCACATATTCAGACCTTGCAAAAGTTTCTTCGGAGCTGAAATTCGGCGGCGGGTTTGAGATTCTCAACAGAAACGACGGAATACCCAACCTTAAAAAAGTATATGAAATGGAGTTCAAAGAGGAAATAGCCGTTGAGGGAGTGCTTCGTTATTCCGCGATAGAAAAGGATGAAACTCAAATTACAGAGGCGTTTTCGACAGACGGTATGCTGCTCGAATATAACCTCACAGTGCTTCAGGACGACAAAAGCTTCTTCCCGCCATATCATGCCGTTACTGTTATAAGAGAAGAAACGGCAAATGAATATCCGCAAATCCTAACAGAGCTTTCAAAGCTTGCGGATTTGATTGACGACGACACAATGCGCGGACTGAACTACAAGGTCGATGTTTTAAAGGAAAATGCGCGCGACGTCGCGCGGGACTTCCTTGTAAGCAGCATGATTATTGACGAAACTTAAAAAACTTAAAAACGCAAATTCACAAAGTTTTTGTAAAATAACGCTTGCATTTTTTGAGACTGTCATGTATAATACCACTTGTTGTCGAAGATGCAAGTGAGGACGTTTAGCTCAGCTGGTAGAGCATTCGCTTGACGTGCGAAGGGTCAGCGGTTCGAGTCCGTTAACGTCCACCACATTTTAAGCCTTGAAAACGTTGATATGTAACGCTTTCGGGGCTTTTTGTTTTTAGAGGGAATGTCAACTGAACCCTTACGCGGTGTTGCCTTAGGCGATTTTTAAAACTTTTGTTAAGTCAAGCCGCGTCTTTGTTGCTTGCCGTGTGCTGAAAATAGTGATATAATGCTTTAAAATTATACGCGGATGTGATTTTTTGAAAAGAAAAAGCGGAGTGCTGATGCACATTTCATCCCTCAACGGCGGCTATTCCTGCGGCGGGTTCGGAGACGAGGCAAAGCGGTTTATAGATTTTCTTAGGCGATGCGGGTTTTCTTACTGGCAGGTTCTGCCGTTTGGAATGGTTGACGAATGTAACTCGCCTTACAAATCATACTCCACCTTTGGCGGAAACCCTTATTTCATAGACCTTGAAAAGCTGCGCGAAAAAGGGCTTTTGACAAGTGAGGAGCTTGACGAGCAAAGGCAGCAGACGCCTTATATCTGTGAGTACACAAGGCTTTACCACACGCGGTTTGAGACGCTTAAAAAGGCTTCCTCAAGAGTGGGCGAAAGCGGCAGGGCGACAATTGAGGCTTTTATCGAAAGCGACATATATCTGCGCGATTTTTGTGTTTTTATGAGCCGCAAAAGAGCCAACGGGGAGCTTGCGTGGTTTGAGTGGACGACAGACGAGATTGACGAGGACATATTATTTGCGTGGAAGTTTATACAATATGAGTTTTTTACTCAATGGGCGGAGATAAAGCATTACGCCAACAGCAACGGCATAAAAATCATCGGCGACGTGCCGATTTATGTCGCGCTTGACAGCTGTGACGTTTGGGGCAGCCGCCGTCTTTTTTGTGTCGATGACGACGGCAGACCGGCTTTTGTCGCAGGTGTGCCTCCTGATTATTTCGCGGCCGACGGTCAGCTTTGGGGAAACCCGCTTTATGACTGGGACGAGATGAAAAAGGACGGATATAAATGGTGGCGCGACAGGATAAGTCACGCGCTTTCTCTTTTTGACGGCGTGCGCATCGACCATTTCAGGGGAATTGAGTCATATTGGGCAGTTCCGGGAGATGCTGTGACGGCGCGTGAGGGCGAATGGAAAAAGGGACCGGGCATGGAGCTTGTCAAGGCTGTTTCGGATGTCGCGGGTGAAAAACTTATTATAGCCGAGGATTTGGGGGACATAACAGAAGATGTCGTCCGTCTTGTGGAGGAAAGCGGATTTCCCGGAATGCGTGTCTTCCAGTTCGCCTTCCTTTCAAACGACGACAACCCGCATCTCCCGCACAGCTATATTAACAACTGCGTTGCTTATTCAGGCACGCACGACAACAACACGCTGCTCGGTCATTTGTGGGAGATGGACGCCGATTCAAGGCGTGTTATGCTCCGTTATTGCGGCTACGGCAGCGACGATTGGACAGGCGGCTGCGAGGCTGTGATAAGGACGATTTTCGCGTCCTCCGCCGGTCTTGTGATTTTCCCGATACAGGATTTGCTCGGCTACGGCTCCGACACGCGCCTGAATATTCCCGGCAAAGCGGACGGCAACTGGCAGTTCAGGATAACGCAAGATCAGCTAAGAAGCATACGGCCTGAAAAATACGCGGAGCTGAACAGACTGTATAAAAGGCTGCCCGCCGAACGCGGCTGAAAAGTCCCGCTCTGTTTTAAACGGCTTTTTTCAAACGCGCAAATATGGACAAAAACTTGACATTTTCATGTGAATTTTATATAATTGTGAAACATATATAAAAGACAAGGGCTTTTTAAAAATAACTTTTTGCTCAAGGCACGAACATACGAAAGGAAGGCAATGCAAAAATGGCAAACGAGATGACACGAGAGGGTTATCAGCGGCTGATGACGGAGCTTGAGCATTTAAGAACCGTCGGGCGCGATGAAATCGCGTCAAGGATCAGAGAGGCGCGTTCTTTTGGGGATTTATCTGAAAATGCCGAATACGACGAGGCTATGAACGCCCAGGCAATCATGGAAGCGCGCATTTCAAAGCTTGAGGCGGAGACGGCAAACGCCACAATAATTGACGAAAGTGACATAAGCACGGAGATCATCAAAACAGGCGTAAAGGTCACGCTTAAAGATATCGAATATGACGAAAAAATCGAATACCAGATACTCGGCAAGTCGCAGGCAGACCCCGACAAGGGGATTATTTCCGACAGCTCGCCTGTGGGAATGGCGCTGCTGAACAAAAAAATCGGCGACACTGTGACTGTCGAGCTGCCAAACGGCGCGACGGTTCGGTTTGAGATACTTGACATAGCGAAATAGAGCCGAAACAGGAAAGAAAACAAGCAAAGGAAGATTATAATGCCGGAAGAAAACAACGCCGCGTGCGAAGCCGCAGACGATAACACAGCGCAAGAGCGCGAGGACATCAACGAGCAGCGGCAAATCAGGTTAGATAAGCTTATGGCGCTCCGTGAAAAGGGCGCCGACCCGTTTACGGTGACTTTTGCCGAGCAGTCGATAACCTGCGACGAAATCACTCGCGGGTTTGACACGCTGGAAAACAGCGACGTTTCAATATGCGGCAGGATTATGTCAAGACGCGACATGGGCAAGGCGAATTTTATCGACATACGCGACCGTTCGGGGCGTATGCAGGTTTATGTCAAAGTCGACGATGTTGGCGGCGATTTATTTGCCGAGTTCAAAAAATGGGACATAGGCGACATAATCGAGGTCAAGGGCTTTGTGTTCCGCACACGCAGGGGCGAGATATCAGTCCACGCGAAGGAGCTGCGCCTGCTTGCGAAGTCGCTGCTTCCGCTGCCTGAAAAATATCACGGTCTAAAGGACACAGACATCCGATACCGCCGCCGCTATGTCGATTTAATAATGAATCCCGAGGTTAAGGACACGTTTATAAAGCGTTCCGCCATCATAAGAGAAATAAGAAACTACCTTGATTCCAAGGACTTTATCGAGGTTGAAACCCCCATGCTTGTCTCAAACGCGGGGGGAGCCGCCGCGCGCCCTTTCAAGACACATCACAACTCGCTCGGAGAGGATTTAAACTTAAGGATATCGCTTGAGCTTTACCATAAAAGGCTCATTGTCGGCGGACTTGAAAGAGTTTATGAGATTGGCAGGGTCTTTCGCAACGAAGGCATAGACGCCCGTCACAATCCGGAGTTTACACTGCTTGAGCTTTATCAGGCTTACACCGACTTCCACGGCATGATGGATCTTGCCGAAAATCTTTTCAGGAACGTCGCCCAAAAGATTTGCGGCACTGCATTAATAAAATACGACGGCGTTGAAATCGACCTTTCCAAGCCCTTTGAAAGGCTCACGATGACCGAGGCTGTCAAGAAATATTCAGGCGTTGATTTCGACGCTGTTGACTTTGAGCAGGCAAAGGCGATAGCGGACGAACGCGGTGTCGAGTTTGAGCCGCGCCACAAAAAAGGCGATATCTTGAACCTTTTCTTTGAGAAATATGTTGAAGAAAAGCTTGTGCAGCCCACTTTTATAACAGAGCATCCCGTCGAGATTTCACCGCTTGCAAAAAGGAAGCCATCAGACCCCGGCTTCACAGAGCGTTTTGAGCTTTTCATAACACAGCGCGAGATGGCAAACGCTTTTTCAGAGCTGAACGACCCCATAGACCAGCGCGCGCGCTTTGATTATCAGGAGGCGCTGATTGCCGCCGGCGACGAGGAGGCAAACAGGACCGACGAGGATTTCCTCATGGCGCTTGAATACGGAATGCCGCCGACCGGGGGCATCGGAATCGGCATCGACCGACTTGTCATGCTCCTCACAGACAGCTACTCCATAAGGGACGTGCTGCTGTTCCCGACAATGAAGTCTTTAAGCTGATGATATCGGTATGCATGGCCGTTTATCACGGAGAAAAATATATTGAGGAGCAGATATCTTCCGTTTTGCCGCAGCTGGGGGCAGGAGATGAGCTGATCATTTCAGACGACGCCCCGGGCGGCGAAACACAGCGCATAGCGGAGAACTTATCGTCACAGGATCACAGAGTCAAATACTTTGAGGGCACCGGCGCGGGTGTCGTCCGAAATTTTGAAAACGCCCTTTCCAAGGCGAGCGGTGACTATATCTTCCTGTGTGATCAGGACGACGTATGGCTGCCCGAAAAGGTCAAAAAGGTCATGCGCGAGCTTGAAAGCGGAACGGCGCTCGTGATTCACGACGCGAAAGTGACAGACGGCTGTCTTAACGAGATTAACGCGTCGTTTTTTGGTGAGCATGGCAGCAAGGCGGGTTTTTTGAGAAATTTTGCATATAATTCATACATGGGCTGCTGCATGGCTGTGAGGCGCGAGCTTCTTTCAAAGGCGCTGCCTTTTCCAAAGGGCATACCCATGCATGACCAATGGCTCGGACTGATTGCCGAAAGATATTTTGAAACAAAATTTTTAAACGAAAGTCTCATACTTTATCGGCGCCACGGCGGCAATGTCACAGGTGAGAAGACAGGATTGACACAAAAGCTCTCGTGGCGTTTTTCGTTGTTGAAGGCTTTGGCGCGGAAGCGTTAAAATTTGCCGCCCGCGGCGTTTTGAAGTTTTGATTCTTAAAAAAACTGTTGTCAGGGGTGTAAAATGGATACTTATACGGTCACGGGCTGTATAGTAACACACAACAATGAGAGCACCATAGAAAAGACGGTCGGCTCTCTTTTGTCATTTACAAACGGCACAAATTTTAAGCTTTTCATTGTGGACAACCTTTCAGAGGACGGGACGTTACCTCTCATAAAAGAAAAGTTCGGCGGTTTTGACAATCTTGAGATTATCGAAAGCGACTCAAACATGGGCTTTGGCGCGGGACACAACAGCGTCATGCCAAGGCTTGACTCCAAATACCATCTGGTAATCAATCCCGACATAACCATAGCTGACGATGTAATAACAAAAATGGCGGAATACCTTGACAAAAACGAGGACATAGGACTTCTTTCACCAAGGATACGTTTTCCCGACGGGCGCGACCAAGTCCTCGGCAAGCGCGACCCCAAGCTAAGATACTTGATTGCAAGCAGGCTCAGGAATGACAGCAAGCCGGGCGTGCTGCTGCGCGAATACGCGATGCTCGACAAAGACATGTCAAGGCCGTTCGACATTGAAAACGCTACGGGCTGCTTTATGATGGTTCGCACGGAGATTTTCAAAAAGCTGAACGGATTTGACGACCGCTACTTTATGTATTTTGAGGACAGCGACTTCACAAGGACATTAAGGAACGCGAGCAGGGCGGTCTATTATCCTGACGCCGTAGTCTATCATGTTTGGGGAAGGGAAAGCAAAAAAAACATCAGGCTTATGGCTGTTCAGATAAAGTCCATGCTTTATTATTTTTGGAAGTGGAAGTTTAAATGATAAAACAGATTTACAAGTACCGATTTCTTTTGAAGGAAATAGTGAGAAAAAACATCAAGCTCCAATACAGAAACTCGATTTTGGGAGTTTTTTGGACTTTTCTTCAGCCGCTCCTTACGACGCTTGTTTTGGTGCTTGTTTTTTCGAGGATTTTCGGAAAGGATTCATCGGCAGTCTTGAATTATCCGGTATATCTCCTTTGCGGCAGGCTGCTGTACGAGTTTTACACACAGTCCACAAAACGGGCTATGCACTCGATAGTGCATAGCGCTTCAGTCATAAAAAAAGTATATATACCAAAGTATATTTATCCGCTTTCAAATGTGATATCAACCTTTGTCACTTTTTTAATTTCTCTGACTGTGCTTGTTGTTTTCATCACATATTTTCAGCTTTTTTCAGACAATCCCGTCAACCTGACATTTTATGCCTTTTTTGCGTTTGTGCCCATCATAATCCTTTTTCTTCTGTGTGTGGGAGTCGGCTTGATTTTGTCTGTTCTTGAGGTTTTTTTTAAAGATGTGGAATACCTTTATGATGTCTTTTGCATGCTGATTTTTTATTTTACGCCGATTTTTTACAACGTAAAGCAGCTCAATCTGAACAACCCGTTAGTCCTGCGGGCAATGATGGCAAATCCGCTGTATTCGATAGTGTCAATGTTCAGGAGCTGTGTCCTTTTTGGTGAAATGTGGCATTGGAGCTGGTTTTGGTATTCGCTTGGCTTCAGCGTTTTTTGCATCATAGTCGGAACACTCGCTTTTTGGAAGAATCAGGACAAGTTTATTTTGCACATATAATCTTAAAAGCAAGCAACGATAAAGGAATGTATAAGATATGGACAGCAAGCCCAAGCCTGCCGTTAAGGTTGAAAATGTAAGTGTTCTTTTTAACCTCAACAAGGAAAAGGTAGACAACCTTAAAGAATATTTTATCAATCTTGTCACGCGCAAGCTTCATTATAATGAGTTTTGGGCGCTTCAAGACATATCCTTCAGTGTGATGCCCGGCGAGCGGATTGGCATTCTCGGATTTAACGGCGCAGGCAAAAGCACGCTGCTGAAGGTTGTCGCCGGTGTTCTCAAGCCGACAAAAGGCTCGGTAAGCGTCGAGGGAGTGATAGCTCCGCTGCTGGAGCTTGGCGCCGGTTTTGACATGAATTACACCGGCAGGGAAAACATCTTTCTGTACGGCGCCACAATGGGCTATTCGAGGAAGTTTATAGAGGAAAGATACGACGGCATATTGAGCTTCAGCGAGTTGGAGGAATTTATCGACGTTCCCGTAAAAAACTATTCGTCCGGCATGAGGGCAAGGCTGGGGTTCGCAATCGCCACGGCAGTGGAGCCGGAGATTTTGATACTTGACGAGATTTTGTCTGTCGGCGACGCGAAGTTTAAGAAAAAGAGCGAAGCAAAAATACGCTCAATGTTTGAAAAGGGCGTAACAGTGCTTTTTGTTTCGCACAGCACCGATCAAGTGCGCGCGCTTTGCAACACGGCGATTTTGCTCGAAAAAGGCAAGGTTACCGCTTCGGGAACGGCGGAGCAGGTTTGCGCGATATATGACGAAAAGGTAAACAAAAAGAGGTAGCAGAAATGATATTCGCGGCAATTTTGGCGGGCGGTTCAGGCGTCAGGATGGGAGCCTGCGGCAAACCGAAGCAGTTTTTGACGCTTGGCGGCAAGCCCGTCATCGCCCACACTGTCGAGAGGTTTTGCGAGTCGCCTGACTTTGAAAAAATCCTTGTGCTTTGTCCGCATGACTGGACGGAACACACAAAAGATATAATGTCAAAGCACATCAAAGACAGCCGCGTGAGAGTTATCCGCGGCGGCGGCTCAAGAAACGGGACACTTTTGGCGGCAGTCGAACACATCGAAAGCAATTACAATGTGACCCCCGACGACATCATTCTCACGCATGACGCTGTCAGACCGTTTGTCACGCGCAGGATAATTGACGACAACATCAAATACACGCTCAAATACGGTGCGTGCGACACGGCGATTCCCGCGACAGACACCATTGTCGAGAGCGGGGACGGGATGTTGATTGACAACATACCGGAAAGGTCAAGGATGTATCACGGACAAACTCCTCAGAGCTTCAACATAAAAGAGCTTGCGCGGACTGTCCGTTCGCTGACGCCCGAGGAGGAGGCGCTCCTGACTGACGCGTGCAAGATATACACGATAAAGGGCCTGCCTGTTTACATTGTGCGCGGCGAGGAAACAAACATTAAGATAACCTTCCCGTCCGACCTTAAAGTCGCCGAAGCTCTTTTAAACGAAAGGGATTGTTAGCGTTGCCTAAGATGTCGGTTGTAATTCCCGCATATAACGCCGAAAGATATATATCCGAGGCGCTCATAAGCCTGCAAAAACAAACGCTTGCCGACTTTGAGGCAATAATAGTCAACGACGGCTCCACAGACTCAACCCGAGCGATAACAGACAGTTTTTGCGCGTCAGACAGCCGTTTTATTTCGTTTTATCAAGAAAATTCGGGAGTGTACGCGGCAAGAAACCGCGCGCTTGAAAAAGCGACTGGCAAATATGTGGCGTTTCTTGACAGTGACGACATTTTCACAAAGGATTCCCTAAAGGCGCTGTACGGCACACTTGAGGAGACAGGCGCAGATATGGCGGTTTGCCGGCTTCAAAGCTTTGGCGCCGGCGGCGAAAAGTTCAACCCTTATGCGGATAAGCTCGCAAACAAAAAAGAAATAAGCGCGTTTGACTATGATTTGGTTTGGAACTACCTTATCGGAAACAAATGCTTTCGCCGCGCGTCTTTAGACGCGTCGGACACAAGATTTCCGCCGTTCAAATATTCAGAGGACGGCGCTTTTATTTATGATTTTATGCTCCCCTCAAGACGGGCGGCAGGAGCCGTCGGCGCCTGCTACAAATACCGCCGCCACGAGCCGCGCGACGCGTCTGTTACACAAACAGTAAAGATGGAGCTTGTGCGCGACTATATCGCCGCGATGCGCCTTATATACGATAAGGCGGAAAGCGCCGCCCCTCACGCTCCGGCAGGTGTGGAAATAAAGGATTTTTTGCAGGAGCTGATATATAAGTCAGATTTTGCGCTGATAACACAATTTTACAGGCTCTTTTGGCAGGCTGACGACGAGACGCTCGGCACAATCGGTGCGGAGCATGAGCGGCTTTGGCGGCTGATGGAGGACAGGACACGGGCAAAGGCGGCGCAGCAATGGCAAGACATAGGCGGGCTTGTTTTCAGCCGCGCCGAAATGGCGTCAAGGCCGTCTGTTTCCGTGATTATTTCAGGGCTTAAGGGCGAGCCGTTGAAAACCACAGTCGAATCGATTTTTTATCAGTCCATGCCCGCGTTTGAAATGATAATCAGCGAAAACGAAGCGGGCAGCGGAGACATTCCGCCCAAATGGCTTAAATGCGAAAACACAGTCGTCCTGCCCGACGGCGCTTTTGTCAAAAACGCAAAAAAGTCCGCCCGCTCAAAAAAAAGACTTGTCTTGAAAAAAAGGCTTGCCGCGGACACAAGGCTTTTTAAGTTTTTGTTAAATATGAGCCTGCCCGAAAAGATAAAAGACAGGTGTTTCGGTCTTTTGTTCAGGGCGGCTAAAAAGGCGGTTGAAATGAAAAGGCTATGAAAAACGGAGCTTACAAATTATATTCCGCGATGTTTAATCTTTATTCAATCCTGCCGCTGAAGCGCGGAAGGGTTGCTCTCCTGTCTCCGCACAAAGCAAAGTTTACGGACTCACTCGGAGAAATGGAAAAAGAGCTGATGAGCAGGGGAGGGTACGAAATTGTAAGAATATCAGGAACAGACATTAAGCCTGTAAAGCCAAGTTGCTTTACAGACAACCTTAAAAACCTTTGGCGGATTTTCTTATTTTTCACAAGAAAAGCACGTTATCTCGCAACGTCGGAATATGTCTTTCTGAATGACAATTTTATGCCCATGAGCGATCTCCGATTTAAGAAGCAGACTGTGATTACACAACTGTGGCACGCGGAGGGAGCGTTTAAAAAGTTCGGGCTTGACTTAAATTTGTCGAAAAGTGTATATGAAAGAGTGAAAAAGGGCAATGAAAGGCTTGATTATGTGGTGTGCAGCTCTGAAAAAGTCGCCCCCATATACGCCGGCGCTTTTGGCGTTTTGCTCAAAAAGATTTTGCCGCTTGGCTCTCCGCGCGCCGACAGATACATAAGCGGCGCCGACTCAACAGCCGCCAAGGAGTTTTTAAAAAAACATTCCATAGACCCATGTAAAGGCATAGTGCTTTACGCACCGACGTTCAGAGATAACGAGGACGACAACCGCCGCCTGCTCGAAAGCTTTGATTTTGACAAATTCAACAGCCGCTTCAAAGACAAATACACTCTCGTTTTACGCCTTCACCCGCAGATAAACAGCGGTGTGAAAATCCCGGAGGGCGTCGTCAACATGACTGACCTCGAAAACGCCGACGAGTTGTTTTATGCCGCCGACATTCTTGTCACAGATTACTCGTCCATATGTATGAATTTTGCGTTGCTTGGAAAGCCAATCGTTTTTTATGCGTTTGATCTTAAAAAGTATGGCAGCGACAGAAGCTTCTACTTTGATTACAAAGAATATGTCCCCGGACCCGTGGCTGAAACCTTTGACGACCTTTTGGACGCCGTTGAGACAGCACGCGCGAACGGGGACAAGCTTAAAAAGTTTATTGAAATTAATTTTGACAAAAATGACGGCGGTTCGGCAAAAAGGATAGCTGACGCCGTCACTTCCCGCAAACGTAACCTTTGATAAGCGAAACGACACGCTGTGTGCTTTTTCCGTCGCAGGACCCCATGTGTTCGCGGCGGAATTTTTTTACCTTTTCTGTCAGGGGGCTTTCCGCGGCTCGCCGCACCGCCTCCAAAAGAGTTTCACTGCCTGTCAGTGTCTCTCCGGGCAATTCGTTTGGAAAATCAAAATAAAAATCACGTTCATAGCTGTGCAAATCGGGACAGAAAAAAACAGGCGGAATATCGAGCAGAAGCGCGTCAAGCACAACCGACGAATAATCAGTTATGATAACGTCCGCCGCGCAAAGCAGCAGGTTCATCGGCTCATTGCTCAAATCATGTATGCGCTCGTATTCGCCTTTGTAAAATGGATTTTTCATCATGGGATGGCGGTGTATGACAAAGGCTTCGCCGCCGCCGAGTGAGCCGTCAAGCAAATCCCAATCAATCGGCGGTTCAAAATCAATTTTCACCGCGTTTTCCTCGCGGAATGTGGGGCAGTACAAATAAATCTTTTTGCCCGACAGCTTTGGATGCTTTTCAAAAAATGCTTCCCGCGCATTCTTCCGTTTTTCGCCAGACAAAAAAGCGTCTGTCCGCGGAAGACCCAGCGGCAAAATCTTTGAGACGTCAACTCCCATTGCCGAAGCAAAGGCGGCGCGGCTGCTCTCCGAGCTGACAATGACGGCATCGTATTGGGAGTGTGTGGCTCTTTCTTCCGAGTCGGTCAGCGGTGAGGGAGCGTCAAGTCCAAACTTTTTCATATGCCCGCCCGCGTGCCATATCTGGACAAGCTTTTGCCGAGGGCGCAGACGAACTGTGCGCAGGTAACGAATATAGTCGTCCGTAACAATAACCTTGCTTGTGAGAAGAAGGTAATATTGCCTTAGCTTTACGGCGTCTGCGTGAGGCAGTTTTTTTGCGAATATTTGCTTTTTCCCGTCAAACGCGTTATACACACTTTTCGCGTTATCAAGAAGCTTGTCGTCGGCACGGACGGAATAAAATAAAACCCTGCGGCGCAAGGGCATATACCTAAAAAACGATCGGACGGCATTGGCGGCAGCCTTTCCAAAAAACAACGGCGGCACCCCTTTTTTATTTCTTGCATATATTTTATACCAATTTATAAAAATATGCAACATGAAAGGGGCGCCGCCGATATTATGATGACGCGTGCTTAATCAATCGTCGTCTTTTTTTGACAGCTGTTTAAAAACTTGGTTGCCGTAAACAGTGACGCCTGTGAGCAGGACTCCCTGTATGACAGAATCCGCGGACAGCCCCAAAATGGATATTGCTCCGGCAATTCCAAACACGAGAAGTATCAAAGGGATATATTTGTCAGGTATCTTTTCAATCTCTTTAATAATTGTTCCGATTATGTATAAAGCGGGGATAAGGATATACGCGTTTTCGACCACATAAGTTAAAGCTTTCATGTTTTTTTCCTTTCTTAATCAATTATTTACGGCATCGCCGTCTATCCAACCGGTGACATAAACAAACATCGGGCGTTTTTCGACGCTCGAAGGCCTGTTTGTAATTCTGTACCTGCCGTTAACAGGCTTTCCGTCGTACAAATAGTAAGTTCCGTTCACATAAACAGACGGGTTTTGGGCTTTGGAAAACGAATAAAGCGGAGCGTTGACAAGGTTCAGCTTTTTCCCCGCAGTCGGAACGGGGGAGCTGCCCGACAATTTTTGATACCCGTTCAGACCGGCGCGCTTGATGATTTTCGGATAATCCCTGTAAGCCTTGTTCAGGTCAACATATCCGGATATGCCGTCGATATTTCCTATTGATGAATGCTGCCACATTCCGACGCCGTCCGCATATGAAAGCTGACTTGACCACAAAGCAAGCCAAAGGTCATATCGCTTTAGCTTTTCCATGTCAAAATGATTTTTGACGAAATCAAGGCTTGAGTACAAAGACACATAATACCCTGCCGACTCGACTTTTTCGCAAAATGTGTTTACCATCGCCGTGAGTGCATAAGAGCCGAGCCTTGCCTGTGAGGATAGCTCCACATCATATGAAATCGGAAATTCAAACTGTTTTCCCTCAATAATTGAAAGGCAGTTTTCAGCTTCTTGAAGCGCCATGTCGTTGTCGGTCGCGTAGCTGAAAAGATAAGCTCCGACAGGTATTCCCGCTTCTTTCGCTCCGTGATAATTTTGCTCAAACCGAATGTCCTTTTGACTTTCATACCTGCCGTATCCGCACCTTAACATTGCAAACTGAACCCCGTCCGACGATGCCTTTTTCCAGTCTATAAGCCCTTGATGTTCGGATACGTCAATGCCGTTTAATATTTCCTCCATAATCATGCTCCTGTTCTATCATATTTTTGCATTATCATTTTATGCTGACTCCGCTGAATTTGTAATAATGTTTTAATTTTGCCGCGGTATCCAGAAGCTCGCGCCGCTGGCTGTAAAGCACCGTTATCAGCTTTGTCAGCCGCAATTCCTCCGTTTTGTCACCGCTTTTTCTCGCGGCTGACAGCTTCAGTCTGTTTTTTTCAATAAGCTGCTTTTGAAATTCGGCGCCTTCGTAATATTCCAACGAAAGCTCCTCAAGCGTTTTGTTTTCCATTTTTCAATTCCTTTCCTTTTTCTTTCCTTTGAGCAAATAGTCGGCAGTCGTTGCGAAAAAGTCTGCAAACAAAATCAGCTCCTGTGCGCTCGGCGACTTTTTTCCTTCCTCAATTTGAATCAGCCTTGTCTCGCTCACTCCGACAGCCTTTGAAAAGGTTTCCATGCATATATTTTCTCCGCGGCGCAGCTTGCGAAGCCGTTCGCCGAGGCTTGACGGATCGTATGACCGCAAAGCGTCAAGAGCCATCGCTTCACGCACCGCGACAGGTAAAAAAGGCACCTCATGCAAATTTTGCTGATATTTGACGGCGTAACAAAGGCACTTCCTCAGCTTTTCGACTGCGCGTTTCATGCTTTTAACGGCTGTTGATTTGTTGATTCCAAGCTCCTCTGCCGCTTTTGTCAGTGATTTTCCCTCATAAAAAACCTTTTCAACAACAGTTCTTTCAGATACGCTAAGCTCTTTTTTTACAGCCTCGCCCACAAGAAATGACAAATCCACAGTGCGCCGCCTGTGGATATACTCCGCCATTTCCTCCGCGTTTGAGCGTTCCCAATCAAGATACGATTTTTTTGCCATGGCAATTTCATCAAAGCACGGGGGAGATTCAACACTTTTTTTCATATTTTTCACTTCCTGCTTAATAGTGACACTATTATAATAGCAAACAAATGTTCATCTGTCAATAGGATTTCTATTATTTATAAGAAAATGCTTGACTTAATCAATAGGATGGCTCATAATGCATATGACAAAAGACACAAGACAAATATAACAATGGGGTGGGCGTGATGAACAAAATCAGGAAGCTGCGCAAGGGCAGGGGAATGTCGCAGGCGGAGCTTGCGCGAAGATGCTCTGTTCACCAGACGGCTGTCAGCCAATGGGAAAATGAAAGGACTTATCCCGACACTGAAAGCTTAATAAAGCTGTCGGAGCTTTTTAATGTTTCTATTGACGAGCTGATGAACTGCGATGTTGACAGGGCGGCGGGCATATCTGTGCCTGTTCTCGGATACATAAGGGCAGGGATTCCCATCGAGGCGGTCAAGGACATAATCGACTATGAGGAGATATCTTCGGATATGTCCGAAAGGGGAGAATATTTCGCGCTCAAAATCAAGGGGGACAGCATGGAACCGCGAATTTGTGACGGAGATGTTGTTATTGTGCGCCAGCAGGCCGACATTGAAAGCGGAGATATTGCCGTCGTTATGGTAAACGGTGTCGACGCGACAGTTAAAAAGGTAATAAAAAAAGACACAAGATTGATTCTTGTGCCTTTTAACCAAAATTATGAGCCTATGTTCTTTTCCCAAAAGGAAGTGATGCAGCTGCCAGTGAAGATTATCGGCAAAGTTGTTGAGCTGCGCGGAAAGTTTTGACGGTTGATTTCGCGGCGCTTGAGATAGCGCTCAAAGAAGCCGGCGGAGCCTTAAAAGCCGAATTTGCCTGTGGGCGCGCCGATTATAAAACGAGAGTAGGCGTCTGCACTGTGAAAACCCGTCTTAAATGCCGAACGGTTGCTTTATCAGCGGGTCTTATCGCCGTCGGCGGCTATGTTTGTTTTATCGACAATGAATATCGGCCTGTTTTTCACTTCAAGGTATATCCGCGCGACATATCCGCCTATTATTCCGAGCGAAAAAAGAACAAGCCCGCAAAGCATCAGCATTCCGCAGACAGCTAAGGGAAGTCCGAGGGCGGAGTGCGGGCGGGCGATAAAGTAAATTATCAGATACAGCGCGTAAGCGACGCCTAATCCGCCGATTGCCGCGCCTGTGTACAGCGGGATTTTAAGCGGCGCGGTGGAAAAGCCGATTATTCCGTCAAGAGAGTATCGCAAAAGGCTTTGCAAAGACCATTTTGTCTCGCCCGCGGCGCGCTCGCGGTTTTCGTGGGCAAACCATTTTGTGTTGAACCCGACCCAACTGAAAATACCCTTTGAAAACCTGTTGTATTCGGGCATGGAGATAACGGCGTCCACGACATTGCGCCGCATCACACGAAAGTCCTGAGCGCTTTCAGGTATGTCGACAGAGCTTAAAGAGTTGATTATCTTATAAAAACCTTTTGAAAGCAAGCTTTTGAATTTGGCCTCGCCCTCTCTGTCAATCCGCCTCGCCGCCGCAACGTCATATTGCGGCTCTGTTTCAAGGCAGGCTAACATATCGGCGACAAGCGACGGCGAATGCTGGAGATCCGCGTCAAGTATGCAGACATATTCGCCGCCTGAATATTTCATGCCGGCAAGCATCGCCGCTTCCTTTCCGAAATTGCGTGAAAAGGAGATGTATCTGACGCGGCTGTCTTTTGCGGCAAGATTTATTATCACTTCAAGCGTGGCGTCGCGGCTGCCGTCGTCGACAAAAATAAAATTAAAATTGAAGTCGGGAAGCTTTGACGTGACGGAGCAAACCTCGTCGTAAAAAATCGGCAAAACTTCCGCCTCGTTGTAGCACGGCACGATTAAATCAACAGATTTCATTTCGGCAAAAAACCTCCTCACGCAAGAAATTGTTAAGCGGCAAGCTCGGAAATGGCTTTTTGCAGCTGCAAATCCTTTTCATCTGAAATCAAGCCAATCCGATTTTCGTCCTCGGGTGCGAGCTTGACTTCAAAGTCAGGCAAAAGCCCGGTGTCGTCAAAGCTGTCGCTTTTGTACGGCATTATTTTTGCGACGGTCAATATGACGGCGCTGCCGTCCTCAAGAGTCAGCGCCCTTTGAGCCGTCCCGACACCGCTTGTCGTCGTTCCTATGAGCTTTGCCTTTTCAAAATCGCGCAAATCACAGGCAAAAAGCTCGGACGGGCCGGATGTCTTGCCGTTGACAAGAATCATCATCGGAAGGTTTAAGTCGTTGGAGGCGGAGGCGTGCTGATAGATGATGTTGTTGTTTCTGCCCACAAGTGTCACAAGAAGCTCGTCCGGATTGCTGCAAACCGGTGTGATGCAGTCGACAGCGGCGGCGGCATATTCAACACTGCCGTCGGATGTGCCGCGAAGGTCAAAAATTATGCCCTTCACGCCCTCATTTTTAAGCGAATTGAGCGTGTTTTTCAGCTGGCTTTGAGTGTTGCCGTAAAACGCTGAAATCCGCACATAGCCGATTCCGTCAATGTTTTTGCCTGATACAGAGACAAGGCTGTAGCCGATTGTCACCTTGAATTCCTTTGTTTCGTTTTTACGGTCGCAGGTTATGTCGACGGTGGTGAGATTGTCGCCCTCTAACATTTTAAAAAGCTCCTCATAGTTTGAGGATGTAATCTTTTTGCCGTCAATCTTTTTGATGATGTCGCCCTTAAGAACGCCCTTTGACGAAGCCGAGGAACCGGGCGCGACGTCTGTGACGGCAAGCGATTTGTTTCCATTGTCCCACGCCGCGGTAATGCCGACGCCTGTCGCGTTCCCCTCAAGCTTCCTCTTGTAATCAATGTATTCGGAAGCGGTGAGAAAGCGGCAATTTGGGTTTCCGAGACCGTTAATATATCCTTTTGAAATGCTGAGGTTGATTTTTGCGTCCTCGATTGACTTATAATCATAATAGTTTGCGCGGACAAGTGTGTTGATATTCTCTATTGTCGCGTAAGTTTCCGCACGGCTTGATAAGTTTGATATCAAGCCGTTATATATTTTCTGCGCCGCCGTCATCGTTATGGCGAAAGTGGCGGTTATCGACGCGATTATCAGCGTAAGCGCAAGCCCGAGAGAAATCTTTCTGTTCATATAAAAGCTCCAAAAGGTTTATGGCTTTGAAACATAGTTAAGCGGATTGACCTGGACAACAGTGCCGTTTTTGTTTACGCGGACTTCAAAATGAAGGTGGGGGCCGGTCGAGTTGCCCGTGCTGCCTATAAGAGCTATCACATCACCCTGCTTGACTGTTTGCCCGACGGAGCTGACTAACAGCTTGCTTGCGTGATAATATGCCGTGAAAAGGCCGTTGCCGTGGTCAAGAATGATATAGTTGCCCATCGACCAGTGACCGTAGCCCATCTGAATGACCTTTCCGCTCTGCGCGGCAATTATGTTTTTGCCCTCGCTCCCGCCGCTTACGCATATGTCAACTCCCTTATGTACGCCGCCGGAGGGATAAGTCCCGTAATATGCCGAAATATAACAGTTTTTATAAGGTACAGGCCAAATAAGCGAACCGTCGTTTTTAAGCTCGCCGGGGTTTGATTGGGACGAGCCTTTGGAAGCAAGATAAGAGTTTATTTCCGCGTCAATTTTTTCTTGCTCGTCCGCAAGCTGTTTTTGGATGCGGGCATATTCGGCGCTTTGATTATCAAGCTCCCGAAGCATCTGTATCGCCTCGCCGTGCTTTGACTGGACGGCGGTTTTTTTGCCGCCGAGGGTGTTGACGCTGGACTGAACTTCAGACTGTTTTGCCACAAGCTCAGATTTTTGCTCGTTGATTTCAATCTTTTTGGCGTTCAGGTCGCTTATATCCTTGCTTAACGAGATATTAAGGCGCTCAAGGGACGCGATATCGTCATTAAGCCCATCAATCAGCTCCTTGTCATAATCCGTCGCGTTTTTCACACATTGATTCCATGTCAGCAGCTCCGCAAGATTTTTGGAGCCGATGAGCAGCTCAAGCGTTGACGCGTTGCCCATCATGTAGGAGACTGCAAGCCGCCGGAGAAGAGTGTTGTATGTGTCGTTTATGCGCTGCTTTGTGTCCGCGATATTCTCCTTCGCCTTTGCTATCTGTGTGTCAATCTCCTCTATCTGACCGTCAAGCTTCGCAATTGAGCCGTTAAGAGAGCCGACTTGTCCTTTGAGAATTGATATCTTGTCATCAAGAATGCCGATTTGGCTGTTAAGGCCGTTTATTTCAGACTGGAGCGCGTCGGCGGCGCTTTTTTGCGATGATTTGTTTTCTTCAATATCTGCAATCTTTTGTTCGTTTTTACGCATTTTATCTTCGATTTCATCATATCGCCGCTCAAGATCCTCAAGCGTGTCCGCTTGAACGGATACACCCGGAAAAAGGGCGCAGGAAAGAATTATCGAGAATAAAACAGTCATGGAAACAAGCCTTAAAACCCGTTTTACGACAACAGTTTTTTTGAAAACATCACACATTCGTGACAATCTCCTTTCGCCTTAAAGTTACGGCTGCTTGACCCATTTCAAAGGATCGGTGTGCGTTATTGTTCCGTTTTTGCTGACACGCACCTCAAAATGCAAGTGCGGTCCCGTCGTGTTGCCCGTGGAGCCGGCGAGGCCGATGATTTTCCCTTGGCTGACTGCGTCTCCCTCTCCGACGTAAAGAGTCTTGAGGTGATAATAGGCGGTGAAAACTCCGGCGCCGTGGTCGATAATGATATAATTCCCCATAGACCAGTGATTAAAGCCGTGGCGTATGACTCTGCCGTTGCCGGCGGCAATGACGTTTTTGCCCTCCGTGCCGCCTCGAACACATATGTCAAGCCCTCTGTGAACGCCGCCCGACGGATAAGTGCCGTAATATGCCGATATATAACAGTTCTTATAAGGCATCGGCCATATGAAGTCTGTCCCCGACGTCACAACGTTTATTGTTGTCGTCGGAACGGTCAGCTCCTCGTCCGGGACTGTGGTCGTAACCGGCGGCTTTGTCGTGAACGCTGAACCTATCGTCTGAGGTGAATATTTAACGGTGGTAAAGGATGTGGTGGTGACAGCCTTTTTAGTCGTTGATTCATCGCTTTCGCCCGATTCCCCGTCGGAAAGCGCGGCGGTCGTCGTCGCCGTCGGCTCGACATCGTCGGCTGATGAACCGTATTTAAGAAGATAGACGTTCATCTTGTCGTCTATTTTTTGCTGTTCGTCCGAAAAAAGCTTAAGCATAGCCGCATAATCGGCGCTGCTCTTGTCAAGCGTCTTAAAATATGACGTCGCTTCGCCGTATTTATATTGGCTTAGCTGTTTTTTCATCTCAAGCACATATGCCGACGATTCAATGTCGGCCTGTTTTGAATACAGCGTGCTTTGCTCGCCCGTCAGCTCGGCTCTTTTTTGCTTGACCTTTGAGATGTCGGCGTCGAGCGCCTCGCTTAGTGTGTCAAGCCTTTCAAGCTGGCTTGACAAATCGTCGACAAGCGCCGAATCATATTCGGAAATGTTGCTGATTATTTGAAACTTTGTGAAAAGTGTGCGAAGACTTTTGCTGCCCACAAGAAGCTCAAGCTTTGTGGCGGAGCCGGACATATATGACATCAGCAGGCGGCTGAATATCTTGTCAGACACCAAGTCGATGCTCCGCTGCGTTTCGTATATGAGCGAGTCAGTCTCGTCTATCTGCTCGTCCAGCTTTTGGATTTCGGCATTGATGGTGTTGATTGAAACATTAAGCCGCTTTATCCCGCTGTCGAGTATGCTTATTTTTTCTTCCAGAACGCCTATCTGCGAATCAAGGCTTTTTATTTGCGATTGGAGCGCGTATATGTTTTTTTTCTGCTCTTTTTTGCCTTCCTCAATCGTTTTTAAGTTTTTTTCGCTTTGACTTATCTTTTTTTCGAGATCGTCGTACTGACTTTGCAGGCTGTCAAGCGCGTCCTCGTCTGTCTTTTCCGCTGCAAGGGCATATGGCGCGGACAAAGAGGCGCAAAGAGCCATGCATATGACAAGCATTGCCGCCACGCACCGCAACACAAACGGCGTGCTTTTAAATTTCTTCGGCAACGTCATGATAATCCTTCTCCTTGAGATACTTTTTGATTGATATGAGACTTCCGAGACCGCCGGTGATTATGCCGATAAGCTCAAACCCTAAGAAGAGCCACAGGCAGTATTTGAGAAAAGGAACAGGAGCCAGCATATCAAGGACAGAAACTATTGAGCCGAGCGACTTTGAAATCAGCTCATAAATGCCGTAAACAGCGGCAAGAGATAAAACGCCTGATATGGCGCCGAGCAGCATACCCTCCACCATAAACGGCCATTTTATAAATGAGTTAGTGGCGCCGACATTTTTCATTATGCTTATCTCAAGCTTCCTGCTGTCCATCGTAATCCTGACAGTGTTTGAGATAATAAAGAGCGAGACGACAAGCAGCAGGGATATGGTGCCTATGCTGATGTATAAAACAGACTTTCGCAGCGTAACAAGAAACGACGCAAGCTGTCGGCTTTCGCGGACATATTGTATGTTTGAAATATTTTTTATCTTTGTGAGAGTTTCGTCAAATTGTTCCATGCTTTTCAAGCGTATTTCAAAGGAGGCCGGGATTGTGTTTGCTTCGTGTTCATTAAAATAGTCGACAAGCAGTTCGCTCGACATCTCGTCATAAAATGCCTTGCTGTTATCATCGGCGGAATGGTATATGACGCTGTCAATATTTCCGATTAATGAAATAGCGCTGTCGACGCGCTTTATCTCATCCTCTGAAATGTCGCTTTCGACAAACACCATTATAACGTTTTGGTCGTCCACCTTATCAAGCAGTGTCTGGACGTTTATGAAGCCGAGAAACGCAAGCCCCACCATGCCGAGGCAAGCCGTGAGAATACCTATGGAGGCGATGCTCATGAGCCGATTTACCCAAACATTGCGAAAGCCTTCCTTTGTGAGGTAGCCTATGCTTCCTGCGCTCATTCCGAACAGTCCCCCTTTTTCTTTCGCCTGCCGCCCTTTTTGTCGGCCCTGCGCTCTTTTTTAACGTCGGGCTTCTCTTCCGCGGGCGGTGACTCGTCGTCATCGGAAAGATAAACAGTAAAGTCAACTTCGCCGCCCTCGTCGGCAAGAAAGGTGGGTTCGCAAAGCCGGTCAAGCGGCTCGTCAATGTCGGGAGAAATCTCAATGTCGGACGATTCCTGTACATGACAGGCGTCGTCCGACTCGTCAATATCAACATGCCCCTTGTCAAGATGCCCCTGCGATGATTTGATCACCCTTTGGCTTGTTGAGGACATTCCGTCGTGAACGACGCAGCCGTTTTCGAGGATGATGACCCTCCTGTCAAACTGCCGCACAAGCTCATGCTCGTGCGTGACCATGATAACAGTTGTGCCGCCGTCGTTTAGGCGCGACAGCAGCTCGACTATCTCCATTGACATCTGCGGGTCGACGTTGCCTGTCGGCTCGTCGGCTATTATAAGCTCTGCGTTATTGGCAAGCGCGCGTGCCAAAGCCACACGCTGCTGTTCTCCGCCCGAAAGCTCCGGCGGAAAGCAGCGCGCCTTGGCGGCAAGCCCCACAAGGTTTAAAACAAATGGGACACGCTTTCTTATTTGATTTTCTTTTGTTCCCACAACACGCATGGCAAAAGCGACGTTGTCGAAAACAGTCATGTTCGGTATCAGGCGAAAGTCCTGGAAAACAATGCCCATATTGCGTCTGAAATGCGGGATATCCCGCGGCTTCAAGTCGCCGAGATTGCATTTCCTAAGAGAGATTGAGCCGCTCGTCGGGACTTCCTCGTGCATCATCAGCTTAAGAAAGGTGCTTTTCCCTGCTCCGGAAGCGCCGACAATAAAGACAAATTCTCCGCTTTCAATTTTTATATTGACATCCTGAAGCGCATGTGTTCCATTGTCATAGACCTTGGAAACGTGCTTGAATTCAATCATTTAAATCATCCTTAAGAAAGTTGGGACGAACGGCGGGAATTAAGGTAATTCCCGAAAAAATGAGTCAGAACGCCTTAATATTTGACCGGCTTTGCGTCAAGGTATTTTTTGACCATGAGCGCCACCTTAAAAACGATGGCGTCGTCAAATTCGCGCAAATCAAGTCCCGTAATCTTTTTGATCTTTTCAAGCCTGTACACAAGAGTGTTGCGATGCACAAAAAGCTTGCGGGAGGTTTCGGAAACATTGAGGCTGTTTTCAAAAAAACGCTGTATTGTAAAGAGAGTTTCAGTGTCAAGGCTTTCTATCGAATCCCTTTTAAAAATTTCGCGCAGAAACATTTCGCAAAGAGTTGTGGGAAGCTGATATATAAGGCGGGCTATGCCGAGGTTGTCGTAGCTTACAATCACTTTTTCGGTGTCAAAGACTTTGCCCACCTCAAGCGCCACCTGTGCCTCCTTAAAGGAGCGCGCAAGGTCTTTCAGCTCTGTGACAGTCGTCCCTATGCCCACCTGCGGCTGCGCGTAAATTTCTGTTGTGAGCGCGTCTGAAATTGAGCGTGCAAGCTTTTCGAGATCGCTCGTGTCAATGTCGTCGCGCACTTCCTTGATGAGAGCAATGTCAGTGTCATTGACGTTTATGACAAAATCCTTGTTTTTGTCGGGAAAAAGATTTTGTATGACGTCAAAGACAGAAACGTCGTTGTTGTCCGCAATCCTGACAAGCAGAACAGCGCGTGAAACCTCGTTGTTAAAATGCAGCTCCCTCGCCTTGAGGAATATGTCCCCCGGGAGGATGTTGTCCATTATTACATTTTTGATAAAATTGCTTCTGTCATATTTCTCATCGTAAAACTGCTTGATATTACTCAAGGCGACACAGCAGATATCAACATATTTTTTAGACAACTCATCGGTGCCCTCGATAAAAACAGCGTATTCCGCGCGCATTGCGGAGCCAAAAGAGCGGAAGCAGTAGCCGTCATAACAGACGATTTCATGCTCTGAAAAAATGTCGCTTGTGACAGCGGACAACACCTCGCCTATTTTACCAAGCTCGCTGCATGATATGACGGTTCCGGTTTCGTCAATCACGCCGATGGTCTTGCCAACAGCGTCGCGCATCTGGTGGATTACACCCTGAAATAGTCTGTTTGACATTAATATTACCCCTCTGCAAAGATTTTAAAACGTCCGTGAACACCGCACTTATGCATTTTGACAACTGTAACATATACATATTACACAATGGGCGTACACTTTTCAACCCATTTTTAAAAAAATTAACGTTTTTTTAAAGATTATTTGCATTAATCGTTACATATTGTTTTAAAATTTATCAAAATATAACAAAAAAGTATATATTTATTCACCAATTTGTCTTTGTACATAATTGCCAAAACATTTTTTTCTAAACAGAAATATGATTTAAATGTAATATATTGTAATTTGTTTGTAACTTTGTTTTGTATAATACTGTAAAAAAATATGCAAACTATATATACAAAAATGATAAACGCTTTCAAGGAAAGGGATGATAAAATGAACACCATGTTAAAAATAAAAAGCAAAAGCATCCTGACAGGCAGAAATATGCGCGCGTCGTCGATATTGCTTTTTGCCATTACGGCATCAATACTTATGGGTTTGGCGCCGTCTTTTATCAAGCTTATTCCGTATTACGGCAGGTGGGCGCTGTGGATTAAGCTTGCCGTGAGCGTGGCGGTAATTCTTATATCGGCGGCGGCTTTGTACCCTTTAAGGACAGGGAGTGAGGCGTGGTTTTTCCGCGGGGCATCGGGCAGGGAGCCTTCGGCGACACAAATCGTGTTTTGGTATAAACCGTCAAAAATAGCAAAGAGTGTTGAAATGCGTTTTTCTCTGCTTGCAAGAAAGTTGATTTGGGCATTTGTTTTCCTTGCGCCGGGTGTATCGATAATCGGCGGCGCTTTATATATGACCGCGACGGAGGGCATATCGGCAAACCTGCTCATATCATCGCTGGCGGGCGGCGGTATGACAATTTCAGCCGGTCTGGCTTTTTACGCTCTTATGGTTCAAAAGTATTTTATAGCTTATGCGGTGCTGGCGCGTGACCCCGGGAAAACTGTCGGGGAGGCAATTAAAAAAAGCATTGAAGCAATGGACGGCTGCTGCGCTAAAACACTTTTGTTCAGACTTAGCTTCGCTCCGTGGCTGCTGCCATGTCTTGCCGTGTTTCCGATATTATATGTGTGGCCGTATTACAGGCAGTCATGCTCCTGCTTAAAATATGAAATTTACAGAAATCACAGCCTTTCAGAGGCGGAAAAAGACAAAAACACAGAGCAGGCGGACGCCGCGGAAACGTATACCGCGGAAACAGACACCATAGAAACAGACACCATAGAAACGGACGGCGAGCAGCTGCAAACGACATAAAAAAACGGCCGACCATAAAAAAATGGTAAAGGCCGTTTTAAAGCCGCAAGCAGGACCGATGTATTAAACATTAATCATAAAGCGGCGTGCGGGAATCAATACGCGGGAAGCGGCGTGCGGGAATTATTCGGCGTCGTCCTCGTTTTCCCAATTGTGCCATACTTCCTGAACGTCGTCGTTGTCGTCAAACATCTCAAGCATTTTTGAAAAGTTTTTGATGTCGTCCTCGTTTGTGAGCTTTGTGTAGGTTTTAGGTATGTATTCAATTTCGGCAGAAATGAATTTGTAGCCCTTAGCGCCGAGGCCGTCGCGCACGGCGGCAAGCTCGTTCGGCTCCGCGTGGATTATAAAAATCCCGTCCTCTGAAAGGAAGTCAGACGCCCCGCACTCAAGCGCGTCCTCCATGAGCGCCTCCTCGTCAATGTCTTCGGACTCGATGACAAGCACTCCGAGCCTGTCGAACATGAAAGCGACACAGCCCGACTGCCCCATGTTGCCGCCGAACTTGTCAAAATAGTGCCTGACATCTCCTGCCGTCCTGTTTCTGTTGTCGGTCAAGGCTTCGACAATAACAGCAACTCCGGAGGGACCGTAGCCCTCATATATTATTTCCTCATAAGCCGCACCGCCGTCCTCGCCGGCCGCTTTTTTGATGATACGCTCGATGTTGTCGTTCGGGACGTTGTTGGCCTTTGCCTTGGCTATCGTGTCCCTAAGCTTGAAATTGACATTCGGATCGGCGCCGCCCTCTCGAACAGCGACGGCTATTTCTCTGCCGACTTTTGTAAAAATTTTGGCTCGGGCGTTGTCGGTCTTTTCTTTTTTGCGTTTAATAGTGCTCCATTTGCTGTGACCTGCCAATCTTATCACCTAACCGTCTGAATTCATGTTAAGGCAACACCGCGCAATGAGCGGCTGAAGCCTTTGTTGCATGCTTGCTTGCATCTTTTCCGTCATATCGCCCAAAAATGCTCGGCAATACAAAAAGTATTGCCTGCGCTTTTTAGACAATCTGA
>JAAYIY010000027.1 GCA_012523185.1 Clostridiales bacterium
AATGCCGTCTGCTCGCCGTTTTCGCTGCATGTGTTTGCGATGCCGCTGTTGCAAATAATCGCCTGCGCCCTGCCGTCGGAAAGATTTTTCTTTGTCACGACAAGCGGGGCTCCCTTGACAAGATTTGTCGTATAAACCGCCGCGGCTGTCGCCGCAACATCGCTGACAATGAGCGCAAGATCCTTTTTCGTTTTGTTTTTCCTTATTCCGCAGTGTATACCCGCCGCCGAAAATCCCTTTGCCGCGCATACTCCGCTGTTTATATAATCCATTCCGATCATTCCCTTCGCTTAAAGTGACAATCCCTCGGTTTCGTCAAAGCCGAGCATCAGGTTCATGCACTGAACAGCGGCGCCCGACGCGCCTTTCCCGAGATTGTCAAAGCTTGACACAAGAAGTATGCGCTCCTTGTTTCCGTAAACTGAAATTTCCATTGTGTCCTTGCCCGAAAGACGGTTTGCGTACTCTGTTACATTTTCTTCTGTATAGCCTTTTGAAGCTATGAGCTTTGAATCGGCGTAATGCTCGCCGTAAATTTCAGCAATCGTTTCAGGACCCGCTCCACGCTTGAGCATCGAGACAAAAACCGGCACCGTGACTGTCATGCCGCTGTAATAATTCGAAACAACAGGGCAGAATATCGGATAATTTTCAATCCCTGTCACCGCTTTCATTTCTTTTAAATGTTTATGTTTTTGCGCCGTCGCATAAAGACCGGGACTGCTTAAAGAGCTGTCTTTTTCCGACTCGTATTCGTTTATCATCTTTCTTCCGCCGCCGCTGTAGCCCGTTGCCGAAAAACAGGTAAAAGGATAATCGGCGGGCAAAACGCCGCTTTTAACAAGCGGGTAAACAAGCGAGATAAAACCGCAGGCATGGCACCCGGGCACAGCCGTCCTTTTGCCGCCTGCAATGCCTTGGCGGTGATTAAGCGAAAGCTCCGGAAAGCCGTAGCTCCAGCCGCTGTTTGTCCTGTGCGCGGTGGATGTGTCGATTATTTTTACATCGTCTCCGCGTACAAACGACACAGACTCCCTCGCGGCATCGTCCGGCAGACAAAGAAATACGACGTCCGCGGCGTTTATCAGCCTTGCACGCTCGTCCGTATTTTTGCGCAGGGCGCTGTCAATCGTTATAAGCTCAATGTCCGTCCTGTCCGATAGCCTGTCAAAAATGCGCAGACCCGTCGTGCCTTCCTTGCCGTCTACAAACACTTTATACAATCTTTCATCCCCTTACGTTCCCTTAGAAAACAATAAAAAGATTATATTCTGTTTAATACACTCTGTCAAGCCTTTTACGAATAGTCATTCATTATTTAAACTATTTAACGCCCTTTTGCATAAACATACAACCTAATCGGCATAAAAGGGGGCGCTTTGCAGTAAGGTCCGCGACTTTTTAAAGGGCATAAATTAAGTAGGAAAAATGTTTTCCGCTTTGCTTCTATCCTTGCAAGCAAAAAACTTAGCCATTATAGCATATTTAAATCTTACAGCATTTGGGAGTGAAAGTCAAGCAATGCCGCGCTTAAAAAAACTTTCATCCCCGCAAAAACAAAAAAAGACCGCGCCGCGGCTCCGCTCGGAGCTTTGGCGCGGTCTGTTGCTTTAAATTTGTGACAGGTTTTCAGCTTATTTGTGATGCCTGTGCTTTCAGCAATCCGCACTGCTCAAGGAACAGCACGTCGTTATGATTCACAACACCGTCGTTGTTTGCGTCAGCCGCCCTGTATTGCGCGGCAGTCAAATTCTGCGGAGCGACAAGTCCCGCAACAACGTATGAAACAATGTTTGCGTCCTCACCGTCATATTCGCCGTCGCGTGTCACGTCCCCTATGACTGAAATCACAACGGAGTCTACAACAACGCCGTTTTCTTTTAAGACTATGACGCAGTCAGTCGTCACCTTTCCGTCATAATCATGCGGAATCTCCGTGCCGTTTGCGTCGAGCAGGACTATGTCTGATGCGTTGTTGACAAGCCCGCCTATCACACTCTCGGCGCTTCTGTCGCTCGGTATCCCGGTAAGAATGTTATTTTCTCGGTCAATAGTCATATTGTGGGACGGGTCTTCCTGCGGAACAATCATATTTGTGTTCAATGTGCCGCTGTCGGCAATGTAGAAAAACTCGCTGTTTGCCACTGTAAATCTTTCGTTCACATCCGAAACATCGACGCCTGTCAGTATTGTGCGGCCTATATATGGATCTTGAATCATGAGACAGGCTATTATGCCGCCGCTTCCGGAATATGCGCCGCCGATATTGACGACTGATTCACCGCCAAGATAAATCTCGTTGTTTTCCGCCACAAAAGAATCTTGGTTCATTGTCAGCGACCCGGCAAGATAAATGCCGCTTCCGACATCCGCTGTGTTGACGGAAACAATACAGACAGTGTAATCAACTGTGGAAAGCTCCCCTATATAAATTCCGCCGCCGTCCAGCTCGGCATTGTTGCCCGACACGGAGCATTCGGTTAGGGAATCGCTGTAGATGTATTCAAAGTCGGAGGGCATACCGTATTCGTCATAGAACAGTGTGTAAGAGTGTGCGAGGGTGTACGATGAATATGCGGAAAATGAAGCTTCGCCTGTGCCGCCGACAGCTATACCGCCGCCGTGTTTTGCAGAGTTTTCAGCTATGTTGCCGCCTGAAATGTCAATCTTTCCGTTGCTGACAAATATTCCGCCGCCCGTTTGAGCCGCCGTGTTTTCGGAAACAGACATCCTGGTGAGAGTGTCAAGCATTATGAGATGTTCAGATGTATCAAAAATCACATTGTGATCCTCATCCAACTTGATTTCTCCGTTTTCGTCAAGCCTTGGCGTGTAAAGCACCAATATCCCTTCTTCATAGCTTTCGGACAAATCAAACAATGTGCCGTCGGAATCGTCTCCTATATATATCCCGCCGCCGTTTTGCGCCTCGTTTTCGCTGATTATGCCGCCTGAAAATTCGTATGTCCCGCCGACGACGGCGACAGCGCCGCCGCTTGCAGACGCCTTGTTGCCGCACAGCTCCCCTTCTCTGATTTGAAGTCCCGGTTCTGATTCTGTCCCGCCCGACGAATAAACAGCGCCGCCCAAAGCGGCATGGCAGCCGATTATCTTGCCGCCGTAAATTGTCGTTTTTCCGCTGTTGTTGACGGCGCCGCCGTTGCCGAAACTGCGATTATTTGAAATCGTCGCTCCGTCGCTCAATGTAAAAGAGCCGCTGTTGTTGACGACTGCGCCGCCTATTAAACCGCTCAATGAATAGCTCCCGTCAATTATAAGCGCGGAATCGTCCTCTGTGTCGACAAATCCGAAGTCAAGCGACCCGCCCGGCTGCACCGTGAACATATCGCCGACGCAAGTGTGGTATCTTGTAAGCCTCCTGCTTGCCACACCGTCGCCGACAATTTGTATGTGCCCCGGCACATTGATTGTGCCCTCGATAATGTCGTCGTCGATCATCGTGATTATGCCTGTGTCGGAGCCGACAGCCTCAATCGCTTCTTTGACGGAGGTGTAAGGAACTGTCCCGCTTCCGAAAGCGCTTAATGTGCAGACATTTGTTGATTCCCTGTCGATTAAATTGCCGGAGGTGTTTATGTGAAGCGTCACACCGTTTTGTGGATCGGCAACGAAGTTGGCGTAATTGAGTGCGGTGAATTCGCCGCTTAAAACCTTTGTGCCGACCGCAAAATTCTGCGGGTAAAGATGCGCCGCGACACCGGAGCGAAGCAGCTTGCCGGTGTTGACGACTGTTTTCCCGGACGTGAGATAAATATTGTTATCAGGCTCGATATAGGCGTCTGCCGACATATTAAAACTGCCGTTTTCATAAATCGCGGAGCCTTTATCGTTTGATGCTGTGTTGCCGCCAAATGTCCCGCCCGACATATCGAAAGTGCCTGTGTTATAAAGACCGCCGCCAAGTAAATAAGCGTCGTTGTCGGTCACGGAGCCGCCCTTAAAGTATACAGTGCTGTTTTGGTTGTAAATCGCGCCGCCGCTGCCGAGAGACGTGTGGTTGCCGCTTATGGTGACACCCTCAATTTCAATCTCGGCATCAATGCCTGTAAAATAGATACCTCCGCCGTTGCCGTCGGCAGTGTTGTCACAAATAAACCCCTCTGATATTTTGATATCGCCGTTGTTATTATAAATCGCGCCGCCGTCTTTTGACGTTATGTTGTTGCTGATAATGCCGCCGTACATATTAAACTTGCCGCCGTTATTAAAAATCGCGCCGCCGTTTTGGTTTGTCTTGACATTTGTGATTTTTGCTCCCTGATAAAGGTTCATCGTGGCATCGGCGCCTATCATGAACGCGGCTATACCCGTCAGATTATTGTATCTTCCTCCGTCAAACATGAGGAGCGGTGTATCGTCGGTGCTGTTGTTTGCGGCATCTATGTTAAGCGTTCCCGATATATAAAACATATTTTCCGATGTGCCCATTGTATTGATAATTGTATGCTCAACACCGTCGCCTGTTATCGTGACATCTCCCTCTATCCAAATAGTTTCGGGGACGGAGCAGTCGCCGATTATCACCATCGTCCCCTCGCCGCCGCCGATGTGGTTCGCGGCGCTCGACAGAGTTGTGTAATATGTGTTGATTTCGCCGTCCACTTCGTCCATTATGACGTATTCGGGTTTAAGCACCTTGACGCTCTGCTTTGACGCCTCTCTGACCGCGGCATCGTCTGAATGGTAAAAAACGTAGATTTCCGGGCAGTAGTTGAAAAACATGTCGCTGCTTCTTTTTACCCAAGATGTTCCCGAAAATCCGATAAAAGCTGTGATAGAGGTTGACGCGGACATTTGGGCTGTCGTAAGTCCTATGGCGTTGTTATCGGAAGCTACGGATATTTCGGAATTATAGTAGCAATAGCTTGCCGTGCTGTTGCTTAGGTACCCTATAGCGGCGGCGGTGTAAAGACCTATAGATCTGACAGGACCATAGGAATAAGCGGCGTTAATAGTACCGCCGACAAGCTCACCGACTATTCCCCCGACACGGTTGCCGCCGCTTATGCCTGCCTTATTGTAAACATTCTTTATTGTGGCAAAGCATGCTCCGGCAATCCCTCCCGAGCGCGATATTCCATAAATATATCCTGTGTTGCAGCAGTTTTCAGTGATGCTGTAATTTGTCCCGACAATGCCGCCCGCGTAATTGTTGCTGTTTATGTAGCCTTTGTTGCTGCATCCGGAAATTGTCCCGTAGTTTTCACCGACAATGCCGCCCGCGTAATATTTCGCCTCGACATTTGCCGCGTTATGACAATTTGTGATAGTTCCGCCGTTGTAACCCGCCAATACTGCAACATATCTGCCGGCGTTGATGCTCGAATTTTCGGTGTATATGTTTGAAATGGCGCCGCCTTGATCAACATAGCCGAACAACCCTGCATAATAAAGAGTTTCATCAGATATATAAATGCCTCTGACACGATGTGACATACCGTTGAAATTGCCGGTGTATGGTGTGCCGGGAGCCCCTATGGGCGTCCATATGTTTGATGTTTCATCAAACAAGTCGGGGTTGAGCAAGATGTCCTTTGTGAGCCTTGCGTCAGCACCGCTGTTGGCGGGAAAACCTGACAATGTGCCGTTAACCAGCGCCGCGAACCACGCAAGCTCACTGCCGTTGCCGATTAAGTATTCCCCTTCGCTGTTGACTGAAGGACGGCTCAAGTCGCCTGTCCATGAAGTTAATTGCCATCTCAAAATGGGATATCCGTTGTTTGTAAAAAAGTAGTCCGTGACAAAAATATTGCGCTTGACATTTAATGACGCCACAAACATTTCGTCTTGCATAAGCATATATTCGGCGGGCGTCGCGAAGCTGTCGGGAATCGCCGCGTGATCTTTGTCGTAATAGCATTTGGAAATATTTGTGGAATAAACAACATTGCCGAAAGCTATGCCGGTGAGCTCTCCCGGGCAGTTCACAGTGCCTATTGTGTAGTTGCCGAGAATATCGCCGTAAACGGTGTAGCCTATAAGCCCGCCCGCCTGATTGACAGTGGCGTTGACGACACCCTTGTTATAAGAATGACCGACGGCGCTGCCGGAGCTTGTTCCCACAAGTCCCCCGACATAAGATGCGGCATTAACAACACCGATGTTGCAGCAACCTTGAACCTCAGCGTCGCTGAAATTATATCCTGTGATGCCGCCCACCCTTATGTTGCCGTTAACAGTCGCCGAATTAAGGCAGTTTTCGGCGACAGCCATTTTTCTGTTGTGCCCGGTTATTCCGCCGACATTGTTAGAGCCTGTGACGGTGCCGCTGACGGAGCAGTCTTTTACGATACCGCCGAGCGAATATCCCGCAACACCGCCGACATATGACGCGCCCTTGATGTTGACGTTTTCAAGCACGACATATCTGATTTCGGACGGCTTATAAGAATAGACCTCATAAGGGTCTCCGTTTGTGTCAAATTCGACTGTTGTCGTGACAGTCGAGCCGATGTATCCGAAAAGTCCTTGATTGTCAAGGTCGGGTTTGTTTATGTAAAGACCGCTTATTTTATGATTGCCGCCATAAAAGCTCCCCAAAAACGGGTTATCAGCCGTGCCGATGGGAACCCATTTGTTCGTCGTCGAGCCTGCCGAATTCAGTTGAAGGTCGGCTGTGACGACGGCGTTGATGTCGTTGTTGCCGCTGTTTACTTGATTTGATATCCATTTCAGCTTTTCAGGCGTGTTTATCACATAAGCCCCGTCACTGTTTACATATGGCTGTTGAGCGGAACCATCCCAGACTGCCGCAAACACATATAAGGGCTGAGTTATTATAATTAACATCGCCACGCAAAAACACATGGCCGTTTTTTTGAAATTCATTAAACCAAATCCTTTCAACAAGCTGAAACCATAAAGCCTGATTGGCTGAAAACTCCACTGATACAAATATATTATACTGCATTTAAACACAAAACTCAAGTAAAATTTGCAAATAAACTGTGAAAATAAACAAAAAAGGTTCCGTTTCTGTAAAATCGACAGCGCTTAAAATAACGGATAAAATAACCTGCGGAAAGTGCGCTCAAAGTTAAAATTAATTTTCATCAAAGCAAAAAAAATCGGCCGTATCATTGGCGGTTAAACCGCCGCAGATACAGCCGCAAATTTTTACACTATTTTGAAACTGTTTCTTTTTCACATTCTTCCGCTTTGGCGGCAGCTTCGGCAGCTTTCTTTTCAGCTTCCTCCGCTTCTCTTTGTTCTGTTCTCCTTGCCATTTCCGCCCTTATATCTTCAAGCGGGACGCCGTCCTCCACAAGCTTGAAGTATTGTTCAGACGGAATGCCGCCGACAAGGACTTCCTTATATTTGACCTCAACATTCTTTTTAAAAACAAGTATGTTAATGACGATACAAAGAATTATTCCGGCAAAATACGCCAAAATCCCGAAGTTTAACCCGCCGTTAATGACGGACGGGAAAATTAATGCCGAATTTTTAGCAAATATTGAAAAAGCGACGGTCGAAACAACGGCAAAGATCAAAGCAAGCGAGTTAAATGTGAGGTTCCTTGACTTGCCCCTTGGGGAACAGGAGAGGAAAAGAAGTATAAGGTGCGCCAAAACCATCAAAAATGAAAGGAGAATGGCGGCAAGCGAAACGACATAGCTGATGAACACCTTGCCCAACACCTCTGAGCTTAAAAGGCCTATAACCGCTCCGAAATCAAGCGTAGAAAGGATTTTGTAGAACGAAATAAAATTTATTGACACCGATTCGGAGATGAAGGGAGCGCTGAACGAGAGCTTTGCGAGGGGGAGCAAAAGAAGAGGTATCGGAATGATGCTCAAAATAATCCTTGCCACGCTCAGCTTTGAGCCGATGTACGAGCATTTCACTCTGTCTATCCTCTTTTGGAACACGGCGTGTTCCGCCTCCGCTTTGTCCGCGTCAAGGAGCAGTCTCTCCTCCATGCCGTAATAAACAAGATTAATACCGCAGTGGGGACAGTTGGGCCTCCAGTCGGTTATCTTAAGCTTTCCGTTACATTTGGGACACATTGCCATAGAAACTCCTCCAATTAATTTTGACTCTGCTTCGATTCAAAGCAACAACAAAAAAAGTTTAACATATTGTCGGCACGAATGCAAGATTATTTTATACAAAAGATATGTAAAAGATATACACGGCTTTTCATGGGTCTGTTCTGTGCGGTGTGATGCCGCCGCTCAAACGGCAAAACCGCCGTCTGCCTCAATCACTTGACCGGTGATAAAATCGCCGCCTTCGGATGCCAAAAAAAGAATAAGTCTTGCCACCTCTTCCGGTGTTCCCATCCGTCCGAGCGGCGTCGCCGCCGCCAATTCGCCGATTGTTCCGCAGTCGATGCAAGAGTTCATTTCTGTGTCAATTATTCCGGGGGCGACGCAGTTGACAAGAATGCCGGAAGGCCCGACCTCTTTTGCCAGCGCCTTTGTAAAGCCTATCACGGCTGACTTTGCGGCAGAATAATGAACTTCGCATGACGCGCCGTGAACTCCCCAAACAGAAGAAACATTAACGATTCTGCCGCATTTTCTGCTTATCATGCCGGGCAATGCGGCACGGCAGCAGTTGATCGTCCCAAAAAGATTTATTCCGAAAACACGCTGCTCCTCCTCCGGCGTGACATCTGTAAAAAGCTTTTGCAGAGCGATTCCGGCGCTGTTGACAAGTGTGTCCACAACGCCGAAATTTTCATAAACGCAATTAAACATTTGACTGACATCGCGCTCGCTTGAAACGTCGGCCTTAACGGCAAGCGCGGAATGTCCTTTTGAAATCAAATCAGATTCAAGCCTTTTTGCTTTTTCGCGGCTTTTGTTGTAATTGATGACGACATTAAAGCCGTCAGCGGCGAACAGGCGTGCCGCCGCTCCTCCGATCCCCCCGGAGGCTCCCGTAATAAGAACTGTTTTCACGGCTAAAAATTTATATCTGCCACGGATGAGAACAAGTCCTCAAAGCTGGTCTTTGTGTATCCTGCCGGGATTACAAACGCATCCTTCGACGAGACGCCTGATTCAATGACAATGTTAAATGTCTCACTAACGCCGTTTGAAACAGAATCGATTCTTTGAAGGCCGCTGCTGTTAAAGAAAAATCTCCAGACAGTGCCGCTTGCGTCCTTGTATGATTCGATATTCATGCCCGTCACTCTTGTTATGCCTTGATATTCCCATGAACCCATTTCGCCAAACATAGCGCTTATGTCCATCATGTCGCCGAAACTGTCGTCCATGTAATCCCCCACGTCGTCCTTTGAAACCTCGGCATACTTTGCAAACAGGGGGATCAATATATATGATTTTCCGTTCATTGAAATAAACTTTGATGTGAATTGAAGTCCGCCATAAGAAATAACACAGACAGTCGAGGTTTTGCCGTTGTCGACATAGTGCGTCAGTTTGATATTGCTGTCGTCCTCATTCATCACCATTTTCATTGTGTATTTCTTTGAGTTAATGACATTGATGACATATTTTTCAAGGTAGGTTACATCCGGCTTATTGATTTGACCCTCGCCCGCTTCGCCGACGCCCCCCGGCGTATTCGTGGTTGAAGCGCCCGTTGAGGAACCGGATCCCGCCGCGGTTGACGACGACTTGTTTGACGTTGTCGTCACACCTTTTGCCGTTGTCGTTATACCGCTTTTTGCCGTGGTGCCGGGCACGATTCCCCTTCTTGCCGTTGTCGTCACGCCCTTCACCGTTGTCGCAACTGTCTTGTTTGTGATGATTTCGATGGGAGCGCCGCCCGTTCTTCCTGTTGTGCTGACTTTATCTGTCAAAGAAGATAAGGAAGAGGAGCCCTGCGACGCCTCGTAATCCGACTTTGTAACAATGGAAATGCTGTTTCCGTTAAAGCTTGCGATGTATCCCCTGTCATACGCCGCGTTAACAATGTCTGTTTTCTGCTTTTTTGAAAGAGTAGAATAGTCGCCGTTCCACTCGGTGCTGTCGCCGAGGGCAGCCTTGACTATCATGTCTATCTCGCTTTGGGGCACAGTGGATTTTGCAGGCTCCGTCACGTCGCTTGCGGCTGTCGCAATCACCTCATCCGCAATGTCTCCGGTGGTGCTTATGTCGTCGGCGCCGCCCTTGCATGAGTACAAAACCGAAGCCGAGACAACAATCGCCATAAGAAAGCTTGCGAGCTTGATAATCCTGTTTTTCATAATGCGTTCTCCTTATTGTAGATTGGTAAGTTACTGCAAAAACATTTCTATAGCCATTTGAATTGACGACATATCGTCATATGGAACAAGTGTGTACCCTTCGGGCAAGGAAAACATGGACGAATCAGCGCCGTTTGAAACTGTGACGCCGACCTTGGCGGCGGCGGAAGAACCGGCGTTCTCCTCTATGTATTTCAAGGCGTCGTTTTTAAACCACAAAAATGTTTGAAGACCGTCGGGTCTTAAAAAGACTTCTTTAGTGTAAAACTGTGTGTTGTAAAGCTCATAGGCGGAGCTTTGGAACGACAAGTTGCTGAAATTATAGTTAAAGCAGCCGTTCATCATCGCTGTAAGCTTGCTGTAATCATCGTTTGTGAGTTCGCAGTAAATTGATTTGGTGTTTGTTTTGGCAATCATGTATGGCTTGCCGTCCGCTTTGATAATCCTAACATAATAACCGGCGCTTGGTATTTTGAAAACATACGCGTTTTTCCCGCCTGAGGCATATTTGATAACCTCGTCGCTTTCGTCGTCGGTTATCACGACACTCATTGTATAATAACCGCTGTTAAGGGGTGAAATCACTTGATTTTTAAGATTGCTGCTCGGATTTGCCTTAAAAGCTGTCGACGGTTCCGTGGCGGATGTGCTGCTTTCTGTCGCGGTCTGAGGCTTGTTTGTTTCCGTCGTTACTGTGGTTCCCGTTGACTGCGCCGCCGTTGTCGTCGTCGTCGCGGCAGATGTCGTTGAAGTCGTGGCGGCGGATGTCGTCGTCGTTGTCGTTTCTTCCTCCAAAATATCGGTTGATGTTTCGTCCCACTCGTCGGACAACGTTTCTTCCGTGCTTTCCTCCGTCACATCGGATGTCGAAGCCGCCGCATCCTCCGAGCCGAACAAATCGCAACCGCCGAACAAAGCTGCAACAAATGCCACAATCAAGACAACCGCCGCGGATGAAAAAAACTTTTTCATATGCTTCCCCTCACATTTACGCCCCCTTTTAAAACAAGAGGCATTATCCTTTTTTTTACTGCCCAAAAGGCTTGAACCCTTTTGCTGTTATTTTATCTACCCTAACAATACGTCGCCGGGATTGTCAACCCTTTTGTAATCAGACGGAACGGAAAGACGTGATTCATCAATTTCAGGTGAAATTGTGTATTTTCTTTCTTCTGTTTTACCGCCCTCTGTCAGCTCGATGAATTCGAGCGAATTATTTCTGAAATAATATTTTGATATGCTGCCTTTGGGATTTTTATATGTCTCGACAACATATTCTTTGTTGCTTTTTTCGACAGTGGCTGTGTCCGTAAGCGTTAGCTCTTTAAACTCAAGCGAGAAATTTTTGATGGTTTTAAGCTGCTTTTCAAACTCGTCAAATGAAATTTCCGTATATTTTTTTCCTTTCGGGGACAGCAGGAAGCAATTGCCGTCTTTGCTGATGAGCCTTATGGTCATCACTCCGAGCATATTCATTTCCTGCATTGTGTTTTCCCCGGAAATCACACCGACATAATCCATCTTCAGACCGCTTGAAACGGCCTGCACAGTCATTGTGTAACGCCCTGTTTCGATGACGTCAATAACATATTTTTGAAGATATTCGCCAATGCCGCCGGTGTTTTGCTTTTCTGTTTCGGGGGCGTTTGTTTTGCTTTCAATCTTTGACGTTGTATCAAGCGGCAAGGTCTGTGTCTTCTCTGTTGTTTCCTCGTCGAGTGTTGTTTCGCTTTCTGTTTCCCGTGTGGATTGTGACGCGCTTTCAGTTTCTGACTCATTTTCCAAAGCGCTGTTTCCGCCGCAAGCGGATGTAAACAGCAGCAACGCGAAAAGCAAGACTGCCGCGATCGGTTTCTTCATCTGCATTTTCCTTTCGTAAAAGGCTGTGTGTTCAGCGGACAAAAACAATATTAACACATTTCGGTTGTGTGTGTAAAGCGGAAATATTAGCCGCGGCCGACAATGTTCATCATGCTTTCAAAAACCTTGCCGATAATCGGGACAACCTGCGGACCGAGGCTGTTTGTTTCCTCGTAGTGGCGCCTGCCCGTGCTGTCGTGACCGCCGTCAATGTACGGCATGTTTTCATCAAGCAAAAAGTCGTTCGGCGGAACCATATAGCCTATCTCGTCGTTGGCAAGCCCGAAAACAAGCAGCTCCTTGTCATCTGCGATTTCTGTCAGTGGCTTTGGGTTGACTTCGGGTCCGAAACCTGTCGCGGATTCCTCAGCGTTCAAATATCCGCCGTAAACAACCTCGGGGAAAATCTCGCCGGGAACAAGCAGCATTTGCAATCCGCCGATGTTGAGGTATGTCATTTCTGTCTTTAACGCCCAACCGAGCGGCGCGCCCTTCACGGCATATTTCTTCGCCTTCATGATGCCGATTTTAACAGCGGCAAGCATCAGGAGGTTTTCGGCGGGGACATAAAACTCCTGCTTTAAGATGTTTATCACGGGGCTTAGCCTGCGCTCCTCCTCTATGGACATCGCGGTTTCGGCAAGAAGCCTGCCGGCGATTTGTGTCGACTTTATATTGTCGGGGTCAAGCTCTTTAAGCCTTATCAGCCCGCCGATTGCGCCGACAAAATATATTGTTTCCGCGCCGCTTTTTTCAAGTATCTCACGGCGTATATAGCAAGGAAAATCGGCGCTGACAAGCGAGTTTTTGCCCAGCAAGGACTCTGAATGAGACGCGAAATTCAGCATATAAATCTCTCTTGAGCCGTCGTTTGGCACAAAACGAAGCCGCGTGAGCGTTTTTGAAAAAACCTGCGGCGGTCTTGAGTCGCGCTGTATTTCCGGTGCTTCCTTGGCCCCGTAATAAAGCGAGCCGTCGCGCCTGTCGTCGTATGCCGACATAACAACACCCTTGACACGCTCACGCAAAATTTTCATAAAACCCTCGTCGCGCCCCGTCCTTGGAAGCGGACCCCAGTAGCCCATTGTGTCGATACCGGCGTGATTGTGCGTGCTCATTATGTTGACGGAGCGGCAGCCGGTTTCACGGCAAAAGCTCTCAAGTGACTTTTTGATGAGAATAACGTCATTGCTTAACAGCCCCACGTTGTCGCCCGAAACAAGCACAACGCCTCCCCTGCCTGAATTGTCGTCAATCCACACAGCGCTTACCGTCATCGGGTCAAGCACGCCGGAAGCCGGATTAAAGGCTTTGTAACCAGCAATATAATATTTCTTTTTTTCAATATTGTCGGGCATCACATCCGCTTTGGCAAAACCGACTGTAAAAACGTCCGATAGCGGCTTGTCTATTTTGTCGTATTTCCCCATGGGTATCGGCAAAGCGGGATTTTTCCGAAGCGCGGCGGCGCCACCCGCCGAAAAGGCGCGCTTTAAAATGCCGGCAAGATTTTGCCCGAAACGGTCCTTAAGCAGATCTCCAAATTCATGCACATTCATAGTCGGATTCTCCCACACTTTAATATCTGTTTATTATCCGGTTATCACAAACCTCGTTTAACACAGTTTATCACAATATTATTGCCAATTCAAGCAAAACGGACGTCTAAATTAGACGCCCCCGTTAATTTTCAGTGACGAATCTGTAAATAATGTTTTGGAGCAAATACTTAGCGCATATTTGCCAAAAACAATCCCGCTTTTGACGTCATAGCAGTCCTCATTGACTGCCGAAAGAGCCGAAACACCTTCGCCGGAGCATTTCAACACACTTTCCTTTCGTGTCCAGACAACATAAAAACGTGCGGCTTGTCCGCTTTCTTCGGCGGACAAAACAAAATCGCGTTCATCGGGGCTGAAGTATTTGTTCATGACCCTTTCGGGGTACGTCTCTTTAATGTATTCGACGTCTATCCCGACAGGAACGCCGCATACAGCGCAAACGCACAAGCTTTTTGAATGGCTCAAGCTTATATAAAGACCGTCCCCGCTTATGTACGGCTTGCCGTTTTCGTCACGTTTGATCAAGATATCCGCTGCAGGCACTCCCGCTGCCGCCGCCGCGGCAATTCGCATGGCGGCGCTCCCGACAAGCGACATATCGGCATTTGGCGCGCCCGGGCGATTTTTGTATCTTGCGGTCGCGGACGAATCAGCCGCCTTGAGCAAAACGGCGGCCTCCGACTCGGCAAGCCCTCTTTTAAGCCTGACGGCATAAATAATCGGTTTCATGTTTTCCTTATGTCATTGACAAATTTTTTAATATGGTATAAAGTGATTATAATAAATTTGGAGGTTGAAATATATGGTTATAGCGGCGGTCGGCAAAAACGGCACGGGCAAGGACTTTTTTTTGGAGTTTATATCAGAGAAATATAATCTCCCCATGGTCTCGATCGGGGACATCGTAAGGGAGCTTGCGGCAAATGACGGTCTTGAGCTTACACGCGAAAATCTTCATAAAACATCGCAAAAATATATGGGTCAATTTGGTCAGACATTTTTTCCGGAGCAGATTGTCAAAAAGATAAAGGACTCCGGCTCCCCTGTTTTTCTTGTTTCGGGCATCCGCCCGCTTTCTGACGTGCAGTTTCTAAAAAAGGCTTTCGGCGACGAATTTATACTTGTGGACATTGTCATTTCAGACGACGACGTAAGATATTCGAGAATGCTCGCAAGAGGCTCGGAAAGAGACGGCAATTCCGTTCAAAAGCTCAAAGAGTTTGACAAAAATGAGGAAAAGATTTTTCACACGTCAGAGACAGAGGCAATGGCGGACTATATTATTAAAAATGACGGCGATGTAGAGGACTTTTACACGGCGATAGACGATTTTTACAAAAAAGTTATATCACAGTAACGCCTCACAAAAAACCAAAACGCCAAAAGGCAGGGAATGACCTCGTCGTGCCCTGCCGTTTTTTATTCAACCCTGTCGCCGATTTCAAGCGGAATTGCCGAATCATCAATGTAGTATCCGCTCGCGTCCGCTGTTTTGCTTTCGGTTTTTTCTCCCTCTCCCCCGCCGCCCTTGCAGCCTCCGAACAACAACATCACGAATACCGCCGCGGCAGCTAATGACAAAAGCTTTTTCATTGTTTATCTCCCCGTTTGTTTCTCTAATTTGGTTTTCTGCTTGTATGTCTGTTTGTTTCCCTTGTTGTCCGCCTATTTGCTTACTGCTGTTTTTTTCTAATCATATAAAAAATCCTTCACATCAAAACCCTTGAAAATATCCTGCTCGTCAAGGCTTTCGGCGGCTGTCGGAAGCTCATCAAAAACCTCCATCTTATTTCCCCTCATCCAGATATAGGGAGTTATGCGGACATTATAGCCGCGTCCGTTTGCTGTGAACCATTGATGTGCCGGCGCTTCGGGCAGTCCGAAGGACGACAAAATTGTCGCGATAACGCCGCCGTGCGTTACAATGGCGGTTTTGCGTATGCCCGTTTTTATCATGCCCTCCGCAATTTTGCAAAAACATTCGCAAACCCTTTTTTTAAAAGAATCGCCGCTTTCGCCGAACGGCGGACTTACGCCCGGCTCACCCGTCAGCCACGGCAAAAAAACAGGATGTTCTTTTAATTCGTCCGCTGTTTTCCCCTCAAATTCACCAAAATCACACTCAATCAGCTCATTCATCCTTATTATGTCGCTGTCGGGATAAATTATTTGAGCGGTGCGCATGCAACGGCTCAAGGGGCTTGAGAATACGGCTTCGGGCGTGGGATATTCACATCCTGCGGACAGCTCTCGAAGCTGCTTTTCTCCGTCGGAGCTAAGCGGGACATCTGTGTGACCGATATATCTGCCCGCAAGATTTTCATCCGTCAGCCCGTTTCTGACGAGGCTTATTACATATGATTTCATTTTAAAACTGACACCGCCAAAAATATTTATAAAGTTTTGTTTGAAATGTCTATATACCATTTGGTAATTATTGTTGTATAATAGACTAAAATTAATGCTCCGAGTGTTTAACGTAAGGGAAGGAGATGCAACAATATTGGACAGTTTTGCGTCACGGCTTTCAGACCTTAGAAAACAACGCGACCTCAGTCAAAAAGAAGCGGCTCAGGCGCTTGGCGTCTCGCAGGCTCTTTTGTCGCATTATGAAAACGGCATAAGGGAGTGCGGGCTTGACTTTATCGCGAAAGCCGCCAAATTTTATGGCGTAACCTGCGACTATCTTTTATGCGCAAGCAACAGCAAATACGGCTTTTTTGAAACGCTTGACTTTAGAAACGAGCTGGAGGACGACTCGGTTCTCACCAACGCCACAATATACAGAGCGGCGGGAGCGCTTCGGGAGGCGCTCGGAAACACAAACGAAGATTTTGTCAGACAGACGCTTGTGTTGTATTCGATATGCATATACCGAGTTTTTCTGTTTGCCGTGTCAAAGGGCAGAGCCCCGGCAAACTGGATAAAGGTTGGGTGCGCTTTGGATTTTGAAATGTATCTCAACGCCGTGGATTCACTGCTCCTTCTTATTCTTGACGTGCCCGCAAAAAAAATCAACCTTAAATATGACTTTGAACAAGGAGTTCCGGAGTGCCTTAAAACAGTCATTGACGCGGCGCATGACGCGCTCGCGGACAGAGTTGATTTGTTGTCTGACATAATGACCAAAAGATTTTTTAAGGATTCGGAGGACTATAAAAAGACCGGCAAATAAGCTGCTTTCACACCGGCTTTGTTTATTTAAAAGAGGCGCGAAACGCGGAATCCGCTTTGTTTTGCGCCTATTTTATTTATGCGCGGAACACGCGGCGGCGCGCGTAAAATCTTTGCGGGCGGCGGACAAAATCACAAGGCGGCAAGCAAGCTTTTGTAAAGCCTGATATATTCGTTTGCCGAACGCCCCCAGCTGTTGTCACAGCTAAGCGCCCTGCCGACAAGCACCGCCCAGCCCTCGGCGTTCCTGTATCCCTCCAAAGCTCTTTGGATGGCGTTGAGCATGTCATAAGCGTTGTAGCTTTTGAATGTGAAGCCGTTGCCGCCGCCGTCGCCGCTGTCTGTTATCGTATCCTTCAAACCGCCTGTTTCGCGGACTATCGGAATCGCTCCGTACCTCAACGCAAGCATCTGTGAAAGCCCGCACGGCTCGCTTTTTGACGGCATCAGAAACATATCACAGCCGGCGTAAATGCGCCGCGCAAGCTGCGGAATAAACCCTATTTCGACTGAAACCCTGCCGGGGTAACGCGCCGCCGCTTCTGTAAAGAAGTTTTCATAAGTATTGTCTCCAGAACCGAGGATTATGACCTGCGCGTCGGAATTGCACATCATATCGTCGAAAACAGTCTTTACAAGGTCAAAGCCCTTGTGCGCGACAAGCCTTGAAACAATCCCAATCAACGGCTTTCTGGCGCTCACGTCAAGACCGCCGGTTTTTTGCAGCTCCGTTTTGTTCAGCGACTTTCCGCCCGGTTTTTCGGCGGAATAATTTGCCCAAATCATGCCGTCTGTCTCCGGATTGTAGCTGACCGTGTCTATACCGTTTAAAATGCCTTTAAGCTTAAATCTGTTGCGGCTCAAAATCGGATCAAGCCCATGGCTGAACCAAGGGTCAAGAATCTCTTCGGCGTATGTGCCGCTCACTGTCGTCACAGCGTTGGCGCACTCGACGGCGCCCTTCATCAAATTTATGTCGCCTTTGTAATCAAGCAGGTAGCCGAATTCTTCGGGTATGCCGAAAACATCCTGCAATATGTTAAAACCGTAAATTCCTTGATATTGTATGTTATGAATCGTAAAAACAGTTTTTATATTTTGATAGTCCGCCGACTGCGAATACATTGTCTGAAGGTATACCGGCGTCAGAGCTGTCTGCCAATCGTTGCAGTGAATTATATCGGGCTTCCAGCCGATGTGCGGGATTATCTCAAGCACCGCCCTTGATAAAAAGGCGAACCTTTCGGCGTCGTCATAATGACCGTACATACTGTCGCGCTTAAAATAATATTCATTGTCGAGCAGGTAATATGTGATGCCGCCCCACTTTGCCTCAAAAATGCCGCAGTATTGCCTGCGCCAGGAGACAGGCACTGTTATGCTGGTGATAAACTTCATTGTGTCGCGCGCTTCCTGCGAAATACCGCCGTAAAGCGGCATCACGACACGGCTGCCCACGAGCCTGCGCCTTAGAGCGTGGGGCAGCGAACCTGCCACATCGCCAAGACCGCCGCTTGCCATAAAGGGCAGCGCCTCGCTTGAAGCGTATAATACTTTCATATTTATTGCCAACCTTTCAAATTAACAAAAAGCATCAGATGATGATTTCCTTGCCTATATACACCGGATAATTTTCGTCTCCGCAAAGTGATTTGCCCGGCTTGATGACAGTGCTTTTATCAATCACAACACTGTCAAGCCTGACATTTTCGCCTATGTAGGTGCCCTGCATTATAATCGAGTTTTTAACAGACGCGCCTTTTCTGACGCGCGCGCCGCGGAACAAAATGCTGTTCTCGACTTCGCCGTCAATAATGCATCCGTCCGCTATGAGGGAATTTTTAGCTTTTGAGCCAAGTCCGTAAATCACAGGCATTTCGTCGCGGAGCTTTGTGAGGACAGGACGTTTTTTGCTGAAAAGCATGTTCCTCTTTGCCGTGTCGAGCAGCTCCATGTTGGCGTCATAATAGCTTTTAAGCCCGTTAAGCACGCGCACAAAGCCCTTTTCCTCAAAGCCGTGAATCTTCAAAGTTTCGATGTTTCTTTGTATTATGTCGCGCTCAAAGTTGTCCATATGCATGCCTGCCGCCTCGTTTATGAGACGCTCAAGCAATGATTTTCTCATGAGATATATGTTGAGCGAATAGTCAGCTTCACAGTCTTGACCGCCGCCTGTTACCGCCTCCGTAATCCTGCCGCCGTCGCCTGTCGAAAACGAAAGCAGGTCGGGGAGATCGGGAGCTTTGCCATGCCTGTATGCAATGGTTATGTCCGCCCCGGACTTTGAATGCTCTTTAAAAAGCTCGTTGAAATCGAGGTTGCATATGACATTGCAATCGCAGAGTATTATGTATTCCTCCCTGGAGCGGACAATAAACCTCATCTTGCCCTTCAGCGCCTCTATACGGTTATCATACATGCCCGCCGATTCGTTTGAAGAAAAAGGCGGCAGTATGAACATCCCGTCATTTTTTCTTGACAAATCCCACGGCTTGCCCGACCCCACATGATCCATGAGGGACTGATAGTTGCTTTTTGTGATTATACCCACCTTTGCGATGCCGCAATTCACCATGTTTGAAAGAGCGAAATCTATCAAACGGTAGCGCCCGCCGAACGGCACGGAGCCCATTGTACGCAGATTTGTAAGCTCCGGGAGCGCGGCATCATAAGCGTTTGAAAAAACCAAACCTAAAACATTGTTAGCTCTCATATGCGATTAGCTTTTCCGCCTTTGAAAAGCAGCCACCTTTCTTAATGTTTTTGTAAAAAGACATCATTTTCCAGCATTTCCTTCGGCTTAATTGTCGTTCCCTTGCCCACTGTGAGGCCGGAGCCGATAACGGCGACGCCCCACGCGTCAAGGTCTTTCATAGATTCGGGACGCTCGCCGACGACAGCGCCGCTTTCAATCACGGCGTTTTCGGCAACAATGGCATATTGAATAACAGCGCCGCTTTTGATGACCGCTCCGGGCATAACTATCGAATCGCGGACTGTCGCGCCCTTCTCGACAATGACATTTGTAAAAAGGACTGAAAAATCGACATTTCCCTCAATTTGGCACCCTTCCGCAACCATCGAGTTCTGAATCCACGCGTCGGAAGAAACATAATGAGGAGGAGCGGCCGGACTTCTGGAATAAATTTTCCATGAGTCGTCCGAAAGGTCAAGATCGACATTTGGGTCAAGCAGGTCAAGGTTTGCCTCCCAAAGGCTGTCGATAGTCCCGACATCCTTCCAATATCCATCAAAAGGATACGCAAAAAGACGCTCGCCCGCCGAATGCATCGCCGGTATGAGGTCGTGCCCGAAGTCGTTTCCCGAGCTTGGGTTTTCCTCGTCGCTTAAAAGATACTTGCGCAGCTTATCCCACGAAAACATATAAACGCCCATCGACGCTTTGTTGCTCCTTGGATTTTCCGGCTTTTCCTCAAACTCCGTAATGGCGCCGTCGTCGCCCACAAGCATAAGCCCGAAACGGGAAGCCTCCTCCCACGGCACCTCAAGCATGGCAATGGTGCAGTCGGACTGCTTTTCTTTGTGGTACGCAAGCATTTTTGAATAATCCATTTTATAAATGTGGTCGCCCGACAGTATCGCCACATATTCGGGGTTATATCTGTCGATAAAATTGATGTTTTGGTATATCGCGTTCGCGGTGTTTTTATACCATGTCGTGCCGCTTATCTGCTGATAAGGCGACAGGATATGCACGCCCCCGTCGGCTCTGTCAAGATCCCACGGCTGACCGTTTCCGATGTAATCGTTAAGGACGAGGGGTTGATACTGCGTAAGTACGCCGACCGTATAGATACCTGAATTGACGCAATTTGACAGCGGGAAATCAATTATTCTGTATTTTCCGCCGTAGGGAACAGCGGGCTTGGCAATGTTCTTCGTGAGTATTCCGAGCCTGCTTCCCTGACCGCCCGCAAGCAGCATGGCGATACATTCGGGACTTCGGGACATTTTATTTACCTCCTGTTTCGGATTATAGTTTAAGCCTGTGCTTTGCAATCTCCTCATAAAATAATTAATATAAAGAAAGCGGGACGCCCTTAAAAAGCCGATTAGAGAAAATCATGACCGTGGCTTTTTTCGCGCTTTTTTTATGTAGACAGCGCTGTGCCCCGCAAGCTTCAGCTCAACGCTGCTTGAAAAACCGTGCATCGGCACGGACTTTGACTTGACATTTTTTGACGTGCCCGCGCCCGTGCCTCCATATTCGGGCGCGTCTGAATTCATCACTACCTCATATGTGCCGCTGCGGGCAACGCCGATGCTGTAATTTTCGCGGACGACATTTGTTAAGTTGCAAACGCAGATCAGTTCTTCTCCTTTTTTGTCTATGCGCCTGAACGCTATCACAGAATTTTTGTTGTCGTCGCCGCAAATCCACTTGAAGCCGTCCCAGCTGTAATCAATCTCCCAAAGCGTGGAATTTCGTTTGTAAAAGTTGTTGAGCGCGGCGGCGTAGTTTTTCAGCTGTTGGTGCTTTTCGTAGTCAAGCAAAAGCCAGTCAAGCTCCTTTTTGTAATCCCACTCAATAAACTGCCCGAATTCCTGCCCCATAAACATCAGCTTTTTGCCGGGATGCGCCGTCATATAGCCGAGAAAGGCTCTGACGCCCGCAAACTTTTCGTCATAATTTCCCGGCATTTTGCTGATTAACGAGCATTTGCCATGCACGACTTCATCGTGCGAAACGGGAAGCACATAGTTTTCTGAAAAAGCGTACATAAATGAAAAAGTCAGGCAGTCGTGGTTATCTTTCCGGTATATGCCGTCAAGCGAAAAGTACCGCAGGCTGTCGTTCATCCAGCCCATATTCCATTTGAAATTAAAGCCCAAACCGCCCATAAAAACAGGCTTTGAAACAAGCGGCCAGGCAGTGCTTTCCTCCGCTATCATCATCACGTCAAAATGCTCGGCAAAAATAAGCTCGTTCAGCTTTTTGAGAAAGCTGACAGCTTCAAGGTTTTCGTTGCCGCCGTCTTTGTTTGGTGTCCACTTGCCTTTTTCCCTGCCGTAGTCAAGATAAAGCATAGACGCTACCGCGTCGACACGCAGACCGTCCACATGATATTTGTCGAACCAAAACATGGCGTTTGAAATCAAAAAGCTTCTTACTTCCGGCTTCCCATAATCAAAAACTCTTGTCCCCCACTGGAGATGCTCGCTCTTTTTCGGGTCCTTGTATTCGTAGCACGCTTCCCCGTCAAACTCATAAAGGCCGTGGGCGTCTTTGGGAAAATGCGCAGGAACCCAGTCAAGTATGACTCCTATGCCGCTTTCGTGGCATTTATTAACAAAGTACATAAAATCGTGCGGCTCTCCGTAGCGTGACGTGGGCGCGAAATAGCCGGTCGCCTGATATCCCCACGAGCCGTCATAAGGATATTCGTTGAGGGGCATCAGCTCTATATGCGTGTAGCCCATCTCGCGGACATAGGGGATTAATTCTTCCGCCAGCTTTTTGTATGAATAAAAGTTAAAATCCTCATATCGCCGCCATGAGCCGGCATGAACCTCATAGATGTTTACAGGGCTTTCGTATATATTTGTTTTTTTGCGATTTTTGAGCCATTCGCCGTCCGTCCACTGAAAGCCGTCAAGCTCGTAAAACTTGGAGGCTGTCCCGGGGCGCGTCTCCGCGTGAAAGCAATAGGGATCGCTTTTGAGGACAGTGGCGCCGCCTCTCGTCAGGATGCTGAATTTATATGCGTCAAAAACCTTGACGTCCTCGACAACGCCTTCATATATGCCGTCCTCGGTAATCCTTTCCATCACGTTTGTGCCGCCGTCCCAATTATTAAAATCACCGACTACAGAAACAGACACGGCATTTGGAGCCCAAACCCTGAACACGACGGAATCGCCGCCGCGTCGGTGAGCGCCCAAAAACTCATACGCCTTGCTGCTCGTACCCTGATGAAAATAGTATACGGGAAGGTCGTTCATCGTATGCCTCCATAAAGCATTTAAACTTTTGTACAGTGAATTATACCAAATTAAAGCAGCAATATCAAGCATTATTTTGTATAAATCATCTATTTTTTGCCTGCATCGTCTATTTTTTTGTTTAAAAGACAATCAAAGCCTGCAATCCGCTGACTTATATTTAATTGCCAAAATTTTATTGACTTATTCTCCTTTTGTGCTATATTATTATATGTATTCTTAATACACAATAATTTTAATGAGGTAAGGAGTTGCAGAGATGAAAAAACTTACAAGAGTGTTGCCTGTCATGCTTGCCGCCCTGATTGCTTTTGCCTTGCTTTCGCCGGCTTTTGCCGCTAACGAGAGCGACACGGTCAAAAACGTCATAATCATGATAGGCGACGGCATGGGTGTCAATCATCTGAAAATGGCAAAACAGGAGCTTGAAATCACCCTTTCAATGGACGAAAACTTCCCGATTAAGGGGTTTTCACAGACTCGCTCGTTCGACAACAAGGTCACAGACAGCGCCGCGGGCGGAACAGCCCTTTCCTGCGGCATAAGGACATCCAACGGATTTGTGGGTGTTTTCCCGCTTGACCCATTAAGGTTTTTCTCTGTCCCCACATCCATCACAGAGGCCGCCATGGCAGACGGCAAAAGAACAGGCGTCGTCACGACAGACAAGCTGACAGGCGCCACGCCCGCGACTTTTTCCGCGCATACTTACGCAAGAGGAAATTCCAAGATAATCGCCTCACAGCAGATGACCTCCGGGATAGACTTGCTCTGGGGCACCAAAAACGATTATTTCAGCGCCGCGACAGCTTCTGAAAACGGCTTTGAGTACATTGAAACGCTTAATGAAATGGAATCGCTCGGCAACGGCTCAAAAAGCCTCGGACAGTTCAGCGACGATTGCTGGTCAAGGACGCCGAAGAGTGAAACAACTCCCACGCTTGAGGCGATGACAGCTTCCGCAATCAGCATTCTTGACAACGAGGACGGCGGTTTTTTCCTCATGGTTGAGGGCGCCCACATTGACAAACACTCACACGGTCAAAAAGTTGATGAAATGGTCGACTCCCTTTACAGCTTTGACGACGCGGTAAAAGTCGCCGTTGATTTTGCAAAGCAGGACGGAAATACTGTCGTTATTGTCACCGCCGACCATGAAACAGGCGGCATAACGCTTGTCGGCGACAAATATGAATTTACAATGGGTTCACATTCCGGAGCTGATGTTCCCTTGCTTGTATACGGCTCCGACGATATAATTTCAGACGGCGAAACAATAAAGAACAAGGATGTTCCGCTTCTGGCGTCGCGTGTGTTCGGTGTCGAAGCCTTATTTACACAAAACGGCCGCGGCTTCATCACGGGATTCTTCTTCAAGATTTTTTCGTTTTTATTCTGATTCATTTTGACTTTATTCTAAAAACAGCGCCATTAGGGTGATAACATGGAAATAAAAGACTTTGCGGATAAATACAAAAAAGAGCTTTCTAAAAAAGGCTTGACAGCTCTCTCCAAATGCTTGAGGGGTGCTTTCTCGGCGACAGGCAAGGTTATGTCAGGCATCAAGCCGCCGCCCGAGATTTTGCAGTCAAAGTTTGATTACATCGCGAACCCGAAATCAGAGAGCTTTACCGCCGGATTTGGCAAAGCAGGCATACTTCCCGACGGAATACCCGGCAAAAAATACTACATAGCGGGCTACGGCGAAAACAATCCGGCTCAGGGAGTCATTGACGTGCCTTACGCCCACGCGCTTTGGCTTGACGACAACAGCGGGCGCGGCGCCGTGCTGCTCATATCTCTCGACATTGTCGGCATGTTAAACTCTGACGTCAACGCGCTGCGCGCGTCGCTCGCCGATTTTGCGCGGGCGACGGATTGCCGCCATATCAGCATAATGGCGACGCACAACCACGCGGGCATTGACACAATGGGCATATGGGGCAGGCTTCCGTTTTCGGGCAAAAGCTCGGAATACATGAGCTTTTTGTTTGACCGTGTAAAGACTGCCGCCATTGAGGCATACAAAGACAGGCGCGACGGCGATTTGATGCTCGGCTCAATTGAGGTTCCCGATATGCAGGAGGACATTCGGCTTCCGATTGTTTATTCAAAAACACTCACAAGAGTTCGCTTTGTGCCAAACGACGGCTCAAGAGATATTTACATTGTCAATTTTGCGTCTCATTCCGAGTCCTTGCAGGGGTGCAACAGTCGTGTAAGCGCCGACTTCCCCGGATATATGAGGGATGAGATAAGAGAAAAGACAGGCGCCGAAACAATCTATTTTGTGGGTGCCATCGGCGGAATGATAAGTATGCTCATCGAAAACGAGAGGGAAATACGCGACAGCGGCGGAGATTTTGCAGAGTCGACAAAAAACATCGGCAAAAAGCTTGCGGGATACGCTTTGTCGATAAAAGACGAAAAAAAGCTTGCACCGACAATCAACTTCATACGCCGTGAGTTTTTCATCGAAGCGGACAATTCAATCCTCATGCTTGCCAAAACAGCCGGCATCATTAAGGCAAAGGCATATTTTGACGGCGCTTCTTCTCTCGGTCTTTCTATGAAGACAGAGATGACTTATTTCGAGATAGGCGACCTTCACATGCTGCTTCTGCCGTGCGAGATTTTTCCGGAGCTTGCTTACGGCGGTTATTTGAGCGCCGACGAGTCCGCCACGGGTCTCGGCCCGGAGGTCAACCCGAAACCTCTCGTCGAGATAGCCGACGACGAAGGTCTTGTCATCTTCGGCGTGGCAAACGACGAGATAGGATATGTTCTTCCCAAAAACGATTTTCTTCTCCACCCCGACACGCCTTATCTTGAAAAGATTCGCGACAGGCACGGAAGAAACCATTACGAGGAGACAAATTCCGCGGGCCCGAACACGGCTCAGACGATTGCCGACACATTTGAAAGCATCATAAAAACCGTCAGAGAAACCAAAAGCTTCACAAACTGATAATCATCCGTTAAATGGGCCGTCAGCAATGACCGCCCATTTTCTGTTTGTTTCATTTTAAGGCAACACCGCGCAATGAGCGGCTGAAGCCTTTGTTGCACGCTTGCTTGCATCTTTTCCGTCATATCGCCCAAAAATGCTCGGCAATACACAAAGTATTGCCTGCGCTTTTTAGACAATCTGACGAAAAA
>JAAYIY010000028.1 GCA_012523185.1 Clostridiales bacterium
CGCCGATGTGGTTGTCGGAGCCGATGTGGAATGTGATGTTTAAAGGGACGGCATAAAACTGCTCGTCGAAGGTTAAAAACTTCGTTTCCTTTGAATAGTTGTTATCCGCCATCGTAAGATTAAAGACTTTTCCGTCCGACTGCCTTGTTATCTTGACTGTCGGGCTAAAGTCAACCGGGAAAAAATATTTGTCGGGATTGAGGCTGATATTCCACGACTGACCGCTGTGTATAAACTCGCTTGGAAACCATCCTGACGACGGCCATGATATGTAATTATAAGATATGCTTTCGTTGAAATCAGATACAACGGGAGCTACTGTGTATATATTGCTCTCGGTCGATGTCGCCTGACCGAAACCGATGTCGGTTAAATCAGGCGAAAGAAACCATCTCCTGTGAGAGACGCTTTTGATGTATTCCACGTTGACCGAATCGTCAAAGCAAATCTTTATAAAGGGTCTCATCGCTCTTTCACCGTCATAGCCGGAGCCTTGCGCCAAGCAGCTTGAGTTTGTCGAACTGTAGCCCTTATTGTAAAAATCTGTTGACATATCGGGGGGCTTCGGCGGGTTGTGAGACATGATATTGTTCGCGGCAAGAAGCACGGCGCCGTATTGTGAGCTGACACACTTTGCCTGCGACAGCGTCAGCTCAGGCATCTTGGCAATCTTGCGGTGAAAGTTCAGATATTTTAAGGCGTCGTTTAAATAGCCTTGCACGAGGCAGCCGGTGCCGTAAGGCGCCGATACGCTCGGCACGGTGCTGTACACAGCGCCGCCGTAGTCCGCCTTGATTGTGTTCCAGCGGCTTATAAGCTCCTCCCGTGTGTTTTCCCCGCGCGAATATACTCCGCTTATGCCGCCGGTGCCTAAGCCCTTTTCAGAAACGCCGTTTGACTTTACGCGGGAAAAACTGAAAATCGGCGAGTCAGCCAACTCGGCAAAAAGACCCTCTGTAGCGGCGGCAAGAAATGTGCCCGCAAGCGCGATCGTCAAAAGAATGCAGACGACGTCCTTTAACAGTTTTTTCATTGACAGACCCCTTTCCAGCTTAATGTCGCTTAAAATAAAGTGCCTGCTACTATCCTACCACATTTTTACTGCCAAATCAACACTTTTTCTGTAAATTGTTTATATCTTTTGTTAAATTTGCTGTGCGGGTTAATTTTTATTGTGTTTTTTGATTATGCCGTAAAGAAATTAGTTTGCCGCTGATAAAATGCGTGCAAAACACAGAATGCGTGCAGAAAAAGCATAAAAATCAGATAAAAAGGCTTGACTTCCTTCACTGTTATGATATAATATATTTTAAATTTAATATTATAAATGCAGTGACGGAAACGGACTTTTTTAATCGCTTCAGAGAGTCGGCGGCGGTGCGAAGCCGGTGCGTGAAATTAAGCCTTATCATTCCCGAGCAGAGCGCCCGAACATAAACAGCGTCAAGCAGGCATTGCTCTTTTTAAGCTTCAGACGCCGGTTAAAATAAGGCGCTACGGCAGGCTCCGTTATCATGGCGCGGACTCGTCAGTCCATGAGCGACTGCTTTTTGCAGTAAAAAGGGTGGTACCGCGGTTTTTACCGTCCCTGGTCAGATGGCCACGGACGGCATTTTATTTTTTTTGCAAAGTTGGTATTTAATTTGAATTACAAAAGAGTCACTGTTTTTGCCGGTCATTACGGCAGCGGAAAAACAAATGTCGCAGTCAATTACGCGTTGGCGCTCAAGGCCTTTGAAAGAAATGTTTCAATAGCCGACCTCGACATTGTCAATCCATATTTCCGCACAAAGGACAGCGCCGACGTCCTCGAAAAGGGCGGAATAAGGCTCATCTCCTCCGCGTATGCCGGCTCAAACATCGACATACCCGCTTTGCCTCCGGAGATTTATTCTGTTGTTCGTGACAAGAGCTTTCATGCCGTTATGGATGTCGGCGGCGACGACAGGGGCGCCACCGCGCTTGGGCGCTATGTTCCTTATCTGCTCGCCGAAAACGACTTTGAGATGCTTTTTGTCGTCAATATGTACCGCCCGCTGACAGCCGACCCAAAAAGCGCTTTTGACAATATGCGCGAAATCGAGGCGGCCTGCGGCGCAAGATTCACATCTGTTGTCAACAACTCAAACCTCGGCGCCGAAACGACGGCGGAGGATGTTTTAGCCTCCGTGCCTTATGCCGAAAAGATTTCCGCTCTGTCCGGCATCCCGATAAAGATGAACGCCGTCCGAAAGGATATCGCCGCGGAGCTTGGCGGCAAAATTGAAAACATATTTCCGATAAGCCTTCATGTTTACGGCTTTATGAATTAAAGGAGGAAGAAACATGGCATTTGTGACGTTTGACTCGGACAAGTGCAAGGGCTGCGGCCTGTGCGTGACTGTGTGTCCGAAGAAAATTGTCGTCTTGGCAGCGGACAAAATTAACTCAAAGGGCTACAGCCCCGCCGAGGTTTCCGATATGTCCCTTTGTATCGGCTGCGCTTTCTGCGCAAAAATTTGCCCCGACTGTGTTATAACCGTGGAGAAATAATGTTAAAGGAACTGGTGAGAAAATGTCTGAAAAAGTCTTGATGAAGGGTAACGAAGCGATAGCCGAAGCCGCTGTGATGGCAGGCTGCCGTCATTATTTCGGCTACCCGATAACACCGCAGACTGAAATTGCCGCATATATGTCAAAGCGTATGCCGCAGGTGGACGGCGTGTTTTTGCAGGCCGAGAGCGAAATCGCCGCAATAAATATGGTTATAGGCGTTTCGGCGGCCGGCAAGCGCGCCATGACGTCAAGCTCAAGCCCCGGCATTTCTTTAAAAAGCGAGGGATTTTCATACCTTGCCGGCTGCGACCTGCCCGCTTTTATTGTAAACGTGCAAAGGGGCGGCCCCGGCTTGGGCGGGATTCAGCCGTCGCAGTCTGATTATTGGCAGGCGACAAGAGCGTCGGGACACGGCGATTTTCGCAAGATTGTCCTTGCGCCCGCCTCTGTTCAGGAAATGGTAAGCCTGACATTTAAGGGCTTTGACCTTGCCGACAAGTACCGCATGACAGTCCTGCTGCTTTCCGACGGCACAATCGGACAGATGATGGAGCCTGTCAGCCTTGAAATGGGAGACGTCACAAAATACGACAAGCCATGGGCAGTGACCGGGACAAAGGGCGCCCGCAAGCCCAACATCGTAAACTCCCTTTTTCTCCTTCCGGAGGTGCTTGAGCAGACTAACATCGAGCGCTACGAGCGCTATAAATCAATAGAAAAGACAGAGGTCATGTATGAGGAATACATGATGGACGACGCCGAGCTTTGTGTCGTCGCCTTCGGCATCGCCGCGCGTGTTTCAAAAAACGCCATAAAGGCCGCGCGCGAAAAAGGCATAAAGGCGGGCATGATTCGCCCCATAACCTTGTGGCCCTTCCCGAAGGATGCGCTCGCCGACGCCGCTCACAGGGTAAAGGCGTTTGTCAGCGCCGAGCTTTCGATGGGTCAGATGATAGACGACGTCGAGCTTGCCATACGGTGCAAAAGACCTGTTATTCTCTGCTCAAGGGCGGGCGGAATGATTCCGACGCCTGAAAATGTCCTTGCCGCTCTTGATGAAGCCGGCAAAATAGGAGGTTGAACAAATGGTAGTTTTTAAAAAGCCGAAAGCTTTAACGGACGCCGTGATGACATATTGCCCCGGCTGCACCCACGGCATTATACACCGCCTTGTCGCCGAGGCCATTGACGAGCTTGACATTATGGGCGACACAATAGGCGTCGCGCCTGTCGGATGCTCCGTCATGGCTTATGATTTCTTTAACGTCGACATGGTTCAGGCGGCGCACGGCCGCGCCCCGGCAGTCGCCACAGGCATCAAAAGAGCCGACCCCTCAAAGATCGTTTTCACATATCAGGGCGACGGGGATCTTGCCGCCATCGGCACAGCCGAGACAGTCCATTCTGCCGCAAGAGGCGAAAACATAACTATTATCTTTGTGAACAACGCGATTTACGGCATGACGGGCGGTCAGATGGCACCCACGACTCTGCCCGGCATGGTGACACAGACGTCGCCCTACGGGCGCGATGTCGAAAAGGCGGGCTATCCTGTCAAGGTGTGCGAGCTTCTTCAAAATGTTGACGGCGCGGCATATATAGAGCGTGTTTCCGTTAATAACATAAAAAACATCAACGCCGCGAAAAAGGCGATTTTAAAGGCCTTTAAATATCAGACGGAGGGCAAGGGCTTTTCCTTGGTCGAGGTGCTGTCCACCTGCCCCACAAACTGGGGGGTTTCACCTGAAAAGTCACTTGAATGGCTTGGCGAAAACATGATTCCTTATTTTCCTTTGCGCTGTTATAAGGACAAATTCGCACAGGAGGGAGACAAATGAACACAAAGCAGGTATTGTTCGCCGGCTTTGGCGGTCAAGGCATATTGTTCACGGGCAAGTTTCTTGCTTATCAAGGGCTTATGAGCGGCCGCGAGGTCAGCTGGCTTCCGTCATACGGTCCCGAAATGAGGGGCGGCACGGCAAATTGCAGCGTCATACTCAGCGACTCGCCGATAGGCTCTCCAATCGTCTCAAATCCCGACATACTGTTAGCCATGAACCTCCCGTCACTTGACAAATACGAGAACTGCACAGTTTCGGGCGGGCAGATATTTGTTGATTCGTCTCTCATCGAAAGAAAAGTTAAAAGAACGGACGTCGAGTCATTTTACATCCCCGCCACAAGGCTTGCGTCAGACGAAAACCTCGGCGGCCTTGCCAACATGATTATTCTCGGCAAGATGCTGCGCCACTCCGGTCTCATGCGTTTTGAAGAAATTGCCCCGACCATGGCAAAAGTTGTTTCAGCGAAACGAAAAAATCTTTACGAGCTGAATCTCAAGGCAATTGAGCTTGGATACAACCACGGCGAATAAAATCCGGAAGTTCAAACACGATTTTTAAAAAGTGAAAGGAGCGCCCATCATGACAGAGCAGCTTAAGGAAATCGGCACAAGACTGCGCGCCATGCGAATTATCTGCGAATACACGCCCGACGAGCTTGCGGCAAAGCTTGACATCGACGTCGCGGAATATCTTAAGTATGAAGAGGGGCTGAAAGATTTTTCATTTAGCTTTCTCTACAACTGCGCGGAGATTTTCGGGATAGATGTCTATGAGATTATGAGCGGCGACACGGCAAAGCTTTCAACATGCAGTGTCGTCAAAAAGGGGCACGGCTTTGAGGTCAAGCGCAATGAGGCATACGACTACAAGCATCTTGCCTACACCTTTAAAAACAAAAAAGCCGAGCCGTTTCTTGTAACTGTCGAATACAGCGAAAGTGTCCCGACATTTCACGCGCACGAGGGGCAGGAATTCAACTATATGCTGTCCGGTAAAATGACTCTTTATATAGGCTCCATCTCCTACGAGCTTGAGGCGGGAGACAGCGTTTACTTTGATTCGAGCATCCCTCACACAGTTCAGACAATCGAAAAAGAACCGGCGCAATATATCGCGGTTGTAATGAAATAAACTGCTTGTGAATCCGGCCGTGCCCGCGGCGATAAAACATATCGCTTTCCGGCGGCTGTAAAAGACAGGAGTAAAAGATATGGCGATTTATGAAAAGTATATTGGCAGAAACAGGGATTCTTTTGTCTCGTTTGAAGATGTCCGCGACAACTATAAGCTTTCATGGCCGGCGGATTTCAACTTTGCCTACGACGTCATAGACGTACTCGGCACCCAAAAGCCCGACAAGCTCGCGATGCTTTGGGTCTCGTCCGACGGCGAGGAAAAGCGCATTACCTTCGGCGAAATGATGACAGAGTCAAACCGCATGGCAAAATATCTTTTTTCGTCGGGCATCAAAAAGGGCGACGCCGTCCTGCTTGTCTTAAAGCGCAGCTACCTTTTTTGGTACTGTATGCTGGCGCTTCATAAGATAGGCGCCGTTGCTGTTCAGGCGACAAACATGCTCACCGCTAAGGACTACATTTACCGCTGCAACGCCGGTGAAATCAAGGCTGCAATCATAACGGGCGACGGCGACTGCACAGAGCAGTTCGACGCGGGGGCGGAGCAGTTCAAAACTGTCGAGATGAAGTTTGTCACAAAGCGCAAATCACCGCCCGGCGGCGGTTGGATTGACTTGGAAAAGGGCTGTGAAGCGTCTGACAGCTGCTGGACGCGCCCGACAGGCGCCGAAAAAACAACGGCGGAGGACATTATGCTGATGTCCTTCTCCTCCGGCACCACAGGATACCCGAAAATGATTCTCCACGACTTTACATATCCGCTCGGTCATCTTATGACAGGCGTCTTTTGGCATCGCGTCATAGACGGAGGACTTCATTTCACCATCTCCGACACAGGCTGGCTGAAATCGCTTTGGGGCAAAATGTACGGTCAGTGGCTCGGCGAGTCGGCCGTTTTTACATACGATTTTGAAAAGTTCGACGCCGCCGACATACTTTCCAAGCTTGAAAAGCACAAAATAACGACATTTTGTATCCCTCCGACGATGTACAGATTTCTTCTTCAACAGGATGTCGCCAAATATGACCTCTCCTCTTTAAAGCATTGCTGCACCGCGGGTGAGGCACTTAACCCGAGCATTTTTGAAGAATGGAAACAATTCACAGGTCTCGAAATATACGAAGGCTTCGGTCAGACAGAGACGACCCTCTGCCTCTCGACAATTTATCCGTGGATGAAGCCTGTGCCGGGGAGCATCGGGCTGGCGACACCGGGATATGAAGTCATCATAATCGACGACGACGGTGAGGAATGCGGGCCGGGGGTCACAGGCGAGGTCTGCATACTTTATGAGTCGATGGACAAAAGGCCGAGAGGGCTGCTGAAGGGATACTATAAAAACCCCGAAGAAACAGCAAAGGTCATGCACGACGGAGTATATCACACCGGCGACACGGCTTACAGAGATGAAAACGGACTTTTTAATTATGTCGGCAGAAACGACGACGTGATTAAATCGTCGGGCTACCGTATCGGCCCGTTTGAGGTGGAAAGCGTCATGCTTGAGCACCCCGCCGTTCTTGAGGTCGCCGTGACGGGCGTGCCCGATCCCGCGCGCGGCTTTAATGTCAAGGCAACAGTCGTACTCAAAAGCGGATTCGCGCCGTCGGACGCGCTTGTGAAAGAGCTTCAGGCATATGTAAAGTCAAACACGGCGCCATACAAATATCCGAGGGTTATAGAATTTGTCGACTGCCTGCCCAAAACTATAAGCGGCAAAATCAGGCGCGTCGAGATACGCCGCAAAGACATTGACAAGGTCGGCGGCTGACAACAAGCTTGACGGCAGGCAAAATTAATGCCGCAAAGGGGAAGATGATGGACTTAGCAAAAAAGGGAAAGAACTTTAATTGCGCCGAAACTGTTCAGATAAACCAGCCGCACCTTGTAACTGTCGGGGACGACGTCTCCTTTTATCACGGCACATATATCGAGCCTTGCGACAGGGAAATTTCTATCGGCTCAAACACGCATTTCGCGCCTTACTGCGTCCTTTACGGTCCGCTCTCCGTCGGCGACAACTGCGCCGTCGCGGCTCACGTCGTCCTTGCCTGCGTCGCCCACTCCCACGCCGACGTCAATGTGCCTTTTGTTGACCAGCCCACCGACCGGCGGCAAATCACTGTCGAGGACAATGTTTGGATAGGCGCAAACGCTGTCGTCACACCCGGCGTCACAATCGGCACCGGCAGCATTATCGGCGCCGGAGCCGTCGTCACAAAGGATGTCGAGCCTTATTCCGTCATGGGGGGCGTGCCCGCAAAGCTGATACGCAAGAGGAAATGATTGCCGCGAAGCTTTTAAAGTTTCGGCGGCAAAGACGTGACAAAACCCGCTTCAAAGCAGTCAAAGCTGCTTGTTGCGCCGTGCCGCGAAACCTTCTTGTCAAGGCACGGTTCACTGCGCGGAAGCTGTGCCGTATCTTTGCCAAAAAGGCTTTTGCAGCCGGGGTTACCGGCTGCAAAAGCCTTTATTTATTGCGGCGGAGCGCTCAAATCTGCTTTTTGTTCGCTTAGTCAACCTTGTCCATTTCTTCGACAAAGGAGCGCTTTTCAGCTCTCATCTGCGAAAGCTCCGAATACATCCTGGCGCGCTTTTCAGGGCTTAAGTTGTAAAAAAGCTTTGGTATTGTCCCGATAAGCCCTGTGACGCCCGGAACTAATGTACACATCAAGAACATATAATATTTTGTCGCGTCTGATTGCTTTCCGTGACCGGCCGTTATGTTGTATCCGATTTTTTTGAGCATGATACTGTTAAGAGGAGCGACGACGGTGGTTGCAATCTTTTTTATGATGCCCTTTACGGCAATTGTCGCCCCCTCCGTGCGAAAACCGTTTTTCCATTCGCAATAGTCAAGTATTTCGGCCTGCATCATTCTCGGGACAATCTTATATACTGAAAGTGTGGATTTATAAACAAAATCCTTTGCAGCAAAGGCGCCGAACATCGTCCATTTCTTTCGATAGTTGCCGTTTTTGCCCTTGCCGCCGATTATGCCGAACATATAGACAAGAATGCCCATCACATCCTTTTCATGCTCGCCGAAAATCCAAAGTGATTTTGTGGAAAACCTGCGCTGCGCCCAGCCGATATATGCATAGCTCAAAAACGACGACGGGATGCCCGGTATGGTGATCAGATCCTTAAAAAGCGCCGAGCCGAGGACATCGACATAATAGTTCGTCACGCCGGTGTCGATTTTGAAGACGCTGAGGAAATCTGACATCATCATCAGGAGCATCGGCTTGTTTGTGATGATAGTCCGCCAAATCCCCCTTAAATCGGGCTTTTCGACTGCCTGCATTATCCTTTCTTTTGCTATCGCGCCGTAGGCAAAGGCGAAAATTCCCGCCTGAACCGCGCATATTGTTCCCATGACCATGTATGCGCCCTTCATGGTTACACCCACCTTGCCTGAATTCGCGGCGTCGATAAGCACCCCCATCAAAAATTCGGGTATGTTTTCCCACAGGCTTGAAATCACCTCCGCCATTGTAAAAAGCCGCGACTTGTCGGCGGGGTTCGGCGATATGCTTGATATATAGCCTGTTTCGGCAAAGGTTCTGAAGGTGGTCATAAGCTCCGTGACCATGCCCAAACCGTACCAGTATATTATCTTTCCCACGTCAAACGGATTCTGACCGAACAAAAAAGGAGTGAGCCAATAAAGGGTCGTCAATATTGTGCCCGGCACGGCGAAAACGAGGATATAAGGTCTGAATTTCCCCCATCGTGTCGCTGTTTTATCGACAAGGACACCGGCAAAGGTGTCGTCGATTATGTCCCAAATGTTTGTAATCACTGTTGCGAGCGCGTTTATGCCGAGATCGATTTTGACAACATCCAAAAAAAATCTGTTTTTCCACGCGTCGATGCTGAAACCTTTTGAGGCGTCAAAGAGGACATAGGTCATCGTTTCGCGCGAGCCGACATATCTGCGGGTTTCGTTGTCTGAAACCTTTGTCATCGTTTCACGTCAACTTTCAATCGTATTTTCTTAGCGCCTTTTTATAGTCAAGCGTAACGCTGTGACCGGCAAAGCAGAACTTCATGGAATCCGCCTCTCTTTCAGAGGTTATATAATCGCTTTCAAACCGCTTAAACTGCGGCGTAACGATGCTGCCGCCGAGAGTGAAATCGCCGCCGTATATAAGCTCATATGTAAGGCCGCCGCTTTTGTAAGACAGGCGGTTTTTGCCGTCAAAATCGGCGGGATTGCGCTTTATCCTCGCCATAAAGTCACGAAAACATTCGCGGGACTCGTCGGACAGCTCGTAAATCCAGCTTTGGCGGCCGCCCCTTTGCACAAGGTCAAATCTCTTGCCGCCGACCTCTTTGAGACCGCACTGCAAAGCCGACGCCGAATCCTCGTCAAAATCAAGATATGAAAGCTCGGCGGAGCCTGTCAGCGCCAAAAACGCGCCGCCCTTTCGCGCGAAAGCACGCCGCCCCTCAACATATACCTCATCAAAAAACGCCTCGGGCAAAAATGTGTGCGTGTACTGCGGCACCTTGTAAAGCTCAAGAAAACCTCTTGTCCTCGGAATGTTAAAAATCATCATCTGCACATTTTTGTGCTGTGCTATATGCGGCGCCCTCCCAAATCCAGCCCAGTATCCGGGGAGCTTTGTCGTGCTTTTTTTGTCGCCGTCGTTTGCGGGGTGATTAGTGAAAACAACTGAGTTGCCGCCGAAATTCGCGCATGACAGCAGCTGCTGGGCGCCGTATCCGCCAGGATGATATTTTTGAAGGCTTGCAAGCAAATAATGCTTCGTGCGGTATTTGTATAAGTTTGCTCTTTGTATCGCGATTCCGTTGGGCATCGGGTTAAGCGCCGAGCTTATAAATGTCATAAGTTTTTTGCCCCGAAGCGCCCTGACGTTAAGGGTTTTGAAGAAATTGAGCATGCTGTTTGAAAACATGTCGTTTTTCTTTATGTATGTATATGTGTTGTAAATGACCTCTTTGTTTGTGAACGCTTCCATGCCGAGCTGCAGCATAATCCGATTGTCGTCATGCCCGACAAGCCCCTTTGACTTCAGCTCGGAAACATCAAGACCCGTTGACGACTTGATAACCCGCTCCGACTTATCTTTTCCGATTTCGATTAAAGCCGGCGGCACCTCATAAAAGGGCTTTCCGTCCTTGTCCCTCGCCTCAAGCGCCGACACAATATTTATGAGCATATGGTGTGTCGACGAAAGATGATTGTCGTTTAAACCCCATATAAAATCAGTCAGCTTGCGAACCCTGTCGCAGTCGCGCCCCGCAAGATTGTTTGAATATGCCCTCCCCGTGGGGACTGTGAACACATTGTCATAAACGCCGCTCGCAATATCATAAAAAAGCAGATCAAGGCACATCCTCAATCGCTCCTTCAAAGCGTCGCGGCCCTCGGCGAATTGGATGAAATTTAAAGCGGGAGCGACATTGAAAAGGTAGTAGTTGGCGGAATTAAACTCGGAATATCCGTAATAAAACCTTTGCCGCGCCCACGCCTCAAGCCTTTCGGCGGCGCGGCGCATATGCTCCTCACCTGTGGCTCCGTCGTTATAAAAAACCTTGCGGCGCCACATTTGCCCCGCAAGGTATTCGGCAGACGCGTAAAGCAATTGATGATTCTCCGACCAATAGCAGGCGGAATCCTCTCCCGGCTCCGTCATCCAGAACTTTGCCCCGAGAAAGGCCTTTTCGAGCGCGTCCCATCCTTTGGGCGAAACGGACTTTATTTTGGCGCCGTGGGAATATGCAAGCCTTATCAATGTCTGCATACGAAAATCAACGCAGTCATATCTGCCGTCTATGATTGATTTTAACGAAATGAGAGCGTCCTCCACATAGCTTTCGTCAACAACAATCCCGTTTTGCTCCGCGTAGCCGGGGCGTTCAAGGCAAAGGAGAAGCTCGTTTATGTCGCCCTCCTTCATGCCTTTCGGCACATGCTCCGGCTTTGACTTTATGGATATATTTTTGTATATGTCAGCCGCGGCATAGCCGACAGCCGCCGCGCAAACAGCAACCGCGGCCTTGCGTTTATAATTCATACGCTTGCAACCTCCGACAAAAAAATGAAGTTTACGCTTTTAAGGGTTGCCGTCTTTTGCCGCAAAAAGGGATGTCAACCGCCTTTTTTTCTTTTTTTGCGCCGAAAATGCAAAAACATCCCGCCTCCGGTGAACACAACAAGCAAAACAGCCGCTGCCGGCAGGACAATCGGAGCGTCCTCAAAAAGTGCCGACCGAATCCTTTTGCCGACAGACTTTGAGGTCTTTTCATTTGCCGCTGTCTCGGAGGATGTCCCTTGATAATATTCGACTCCGTCTTCATTTCCGACGCCCAGCAGCGCGAACGCGCCGAACGACAGCTCCGAAATCAAAAATAACGACAAAATTAAACACAAAATCACAACTTTGACTTTTTTCACGGCTTATGTTCCTTTCGATGAAAATCAGCGGAGCGTCAATCGCCCTCGCCCTTGACATTTCCCTTTATCTTGTCCCAAAACGCTTTTGCCGACTGTTCGTTTTTGTTGTCGCCGTATTCGTAGTAGACGGCGTCCCTTAAAGCGTCCGGCAGATATTGCCGACGAACCCAGTGGTTTTCACAGTCGTGCGGATAAACATAAAACTGCCCCTTTTCAGGGTTGTCCTCGCCGTCATAATGCTTGTTTTGAAGATGGCGGGGAATCTGACCCGACTTTCCTTTGCGCAGGTCGTCCAGCGCCCTGTCCACGGCAATGTAGGCGGAGTTGGATTTCGGCGCGTTGCACACAAGCACAACGGCGTCGGCAAGAGGAATCCTTGCCTCGGGAAGCCCCACCATCATGGCTGTGTCGACAGCCGCCTTTACTATCGGAATTATCGAAGGGTAAGCAAGCCCCACATCCTCGCAGGCACATACGACAAGACGCCTGCAAGCCGACGGCAAGTCGCCGGCCTCAATCAGGCGCGCAAGGTAATGTATGGCGGCGTCGGCATCTGAGCCGCGCATGGACTTTTGAAATGCTGACAGGATGTCGTAATGCTCATCCCCGGCGCGGTCGTATTTCATCGAGCTTTTTTGAGTCAGCTCCCGCGCGGCGGACAGCGTGACGCGCCGCCGCCCGCTTGTCAAAGGCGCTGAAAGCACACACAGCTCGACGGCGTTGATGGCTTTTCGGACATCACCGCCGCACGCCGCTGAAATGTGGCTTATTACGCCGTCATCAATATCGTATCCCTCCTCCCGCTCCTTTGACATAAACTCAAAGGCGCGCTCCGCGGCAGGGACAATGTCGCCCGGCTCCACAGGCTTAAACTCAAACACGGTGGAACGGCTTAATATTGCGTTATAAACGTAAAAATAAGGGTTTTCGGTGGTTGAAGCAATCAGGGTTATTGTGCCTTTTTCGATGTGCTCAAGCAGGCTCTGCTGCTGCTTTTTGTTGAAATATTGGATTTCATCAAGATAAAGGAGAATCCCGTTCGGCGCCAAAAGCGTGTCAAGGCTCGCGACGGCTTCCTTTATGTCGGCTGTGCCGGCAGTCGTGCCGTTCAGCTTGACAAGATATCTGTCTGTCGCGCTTGCTATGATGCCCGCAAGCGTAGTTTTCCCGATGCCGGAAGGACCGTAAAAAACAAGGTTCGGCAGCTCGCCGGACATGATTATGTTGCGTAAAGCCCTTCCCTCGCCAAGGAGGTGGCGCTGCCCTACTATGTCGTCAAGCTTTTGCGGACGAAGCCTGTCTGCAAGAGGCGCTGACATTTACGCACATCCTTTCGGATTGACCGCGGCGGCTAATAATATCTGAACACGGCGACAACCTTGCCGAGTATTTCCACCTCGTCAACAATAATCGGGTCATAAGCGGCGTTTTCCGGCTGAAGCCTGAACCTGCCGTTTTCTTTGTAAAAAGTCTTTACAGTCGCCTCGTCGTCAATCATCGCGACAACCATCTCGCCGTTTTGCGCGACAGGCGTCTTTTCGGCAACAACTATGTCGCCGTTGAGAATCCCCGCCCAGAGCATGCTTTCGCCCTTTACGCGCAGCCCAAACAGCGGCTTATCCCTTGACAGGCGGCCTGTGTAAGGAATGTAGCCCTCGATTTGCTCGACAGCAAGGAGAGGGGAACCGGCGGCGACGGCGCCCAAAAGCGGCACCTGAGTGATGTTGTCGGCCTGACCGACGACTCTGATTGACCGCTTGAGCATTGGGTCGCGTGAAATGTATCCCGCGGACTCAAGCGCGTCAAGGTTTGCCTGGACGGAGGACGTGGAGCGCAGCCCCACAGCCTCGCCTATCTCGCGCACCGAAGGCGGCACGCCGTCTTGAAGCTTAACGAGCAAGTATTCGTATATCTTGCGCTGTGTGTCGTTTATTCTTTCCATTTTCACACCTCCCGAATCTGTTACAAGCATTATAACACATGATTTTGAAAAATGCAAACATTTGTTTGGAAATATATTTTATATTTAATAAACAATAAAACCGAGCGACAAAGCAAGCAGGAGCTGGCCGACAAAGTATGAAACGGAACAGACGGCGCAGAAGGGGAACACTTTTTTGTGCATACGAAAACGTGTCATTCCAAGCGTTACGTCGGAAAAAACAAAGAAAAAGGCGCCCAAGGGGAAGATTATTGCCGCTTTGCTTTGTGCGAAAAGCCTGATTCCCAAAGAACAAGCCTGTGCGAACATTGTGATTAAAACGGCTGTGTAAGAGGCGGCGGGGACAAGCAGGCCGTGAAACCGCGCCTTTCTTTTAACTGACAGCAAAACCACAAGCGCGGCGGCGACAAAGCCCACCGCAATCCCCGACAGTGTTATGACCGGGCCGGACGGGAAAAAATGCTTTGCCGCAAAAAACGTGGCGGCTATGTAGAACACATGTGTAAAGAAAAAGCTTGCAAGCCCCGAAAGAAACAGCTTTGAGCCGTCGCCCCTCCCAAGAATGAAGTCGCCCGCCCACGCAAAAGCAAAGCCTGCCAGCATTAACAGCGCGAACGGCGACGCGTTGCCCTTCGCCGCCGCCGACGCTGCCGCCGCAATGACAAACAAAGTGGATAAAGTCATTTTCATACGAAGCGACCTGCCGGTTTTTTTGGGAAACGCCGACTTAACGTAAGGCGCAAAAATAATGACGGATAATAAAACACACAATACGGCGACGGACATATATACTGTTTTAATCAAAGCAACACCCCCCGGCGCTATCTTAATACGCCTTTATGAACAGGCTCAATAACTTTATGCATATTTTTTGCCGCTGCCTGGGCCATCTGGGAAACAGCCTTGTTTTTTATGAAGTCGTCCATGGAGTTTATGAGCCAGTCTGAGAGATTTTTTGAGTCGGGCATGCATGAAGGTGTGGCGACGACATTTCCCTTGCTCTTAAATAAAAACTTCCATTCCCTGCGGCACACGCCTTCAAGCGGCCTAAACCAAACATTGAGGGTGCGTTCATCCTCCCACGCCGCGCTGCAGCGCGCCGTGAATTTGATGCCCGCCAATTTAATCGGGGAGTTGCGCGCCCTGCCGTCCATGCCGCAGACGACAGTGTTTTCAACGCTCCCCTCAAGCCATGTCATCGTACATTCGTCACTGCCGAAGCTGAAACGGACATTGTCTATGTTCCCCGCTCTGTCCGCCGACATATAAACAGTCGCGAACGGCAGCATGCTGACCGGAAAATTAAAAGCGTTTACAAGCTTTGGCTTGCCGAAGAAAATCGACTTGCCTTCAATCTCTTTTTCCATCGGGCTGCGCGACGCGTCAGGCAGCTCCGAAAGCGGCTTTAAAAACAGCTTTGATTTGTGTCTTTCGTATGACGACCTGTCGTCGCTGCTGTCAATAAACGCCGCGGGAAAGTGGCGCCATATGCAGTCTCTTGTTTTTTGCTCGTTGATTTCGCAGGCGGTTATGACGAATTCGGCGTCAAAGTCGTCAAAAGCTATCGCGAATTGCGAAAACATACCGTCCGCCCTGTAAGAGTTGGGGACAATTCCGTTTCTCCAAAAAAAGTATCCGTAACCGGCTCTGTTATCCTCGCCGGAATATCGCAGGTTTTCAGCCTGCTTTTTGACAGCCTCTCTTGCCCACCACTTCGGCAAAACCTGCCTGCCTCCCCACACGCCGCCGGTGTGGCAGCACCGTATAAAGCGGGCGAGATCCTCCGTCGTGATATAAAGACCCCAACCTCCCGCCTCGATGCCGTCACCGTCCGTTTCCCAAAAAGGAATTTGCGAAAAACCGAGCGGCTCGAAAAGCCTCGGCGCGAGAAACTCGACAACCTTTTTGCCCGTTGTGCGCACAATGGCGGCGCAGACCATGTATGTCGTCTCGCTTATGTAGCGCCAAACGCCGTCGTCCGGGTCGGCGTACCATTCCGAGCGGAAAAAATCCGACTTCCATTGGTTTTTTGTCTTGTCCGAAACAAGGCTGACATCCTTGCCCGCGGTCATTGTGAGAAGATGACGAATCGTGATTTTTTCAAGCTTGTCGTCAGGTTTTTCGGGGCGGTATTCGGGAAAAATGTCAAGAAGCTTTGTTTCAAGCGAAAAGAATCCCTCGTCAATGGCAAACCCGGCGGCGGCAGACGCAAACGACTTGCTGACAGAGTACATCGTGTGCGGGATGTCGGGAGAATACGGCTCCCTCCATGTTTCAAACGCGACTTTTCCGTGGCGCAGCACCATAAAGCTGTGCGCCTCGATATCGTTTTGCTCAAGGTCTTGAATAAAGGCAAAAATGTCCTCGGACGAAACACCCGCCTGCTCAGGAAACAGCGCGCGTTCAAGCATGACTTTTTCTTTTACCATTAAAAACTCCCCCTTGACGGCTAAAGGAAATTTCAGATGCGTATTCATTTTGTTAATTATACCATGTAATGTCAAAAAAATAAAGACACAGATAAAAATTAATTGCCGCAAACTTTGCTCAAGATTTACGCAAGCTTAAAATAAAAAACTTGACATTTTTGCCGTTATGTTATACTTTAGTGCATAAGATTATTTTAGTATAATAACAATTTAATATGAAAGGTGGCAGCGGAATCCGTCTTTTTCATTTAATTTATGAAGCATCGGGTCTGCGACGGTCTAAATGTCTGAATATCGTTTTCTTTCCCGCGGGGAGCTTTTGGGACTTCACGCAAAGCTTAAAGAGCAATTGGCGGAGTTTTGCAAAACAGGACTTTCACTTGATATGTCAAGGGGAAAGCCGGGCGGAGAGCAGCTGAACACATCCGACCTGCTTCTTGACGCGCTCAATTCAAAAAGCGTTAAGACGTCTGAAAACGGCTTTGACGTGAGGAATTACGGATTGCTCGACGGCATCCCCGAATGCAAGGCTTTGTTTTCAGACCTTATCGGCGTCCCCGAAGAAAACATAATTGTCTGCGGAAATTCAAGCCTTAATTTAATGTTTGATTATATATCCCAGTGCATGACACACGGCACCGGCGGGTGCGAGCCGTGGATGAAGCAAAGCGGAGTGAAATTCGCCTGCCCCGCCCCCGGTTACGACAGGCATTTCAAGGTGCTGGAATATTTCGGTATAGATATGATAAACATTCCCATGACGCCCGCGGGCCCCGACATGGACATACTCACAGAGGTTGTTAAGGACAGCAGCGTCAAAGGGATGTTTTGCGTACCCAAATATTCAAACCCGCAGGGCTTCACCTTTTCTGATGAAACAGTCGAAAGGATAGCCGCGATGAAGCCCGCCGCGAAGGATTTTCGCGTTATTTGGGACAACGCGTATATTGTTCACGAATTTTACGGCGAAGGCGACCGCCTTTGTGAAATTTTTGAGCGCTGCAAGGCGCACGGCAGCGAGGACATGGTTATCGAAGTCGTTTCAAGTTCAAAGATGACTTATCCCGGCGCCGGAGTTTCTGCAATTGCCGCCTCAAAGGCAAATTTAAACGAAATCAAAAAACGTCTTTCCATACAGACTATCGGTCACGACAAGGTGAACCAGCTCCGTCATGTCCTGTTTTTTAAAAATACCGGCGGCATAAGGAGCCACATGAAAATTCAGGCGGAGCATCTAAGGCCGAGATTCGCTCTTGTTATTGATAAGTTTGAAAAAAACTTGTCGGGAAAAGGGATTGCCGCCTGGACAAATCCGAAGGGCGGATATTTTATTAACCTTGTCGTCCCCGACGGCTGCGCCGCGCGTGTCGTCGGGCTTTGCAGGGAAGCCGGTGTAACTCTTACGGAAGCGGGAGCGGCGTTCCCATACGGCGACGACCCCACCGACTCCAATATTCGTATCGCGCCGTCCTGCCCTCCGCTCGGGGAGCTTTCATCCGCAATGGACATTCTTTGTGCCTGCGTTGAGCTTGCCTCTGTCGAAAAGCTTCTTTCAATTTAAAAATTTTTCCGCAATTTGAAATAAAAATAGTTGCGAAAAATATTGTTTGACGTCTGTTATTGAGCATACTATTCTTGAAAGACGTTCACATCCGGTTGTGCCGCGTTGAAATTTATTACACAATCTGCTGTGGTTTTAGTGTTTTCAGACAAAAAAACAGCTTTTGTCAAAAAATATTAAAAAAACTTTGATTTTTCGCCTTAACAGTGTTATAATCTTTAGGATACATCTTTTACATAGCTTTATTTCCATTTTAATATAACAATTTTAGTTGGGAAGTGAACTGCTTTTGGAAAAAATACTGATTAACGGCGGTAAAAAGCTTTGCGGTAAAATAGATATCAGCGGAGCGAAAAATGCGGCGGTTGCAATTATTCCGGCGGCCATCCTTTGCGAGGACGTTTGCAGGATTGAAAATATACCAAACATCAGCGATTCCACCATGATGATAAGAATTCTGCACGGTCTCGGAGCGGAAGTCAGGATTATTAACGAAAACACAGTCGAAATTGATTCGACACACCTCAATTCCCACGCTGTCACATATGACATGACAAAGCATTTGCGCGCGTCATACTACTACATCGGCGCGCTGCTCGGGAGGTTCGGCAAGGCGCGTGTCGCCATGCCGGGCGGCTGCAACTTCGGCGGCGTGCGGCCGATTGACCAGCACATAAAGGGCTTTGAGCTGCTCGGGGCGTCAATTTTTCTTGATGAGGACGCCATTGTCGACGCATCGACAGACTGTCTGATCGGCAGCCCCATATACCTTGACACCGTTTCCGTAGGCGCGACTATCAACATCATGCTGTCGGCTGTGAAGGCAAAGGGACTTACCATCATCGAAAACGCCGCCAAAGAGCCGCACATAGTCGACCTTGCAAACTTCCTGAACTCAATGGGCGCCGATGTCAGGGGCGCCGGGACTGACGTTATCAAAATAAGGGGCGTCGACACGCTTCACGGCTGCACATACTCCATTATACCCGATCAAATCGAAGCGGGCACATATATGGTCGCGGCGGCGGCGGCCGGCGGCGACGTACTTATTAACAATGTGATTCCAAAGCACCTTGAGGCAATTTCCGCAAAGCTCATAGAATGCGGCATCGAAGTCGAGGAGTTTGACGACAGCGTTCTTGTAAAATCCTTTGGCAGACCGACGCGCTGCAATTTAAAGACAATGCCGCACCCCGGTTTCCCGACTGATATGCAGCCGCAGATGGCGGTTCTGCTTTCTGTCGCCAAGGGGACAAGCATCATCAACGAAGGCGTATGGGACAGCCGTTTCCGCTATGTCGACCAGCTTGTCAGGATGGGCGCTTCAATAAAGGTGGACGGAAAAATCGCCGTAATCGAAGGTGTGGACCAGCTGAAAGGCGCTCAGATAAAAGCGGACGACTTGAGGGCGGGTGCGGCAATGATAATCGCCGGACTTGTCGCCAGGGGTGTGACGGAAATCGACAACACAATTTATATCGACAGGGGTTATGAGGATGTCGTCGAAAAGCTCGGCAGCGTCGGCGCCGACATAAAGCGTGTGACAGTTCCGGACAGGAACGCCGTGGGCTCCGTCGGTTAGCGGCAATTTTCGGCAGGCGGGTTTTCCCGCCTTTTGTTTTTACATCGGAGTGCCGCTGTCACGGCTTGTTTTGCCGAACGTCCAAGACTGCCGATTTTCAAGTTTTTTTAAAGGAGGCGCCGTCCTTCCGACATCAGTCGGCTCGGCTGTGCTTTGATAAATTGCGCGGCGGCAGCTTTGCCCGCGCAGCAAATTTACTTTCAGGTGATTTCTATGGCTCGATTTTGTCCGCTGTTTTCCGGCTCAAAAGGGAACAGCACATACATAGGCTCCGCAAAGGGCGGGATACTGATTGATGCCGGGGTGAGCGCCAAAAAGCTCACGCGGGCGCTTTGTGATATTAATGTCGACATATCCTCCATCGGCGCGATTTTCATCACGCACGAGCATAACGACCACATATCGGGTCTGCGCGTGTTCGCGGGCGCGCATGGCATTGATGTCTATACCTCGCGGGGTACTCTTTCGGAGCTTGAGACGTTAGGTACTCTCACAGACAAGTTTTCCGCGCACGAGATTGAGCCTTGCGGCGTCGAGATAAACGGTATGTTCATCCGCCCGTTCCGCACGTCGCATGACGCCGCCGAAAGCGTCGGATACACCGTCATAACAGCCGACGGCAAGCAGGCGTCCGTCGTGACAGACACAGGCCTTATAAGCGATGAAATGTTCGCGGCGATTTACGGCAGCGACCTTATTATGATCGAATCAAACCACGATGTCGGCATGCTCCGCAACTGTCCTTACCCTTATCAGACAAAACGCCGCATTTTATCGGACATAGGTCACCTTTCAAACGACTCCTGCGCCGAAACAATCACAAAACTGTCCGCGGGCGGAACAGCACGCTTTTTCCTCGCCCACTTAAGCCGCCAAAACAACATGCCCGTGCTTGCATACGAAGCGACGCGCGCGGCAATGACCTGCACAGGCGCCGCGGAGGGCTTTGACTATCTCCTCAATGTCGCCCCCGAGTTCGGCTCTGATGAAATAACTGTTTTCTGATATGATGAAAATTACGCTTATCTGCCTCGGAAAGCTTAAGGACGCCTGTTTGCGCGGCGCGTGCGGCGAATACGTCAAGCGTCTGCGCCCGATGTGTTCTGTCGATATTGTCGAGATTCACCCTTCCAAGCTGCCCGACAACCCCTCCGCCGCCGCGATTTCCGCGGCTTTGTCCGCCGAATCGGCACTCATTTTTAAAAGCATACCGGCGCGATCAAGGGTGTACGCGCTGTGTGTCGAGGGGTCGGAATTTTCATCCGGCGAGTTTGCCGACTCCATCAAAAACGGCGCTGTCAAAGGCGCCGGAAGCTTGACTTTTATCATCGGCAGCTCGTTTGGGCTTGCCGACACTGTTAAGGACAAGGCGGACGTTCGCATGTCTGTGTCCAAAATGACATTTCCGCATCAGCTTGCGAGGGTTATGCTGCTTGAGCAGCTTTACAGAGCTTTTCAGATAAACGGCGGCGGAAAATATCACAAATGAGAGCGTGACGGCATGAAGATGTTTTTATTTTATATTGTTCAGTTCACCTGGGGGCTGCCGCAAAACCTCGTCGGGCTTGTTTTATATATGCTGATGTACAAAAAAAGCAAGCACGAGCGGTTTTACGGCTCTTTTGTTACATATATTAATACAAGCAAGCCTTTCGGCGGCGTTTCGTTCGGAATTTTTATTTTTGTAAACTCCGACAAAGACGACGATTGGATTCGCGACACGCTGATTCACGAATACGGTCACACAATCCAGTCGCTTATTTTAGGTCCTTTATGGTTTTTTGTCATAGCGCTGCCGTCTGTCGTCTGGTGCAATCTGCCGACGCTTATAAAATACAGAAAAGAAAAGGATATATCATACTACACTCTTTTTTGTGAGGGATGGGCCAACATCTTGGGTGCGCGTTTCAGCGGAGAAAGGTTCATCACAGACGAGCATATCAAACGCGGACGGTTCGGCAAGCCGTTTTATGGCAACACCGCACAATGATTGTTGTGCGATTGCGCGGTGCTGCCTTATAAATAAACTGCCGCTTTTTGAAAGGATTTGAGCAACATGAGCGGGTACGACGCGTTTTCGGAGGGTGTCGGGGATGGCGGCCTGCGCAGCCGCGACGAGATTAAGGCGCTTATCTGCTATATTCTCAGGAATCTTGACAGTCCCCTGACAAACGACCAACTGAACGAAATTATTCTCGGCAAATCACTTGCGAATTATTTTGATGTGAGCCAATCCCTTTCGGAGCTTGTCGCGAACGGCTCCGTCACGTCCGCTTACAGGGACGGGCGCGAATGCCTGATGCTGTCCGGCGAGGCATATCTCGCGTCTGACGTGCTTGAGCGTGAGCTGCCACTGTCCATACGCGAAAGAGCTATTGACGCGGGCGTCGCCATTCTCACGCGCGCGCGGCGCGAAAGGGAGACAAATATAAATATTGAGCCGTCGGGGCGCGGTTTTACCGTGACCTTCACAATAGCGGACGGCGGCGACATTCTTATGCGCTTGTCTGTTTACGCCGCGGACAAGCAGCAGGCGGAGCGTGTCAAAAACAACTTTTTGAGCGACCCCGTCCGCATTTATTCCGGAATCATCGCCGCTCTCAAGGCTTAACAATAAAAGGAGGAACGCACAATGTCAAAATACGCGATAGGCATTGATTACGGCACGCTTTCAGGGAGGGCGCTGCTTGTGGACGTCAAGACGGGCGCGGAGCTTGCCACCTCCGTTTATGACTACCCGCATTCCGTTATGGACACCTCGCTCCCCTCGGGCAAGGCGCTCAAAGCAGATTGGGCCTTGCAGCATCCGCGGGATTACATTGATGTGCTGGCGCACACAATACCCGCCGTCATTGAGGAGTCCGGCGTTGACGCAAGGGATATTATAGGCATCGGCATCGACTTTACGGCCTGCACAATACTCCCGACGCTCAAAGACGGCACGCCGCTTTGCTTTCTTGATAAATACAGCGACGAGCCGCACGCTTACGTCAAGCTTTGGAAGCATCACGCGGCACAGGAATATGCCACGCGCATAAACGAGATTGCAAAAAAGCGTTCCGAGGAGTTTTTAAAATACTGCGGCGGCAAAGTTTCGTCCGAATGGGCAATACCGAAGGTTTGGCAGGTTTTTGACGAGGCGCCCGCTTTGTATAAAGACGCGGACAGGTTTATAGAAGCGGCGGACTGGGTTGTTTGGCAGCTTACGGGGCATGAGACAAGAAACGCCTGCTGCGCCGGATACAAGGCCTTGTGGAACAAAAACAACGGCTTCCCCTCCGACGACTTTTTCAAATCCCTTGACAGCGGGCTGGAGCATGTCATTGACGAAAAGTTCGGGCGTCAAGTGATGCCCATCGGCGCCAAGGCAGGCGAAATAAATGATTTTGCCGCAAAGCTCACAGGCCTTTGCGCAGGCACTGCCGTAGCGGTCGGGATAATTGACGCGCATGTCTTTGTCCCCGCCGTCGGCATAACGCGGGAGGGCGAAATGCTTGCGATAATGGGCACTTCCACCTGTCACATGATGCTTTCCGACAAGGAGCGTTTTGTCGACGGAATCTGCGGAGTTGTGGCGGACGGCATCATGCCGGGATATTACGGCTATGAGGCAGGTCAGGGATGTGTCGGCGACCATTTCAGCTGGTTTATTGATAACTGCCTTCCAAAGGATTATTATGACGAGGCAAGGGCTAAGGGAATAAGCATACATAAGCTCCTGCGCCAAAAGTGTGAAAACAAGCGTCCGGGCGAGAGCGGACTTGTGGCTCTTGATTGGTGGAACGGCAACCGCTCCGTTCTTGTCGACGCCGACTTGACAGGCATGATGCTCGGCATGACATTGAGGACAAAGCCGGAGGATATATACAGAGCGCTCATTGAGGCGACGGCATACGGCACAAGAATGATAATCGAAACATTCAACAAGCACGGCGTTCCCGTCACCTCATTTTACGCGGCGGGCGGCATTTCGCAAAAGGATCCGATGATGATGCAGATTTATGCCGATGTCATAAAAATGCCGATTAAAATAGCCGGCAGCGAACAGGGCGGCGCCCTCGGCTCGGCAATTTTCGGCGCTGTCGCGGCCGGCGCGGCGGCGGGCGGCTACGACGACGTTTTCACCGCCGCGGGCGCCATGGGCAAGGTGAAAGAAACTGTTTACCACCCTGTCGGGGAAAACGCGGCTGTTTATGACAAGCTTTTTTCAGAATACAAAACACTTCACGATTATTTCGGCAGGGGCGCCAACGATGTTATGAAGCGCCTTAAAAGAATTGTTGCGGAGCGCGGTGAATAATCGCGGAGCAAAAGGGGATTTAAATAAAGTGTCCGAATATCGGCAAAGCAAAGGGACGGTCGTTTAAATGGAATTCATCGAATATGAGTTTTTGCCCGTTGTCCTCGGCGGAGACATAACGGCATACAGTCTCATTCGCTCTTTTTATGAGGAATATAAAATAAAGTCGCTCGCGGTCAACATGTCCCTCGGCGGTCCTGTCGTCATGAGCGCCCTTTGCGACAGCATTTATTATGAGGGGCTTGAGACTGCCGAAGTGCTTTTGCCCGCGCTGATGGAGATAGGCGAAAAATATTCAAAGGACAAAAAGCTGCTTGTCATCGGCTGCGGCGACTGGTACGTCCGCATACTTATCGAAAACAAGGCGGCTCTGTCAAAGCATTACATCATTCCCTATATCGACGAGGAATTGATGAACCAAATCGTTCTTAAGGACAAATTTTATGAGATTCTTGAGGAGCTTGACATACCGTACCCGAAAACCTTCGTCTATGACTGCAAAGAAAAAACGCCCTTGACATATGATTTTGATTACCCGATTATCGCAAAGACGGCAAACAGCGCTCTTTATCACTACGCCAGGTTTGAGGGCAAAAAGAAGGTTTTTTGCTTTAACGGCAAAGACGAGCTTGAAAAAATGCTGAAAAATCTCGACGGCAGCGGCTATGATTACAAATTCATCATCCAGGACAGAATCCCCGGCGACGACTCCGGCATGAGAGTTTTGACATGCTACTGCGACAGCAATTCGCTTGTTCGCTTTGCGGCGTTCGGCCACACTCTTTTGGAGGAACACACGCCGTCGGCGCTCGGCAATCCCTGCGCCATCATAAATGATGTCGACATGGATGTCGTCAACCAGGCGCAGGTTTTTCTGGAGCATATCGGATATGTCGGTTATGCCAACTTCGATTTAAAATATGACCCGCGCGACGGCAAATACAAGTTTTTTGAAATCAACATCCGCCTCGGCAGGAGCAACTATTACATCACGGGAAGCGGCTTTAATGTCGTGAAATATCTTGTCGATGATTTTATTTACGGCAGTGAGTTCACCGGGCTGACAGTCGCCGATAAGGAGCATCTTTTTACTTTTGTTCCAAAATGCGTCATCAAAAAATATGTGCGCGACGAGGAGCTTAAAGCGCGCGCGATGCGCCTTTTCAAGGAGGGCAAGTGGAGCAACCCGATAATTTACAAGCCGGATATGACTTTGAAGCGCAGGGCTTATGCCGCCGCTTACGGGCTTAACCAAATCAAAAAGTTTAACGAATATTATCCCGGGAGTGACGATGATGCTTGACAATGCCGTGGGCGTCCTCGGCGGTCTCGGACCGATGGCGACTGTTTATTTTTGCGAGCTGGTTCTCTCGATGACTCATGCCGAAAAGGATCAGGAGCATGTCAACATGGTCATTCTTAACCATGCCGACATACCCGACAGGACAGATTTCATATGCGGCATGAGCGGCGCGTCGCCACTGCCGCATATGCTGGCCGACGCCAAAAGCCTTGAGAGCGTCGGCGTCCGCTTCATTGTTATACCCTGCAACACCGCTCACTATTTTTTCGACAAAATAGCCGACGGGGTTTCTGTTCCCGTCATAAATATAGTCGGCGAGGCTGTGGCTGAGGCAAAACGCCGCGTGCCGAGTCTTGAGCGGCTCGGTGTGCTTGCCACAGACGGCACGATTATCACAAAAACATACGAGCTTGCCGCGGGCAGTCTCGGCATAGAATGTGTCACCCCTGACAAGGATGTCCAAAAGGATGTTATGGACATGATTTACAGCGGTATCAAGGCGGGCAAGAAAACCGACTGTGAAAAGCTGCGTTATTTTGCCGACCACCTCAGGCAAAAAGGCTGCCAATGTGTAATCCTCGGCTGCACGGAGCTGTCTGTCGCCAAAAACGAATGCGGTGTAAACGACGATGATGTTGTCGATTCCTTAGAGGTTCTGGCGCAAAGGACAATCGAAAGATGCGGGCGAAAGGTGAGGGACGGACGCTTTTAATTCGTTGCCGTTTAAAAAGGTCTGTGGGGTTTTCGGGCGGCAACCCCTGCGGGCGGTTAATTGCTTCGTGTCTTTATGTTTTATGGTTTTTAACATTAGTTTTTGAAAGGCAAAGGTATTTATATGAGCGGTTTTGTCGGATATGTCGACAAAAGAATCAAGAGCGGCGATTCAGTCATAGGCGAGATGACGGATCTCATATCGCACCGCGGTCCCGACGGCGGCGGGCGCTATGTGGAGGACGGGGCGGCTCTCGGCTTTCGCAGGCTAAGCGTAATAGACCTTGATACAGGCGATCAACCGATTGAAAATGAGGGCGGCGACAAAGTCCTTGTGTTTGACGGAACTGTTTATAACTTTAAGGAGCTGCGCGCCGAGCTTGAAAAAGCCGGTCATGCTTTCAAGACAAACGCCGATTCCGAAGTCGTTCTCCACGGCTACGAAGAATACGGCGCCGACGTTTTAAACAAGCTTAGGGGGCTGTTCGCTTTTGTGATTTGGGACAAAAGAGCGCAAAAGCTTTTCGGCGCGCGCGACATCTTCGGAGGAAAGCCATTTTATTATTATTTCCGTGAAAACACCCTTATTTTCGGCTCCGAAATTAAAAGCTTCCTCCCGCATCCCGGCTTTTTCAAAGAGCTTAACGAAAGCCGCATTCCCGACTATCTTTCGTTTGAATATATACCGGACAAAGAAACATTTTTCAAGGATGTCTTTAAGCTTCTCGGCGGCGAGTATATTGCTTTTGAAAACGGGCGGCTGTCGATTTCCCGCTATTTTGATTTTGAATATTGTATCGACGAAACAAAAACTCTTGACGAATGGGCGGATTTAACCGGCGAAACATTCAAATCCTCCGTGGCGGCTCACAAATTGTCAGATGTTGAGGTCGGCTGTTTTCTTTCGAGCGGCGTAGACAGCTCATACACTGCCCACGAGCTTGCCGAGGCGCAAAATCTAAAGACATTTTCTGTCGGATATGATGAGGAGAAATATTCCGAGCTGCGATATGCCCGTGAGTTCGCCGCGAAGGAGGGCATCCAAAATTATGCCGTCAAAATTTCCGCCGACGACTTTTTCGGCGCCGCGCCTGACGTGCAGTACCATTTGGACGAGCCTTTGCCTAATCCGTCCGCCATCCCTCTTTATTTTCTTTCGCAAAAGGCGTCGGAATATGTCAAGGTCGTCCTTTCCGGCGAAGGGGCTGACGAGCTTTTCGGCGGCTACAATTTTTACAAAGAGCCGCTCGATTACGAGCGCTATATGAGGCTGCCGCAGTTTATAAGGAGCGCCGCGTCCGCCGTCGCCTCAAAGCTGCCGCCGTTTCACGGCAGACGTTTTTTGGTGAGGGGAAAGTACACCATCGAGGAGCGTTTTATAAGAAACAACTATGTCTTTGACTGTTCAGAGCGCGACAGATATCTTGCAAAAAACATGCCGTCTGAAAACCCTTCCTTTTATACAAAACCGCATTTTGACAAGGTCAAGGGCTTGGGCGACGTCACAAAAATGCAGTTTGCCGACATCAACACCTGGCTGCTTTACGACATACTTCTCAAGGCCGACAAAATGAGCATGGCAAGCGGAGTTGAGCTGCGCGCCCCGTTCCTTGACAGGGAGATGCTCCGCGTCGCGCTAAGAATACCGGAACGTCACCGCATTTCGCGCGAAAAGACAAAGTTGGCGCTAAGGGCCGCCGCGCTTCGGCGGCTTCCCGAAAAAAACGCCAATATGCGAAAGCTTGGCTTCCCCGTCCCGCTAAACGATTGGCTCAAGCAAAAAAGATATTATGACATGGTGCTTGAAAAATTCACGGGCGCAGTCGCGGAGAAGTTTTTTAATGTTCCCGAAATTGTCAGGCTTTTAAACGACCACCGTGACGGCAAATCAAGCAACATGAAAAAAATATGGTCTTTATATTCTTTTATCATTTGGTATGAAGAATATTTTGTAAAAAGATAAAGTCCTCGTTTCGACCGTATCAGCTGAAAAAGCTGATACGGCTTTTTTATTTCGCGACTTCAATCGACACATTTTTTAAAATTTTAGTGTTATAATAAAAACAGGCACACAATATATAGAAAGGACATGAATTATGGGAAAAAAGCTTATATGCAGAATATTGGACGACTGCGATATTAATCCGGCCGACGAAAATGATATCTTTCAAATAGACGAACATACCTTTCGTGTAACAGCATACATAAAATCCGACGCGGGAGATATACCGATAGTAGATATTCCCGTCATGAGCGACGAAAGATGGCTTAAGCTGTCAAAGGAGATGAACAAAAAACGTCAGACTGACAGGAATTCAGACAGCTTCCGCGCAACGCCGTAAACACTCAGCTCAACCCCGCCGCAGACAAGTGTTTTATAAGGCATATCTTCAAACCCGCGCACACCGCAAAGCTCATGAAGAGCTGAGGCAAAAGTAATCGGATTTACACCCTTTGGAAGTATCCCCTCGTACTCCTTCGGCATTTCAAAGCTTCCCGCCGCAAAAGACTTTTCCGAGCCGTGTATTATACCGCCGTCCGAAACAGAAAATATCGCGGCGTTTGAGCTTCCCGCTTCCTCTCTCTCCCTGCAAATAATGACATTGCAATCGCGGAGCATCTCCGCCTGAGAGCCGTATATAAGTGAGGCGCCGTGATTTTCCATCAATTCGTCGGAGACGCGCTCATATACCCGTTCCCTTTCTGTAACCACCTTAACAACAGACGCCGCGTCCGCCGCTTTGTCCGCTATATTAGCGAGTGCGCCGAGTTTATCCATTATCCCTATGCTTATGTCGGTGTGCGGCACTTCGCATATTTTGAGCGCGTTGATTGCAGTTGACAAAAGCATCATAAAAGGCAGATACTTCGGCAAAAAACGCCTTACAATGCCGTTTTCCGGTATCTCCTCATCTTCAGAAGCCACAATATGGGAGGCGCATCTGCCCGCGGCGAACGCCACATCATCCCACTGAACCCCTGTTTTTTTCTTTTTTACCTTCAGAACAAAAAAAGGCGCTCCGTTTCTGACCGCGATTTTTGTCAACTCAGGCTCCTGCGGATAAACTTGCTCTTTCAGCCGTTGAAAAAAGCTTTCCGCCCGAGCTTCCGTCTGCAAAACAACAAACATTTTTCTTTATATGCCATTCCTTTCATTATGTTTCAAAATAATGTCTATGTCCGATTTTTAATAATTATATCAAATAACGTAATATCATTTGAGCAAGCGCCTTGCGGATGTTTGTTTTCAGCACGCTCCGCCGGCGCTTTTGATTTTAAAACGGCAGCACAGCCATTGTCGGGATTTCGCTGTTTTCGCGTTTGTCTTTGTTTTTCTCCCTTTTGTGCCGTTTCCTTGTTAAAGCGGTGGGCATTAGATACAAAAAAATGCTCAATATGTAAAAAGTCTTATGCTTATCACGAAAACGCCCGCTTACCTATTTACATTCAAATTCAAAAGTGTTAATATATTTATCGGTGCGATTTATTGTACTATGTATACTTATCCAGAAAGGAATGACATAATAATTGGCAAGAAAGAAAAAGACAATGGACGGCAACAATGCCGCCGCGTATGTCTCATACGCGTTTACAGAGGTTGCGGGTATTTACCCCATCACACCCTCAAGTCCTATGGCCGACTATGTTGACCAGTGGTCTGCCGGGGGGCTTAAAAACATATTCGGAACAACGGTTAAGGTTGCGGAAATGCAGTCCGAGGCCGGCGCGGCGGGGACTGTTCACGGCTCGCTCGCGGCAGGCGCTCTCACAACGACCTACACAGCGTCGCAGGGTCTTCTCCTCATGATTCCTAATATGTATAAGATATCGGGCGAGCTTCTGCCCGCGGTCTTTCACGTTTCGGCACGCACGGTGGCGTCACACGCGCTCAATATTTTCGGCGACCATTCCGACGTCTATGCCTGCCGCCAGACAGGGTTCGCGATGCTTGCGGAGACAAACACTCAGGAGGTCATGGATTTAAGCGCCGTCGCTCATCTTGCGGCAATCGAGGGGCGCGTTCCATTTTTGAGCTTCTTTGACGGTTTTAGGACATCCCACGAGATTCAAAAAATCGACGCTTGGGATTTTAACGACCTCAAAGAAATGTGCAATATGGATGCCGTCGCGGCTTTTCGCAAGCGCGCACTTAATCCCGAACACCCCGTAATGCGCGGCTCTCACGAAAACGGAGACATCTTCTTCCAGCACCGCGAGGCGTGTAACGACTACTATACCGCCGTTCCCGGCATTGTTGAAAAATATATGGGCAAGGTCAACGAAAAGCTCGGCACGGACTATCAGCTTTTCAACTACTACGGCGCGCCCGACGCGGAGCGCGTCATCATCGCGATGGGTTCAATCTGCGACGTCGCCGAGGAAGTCATTGATTATCTTGTCGCCAAAGGCGAAAAAGTCGGTCTTGTAAAGGTTCGCCTTTATCGTCCTTTCTCCGCGGAGAGACTTGTCGCCGCAATCCCCGCGACAGCTAAAAAGATTGCCGTTCTTGACAGGACAAAGGAACCCGGCGCTCTCGGTGAGCCGCTTTATCTTGATGTCGTCGCCGCACTTGCCATAACAGGCAGGACAGGCGCGGCTGTCGTCGGCGGCCGCTACGGGTTAGGCTCCAAGGACACTCCTCCCTCAAGCGTTTTAGCCGTATATGACGAGCTGCTTAAGGACGAGCCTAAAAACCAGTTCACAATCGGCATTAACGACGACGTCACATGTTCCTCACTTGAGGAAAAGCCCTCGCCCAACACGGCGGCGGCAGGCACCATCGAATGTAAGTTTTGGGGTCTTGGCGGCGACGGGACTGTCGGCGCAAACAAAAACTCCATCAAAATAATCGGCGACCACACCGATAAATATGTTCAGGCATACTTCCAATACGACTCTAAAAAGACAGGCGGAATCACGATTTCGCACCTCCGCTTCGGCGGCAACCCTATAAAAAGTCCGTATTATATCAACAAAGCCGATTTTGTTGCGTGCCACAACCCATCATACGTCACCAAGGGCTACAAAATGGTCAACGACGTTAAGCCCGGCGGCGCGTTTCTTATCAACTGCCGCTGGTCCGCAGAGGAGCTAAACGAGCATATGCCGCCGGAAGCAAAGCGCTATATAGCTCAAAACGACGTTCAGCTTTACACTGTCAACGCCATAGACATAGCCGCCGATATCGGCATGGGCAAGCGCACCAACACCATCCTCCAGGCGGCTTTCTTCGCGCTTGCGAATGTCATCCCGATTGATAAGGCTGTCGGCTACATGAAAGACGCCGCGACAAAGTCTTATCTTAGAAAAGGTCAGGACATTGTCGATATGAACCACAAGGCGATTGATGCCGGCATTTCGGCGTTTGTCAAAATCGACGTTCCCGCCGATTGGGCCGACGCCTCCGACAAGGCTGACGCTCCGGCTGAAAAGGGACCGGCAAAGCTTGTGAAGATGGTTGACAGCATAATGAAGCCCGTCGGCCTTATGGACGGCGACTCGCTACCCGTTTCCGCTTTTGTCGACCATGCTGACGGCACATTTGAGCATGGCGCTTCGGCTTATGAAAAGCGCGGCGTCGCCGTTATGGTTCCCGAATGGGACAAGGACACATGCGCACAGTGCAACCGCTGCTCATATGTCTGCCCGCACGCCACCATACGCGTTTACGCGCTTGATGACGACGAGGCCTCGGGCGCTCCGAAAAACGCCAAAATCGTCGATAAAAAAGGAAAAGGGAAAGGCTACAAATATGCCGTCGCCGTTTCGCCTCTTGATTGCATGGGATGCGGTGTGTGCGCGGGCGTATGCCCCACAAACTCCCTCAAGATGGTCTCACGCGAAAGCCAGGAGGATCAGCAGCCCGTATTTGACTACATGGTCGAAAACGTCAGCATAAAGGCGGAGCTTGCCGACAACACTGTCATCGGCAGTCAGTTCAAGACGCCGCTGCTTGAGTTTTCCGGCTCCTGCGCCGGCTGCGCCGAAACTTCTTACGCGCGCCTTATAACACAGCTGTTCGGCGACAGAATGTATATTTCCAACGCCACAGGCTGCTCCTCAATTTGGGGCGGTCCCGCCGCGACATCTCCATACACAGTCAACAAAGACGGGCACGGCCCCGCATGGGCAAATTCGCTGTTTGAGGACAACGCCGAACACGGTTTCGGAATGTATCTCGGTCAAAACGCCATTCGTGACGACCTCATCGAAAAGGTCAAGGCAGTCGCCTCACACGAAAAGTCCTCCGACGATTTAAAAGCCGCGGCAAACGCATATCTCTCCACTGTCGACGACGGCTCAAAGAACGCCGACGCGTCGAGGGAGCTTGTCAAGGCCTTGACCGGCATTGACTGCGACGTCTGCAAGTTCATTGTCGAGCACAAGGAATTCCTCTCCAAGAAATCCATTTGGATATTCGGCGGAGACGGATGGGCATACGATATCGGATTCGGCGGCGTTGACCATGTGCTTGCCTCAGGCGAGGACGTAAACATCATGGTGTTTGACACAGAGGTTTATTCCAACACCGGCGGTCAAGCGTCAAAGGCTTCGCAGATAGGGCAGGTGGCGCAGTTCGCGGCGGCGGGCAAGCCCATTGCCAAGAAAAATCTTGCCGAGATAGCCATGAGCTACGGCTATGTATATGTCGCCCAAATAGCCATGGGCGCCGACATGAACCAGACAATCAAAGCGCTTGTCGAGGCGGAGGCTTACAAGGGTCCGTCTATCATCATAGCTTATTCTCCGTGTGAAATGCACTCGATCAAGGGCGGAATGGTGAACTGCCAATCCGAAATGAAAAAAGCGGTGGAGGCGGGTTACTGGAATATGTTCCGCTTTAACCCCGCGCTCAAAGGCGAGGGCAAGAATCCGTTCACAATCGACAGCAAGCCCGCGACAGCAAGTTATCGCGACTTTATTTTAAACGAAGCGCGTTATTCATCGCTCATGCGCTCCTTCCCGGAACGCGCAAACGAGCTGTTTGAGCTTGCCGAAAAGACGTCTGTCGACAGATATGAGCATCTGCTCAAGCTAAGGGATCTGTACGCTCCCGCCGAATAATCTCATCCGCCAAATGCTTCCGGCTGTCCCGTTTTGTCCGTCAGTTCGCTTTGTGTGATGCAAACCTGCTGAAGAATATGGTAACGGGACAGCCGTTTTTTTTGCTTGCGGAGTGTAATGCAAAAATGTGATTTAACAATCTGCACAGCCGTGATTGCCGCCACACTGTTCGTAATCTTAGGTCACTTCTTCGGACTTGCAGGCATCAAATTGTTTAAAAACGCTTAAAATTGCTTTTAAAGCTCTTGAAACATTTGAAATCGTCAGAGAAGCCGTTTAAAAACGCAAGTTTATTGTATTGACTAAACATCCAAACAATGGTATCATCTTCTTGATAATTTTTACATTGATAAGGGGAATGAATCGGATGAAAAAATTTGTTAAAGGTCTTACGGCGCTCCTAATCTCACTCATGATGGTTTTCGGGACTGTGTCTGTGTCGGTTATGGCCGAATATGACCCTCTCGCAAACCTCTATGTGTACAACATTTATAAAGTCAGCTATGACGCGGACAACCTCACCTGTTTCACGATAGCCGTAATGTTTTCCGCGCAGTTCAGGCACTATGATTCCTCCGTGAGGATTGAGCTGCTTGCCGAAAACGGCTCGCCTGTCGCCTACTTTATTCCCAGAAGCAGTGATGTAAACAAATTTGATGTTTACGATATTCTCACCGACGAACTCGGCATAAAGCTTCTTGCGGAGCGCGAATATATGCTTGTCATCCCGGACGGCGCTTTTTACACAGACGGCGGGCTTGGCTGCAACGAATACAGGCATATCTTCACGGGAATTGACCTTTCCGGCGCAAACTACAACTACACTATAAAGGACCTCGGCATCGGGACATTCTTCCCCGTGCAGTTTGACGACAGCACGTTATATAAGGGAAAGCTTTATTTTGACCCGATCTTCACGCTTTACGACGACGACAACTGCACTGTGACACTAAGCTTGGTGACAGTTAAAGACGGCAAAAGCATTTACACAAAGGCTGCGGACGCCGTCGTTTCCGGTTTGAAGGACGGCTGTGCCGAAATGAGCTTTTTCAGCGCCGACCCGGAAACGGGCGCCCCGATAAGCGGCGTCGCTGTTGACAAATATGCAAGCTATCAATTCAAGGTGTCTTACGCCTCTTTTTATAATAACGACAACACTTTCTGCGCCGAGTCTGTTTATGACCTTTCCGGCAAAAAGCTTCTTAAGCTGCGCGAGGATTACCCTTTTATAGACCTTCTTATAAAATTGTCCGGCAAGGACTCCAAGGTAATTGATGCTGTCCTGACAGTGCTTGAATATGTCGCAAAAGCTTCGGCTTTCCTTGCAAAATCCGGTGTCGGTAAGAAGCTCGGCATTTCAGACATTACGGAATATTACAAGGACATTAAGGCTTATGTAAAGTCGAAATAATTTAACAACTCAAAAACCGGCCGCCCGAAAAAGGCGGCCGGCTTTTTTGATTTATCAGCGGAACAGGTGATTAAATCCTCCCTAAAATCCGGGGCTTTGCCTTTCGCCGTCCGAGTAAATAATCTTTGTCCCGTCGGCGCCCAAAGAGAAGTCGACAAAGCAAAGGCTTTCGAGACGTTTTTTGATTGCCGCGTGCTTGTCAGGATCTGCAAAAAACAGCATAAATCCGCCGCCGCCCGCGCCGAGGAGCTTCCCGCCGAGCGCACCGGCATCGATTGCCGTCTCATAAAGCCTGTCTATATATTCTGTGGTAATAGCGCCGGAAAGTGAGCGCTTAAGGCGCCATGTATAATCAAGAAGGCGCCCGAATTCATTTATCTTGCCGCTGTTCAGCAGCCCTTGCGCCTCACCGACAAGATTTTTCATTTCGTGGAGATTTGAAAGCGACTTTCCGATATTGCCCTGCTGCTCCTTTGATATTTCGCCCGCGTAATGTGTAAAACCCGTAAAAGCAAGCAAAAGGCGGCTTTCCAGCTTTTCTTTGTCGCCCTTGCGAAATGTTATGGGCGTGACGCTTATCCCGTCCGCCGAAAAGTCAATTCTGTTTATCCCTCCGACTGCCGCCGCCACCTGATCCTGCTCTCCGCCGGCTTCGCCGCAAAGCTTGCGTTCAAGATATATCGCTTCGTGCGCAAGCTCCATGGGCGACAAATCCTCGCCCCTAAAGTGATGCATGGCGTTCAAAAGCCCGACGGCAAATGACGAGCTTGAGCCCAAACCTGATCTTGCCGGCAAATCCGCGTCATAATTTATCTGTATCCTGTCGGCTGCAAGGTGCTTCATCGCCTCGCGCACCAACGGGTGGTTTGATTCGTCCGGCTTGTCAAAGCATTCTATCTTTGAATAAGTAAACTTGTTGCGGTAGCTGAAAAAAGGCGGCAAAGCGCGAAGTGTGACATAGGAGTTTTTGTTGATGGCCGCCGATAAAACGCTCCCGCCGTATTCCTCAAAATATGTCCTGTAATCTGTGCCGCCCCCGAAAAACGATACTCGGAAAGGCGTCTTGACAATAACCATATATCCTCCGTTTTAATCTGCTGAAACTGACACGCCGCTTTCATGCGCCGACACATGAATCTTTTTTATCGGGGTGTCGGGGCTGTTGACGATTATTGACGCTATGCTGTCCTCAATGTTTCTGCGGATGACATTTCGCAGATCCCTCGCCCCCCTTGTGCCGTCCTCCGTCATGGCGGCAAGCTTTGCCGGGACTTCATTTTCCCATGTAAAGGTTATTCCCTTGTCGCGCAGCGGCTCCACAAGCTCGTCAAGCATCAGCTTTGCGATAGAGGCGTAATCCTCCGGAGTCAAATCGTTAAACAAAACAACCTCGTCCACACGCCCGATAAACTCGGGGCGCAGGAAGTCGCGCAGCGCTTTCATGGAACGCTCCTTTGACGCCTCGTCCTTTGTCTTGCTAAAGCCGAGAACACCGCCCTTGCGATTGCTTCCCGCGTTTGAAGTCATAATGATGACTGTGTTTTCAAAGCTGACAGTTCTTCCCTGCGCGTCCGTGATTTTCCCCTCGTCAAGTATTTGCAGAAGGATGTTCATAACATCGGGGTGCGCTTTTTCTATCTCGTCAAAAAGAAGAACGGAATAAGGCTTCCTGCGAACCTTTTCTGTCAGCTGCCCCGCCTCGTCATAGCCCACATATCCGGGCGGCGAGCCGATTATACGTGACACGGAATGCTTTTCCATGAATTCGGACATGTCAAGCCTTATCAGTGTTTCGGGCGTGTCAAAAAGCTCCGACGCAAGCTGCTTCACAAGCTCTGTCTTGCCGACGCCGGACGGTCCGACAAAAATGAATGAAGCCGGTCTTAAGCGCGGGCTTATCTGAATCCTGCCGCGGCGTATAGCTTTTGACACGACGTCGACAGCCTCGTCCTGACCGATTATCTTTTCTTTAAGCCTTTTGTCAAGATCGGCAAGCCTGCGCAAATCGCTCTCTATTATCTTGCTTGCGGGAATGCCTGTCCAGAGGTTTATGACCTTTGCTATGTCGTCCTCCGTGACAAAGTTGTCCTCCGCCTTTTTCTCAAGCTCCGCCATCTTAATCTCCGCGGAAATGAGGTCTGATTTGATGCCCGCAAGCTCCTCATAATTAACTTCGCCGCCGCTTTCCTGTATGTCCATCAGCTCCCGCTGCGTTTCCCTCATCCTCTCGACATCTTTTTCGGCAAGCTCAAGCTCGCCGATTGCTTTATTGCGCAAATTTGCGCTCGTGCATGCTTCGTCAAGAAGGTCAATGGCTTTGTCCGGCAAAAATCTGTCGTTTATATATCTTTCCGAAAGAATGACTGCGCGCCGTATGAGCGAGTCGCTCATCCTGACCCTGTGATATTGTTCATAGTATTTCTTGACGCCTGTCAACATTTCGCACGTCTCGTCGATTGACGGCTCCTCAACCTTAACGGGCTGAAGCCTGCGCTCAAGCGCGGCGTCCTTTTCGATGTATTTCCTGTATTCGGTGAATGTCGTGGCGCCGATTATTTGTATCTCGCCTCTTGAAAGCGCGGGCTTTAGGATGTTGGCGGCATTCATTGAGCCTTCGGCGTCGCCTGTCCCCACAAGGCTGTGAACCTCGTCTATAAAAAGAATGATGTTGCCCTCCGCCTTGACCTCCTCGACAAGCCCTTTTATGCGGCTTTCAAATTGACCTCTGAACTGTGTCCCCGCGACAAGCGCCGTGAGATCCAAAAGATGAATCTCCTTTTCAAGAAGCTTTACAGGCACTTCGCCCTCGGCTATGCGCATGGCAAGCCCTTCGGCTATTGCCGTTTTTCCGACACCCGGCTCACCGATAAGGCACGGGTTGTTTTTGGAGCGTCGGCACAGGATTTGGATTGTCCTGTAAATCTCCTTTTCCCTGCCTATTATCCTGTCAAGCTTGCCCTCTTTCGCCTTTGATGTGAGGTCGGTGCAGTAGAGGTTGAGGAACTTCCTCTCCTTTTTCGCGCGTTCCTTTTTGCCGCGTTTTTTTGACTTTGTCCCCTGCCTGCCGGGCTCGGGGGAAATGCCCTCCAAATCTTCCGGAGGCATTTGCATAAACGGAAGCGTTCCGGCTCCGCCCGGCTTAAAGTCGCCGTTTTCGCCGAAAAGCTCGTCGAACTGCTCGCTGACGCCTTCAACCTCGTCCTCGCTTATTCCCATGCTCTGCATCATCTGCTTGATGGGTCCGAGATTCAGATCCATCGCGCATTTCATGCAGAATCCCTCCTGCTTGCTTTTATCGCCCTCGATTTTTGTGATAAAAAACATGGCGGGACGTTTTTTGCATCTGCTGCAAAGAATTTGTTTCATCTATTTACTCCTTGGCGCCAAAACTTTTTTCCCTTGCTCTTTTCTCCCTGAACTGGCGCACCGTGTCGGGAACATAGCTGAAAAACGCCATGATTGTCAGCAAGGCGGAAATGATTATCAATATTTTCATAACAGACGTCGACAACGTAAAGTATTTGCTGAAAGCGCCTATTTGCGGGCCGAATCCTATTATGAGCAGCATCACGCCGTAAAAAACAAATGTCGCGACTTTACCGTATATTTCTGCCGCTCCGGGACGAAGTCCCAAACCTATCATCACCATTGCCACAATTACCATCAAAGCCTCTTTCGCAAGGAAAACAATGAAAATCCAGCTGAACCAAACCATTTCGGCGACGTCGCCTTTTCTGAAAAAAATAAAAAGCATTATCGCGATGGCAATCTGTGTAAGCTTGTCGGCAAGAGGGTCAATAACCTTTCCGAGATCGCTTGTCTGATTAAAGCGGCGCGCTATCTTGCCGTCAAGTGCATCTGACAAGCCGGAAAGAAAAAGAACAAACACCGCCCAGCCGATGTGACTGTTGCGGAACAAAAACACAAATATCGGCACCATCAGTATCCTTAAAAACGAGATGAGGTTGGGAACCGTTTTCCAGTTTGAAAATAAGTTGTCCGCCATTTTATTACCCCCGTTGTTTCCTGAAATGTTAAAGCCGCGCGGCTTCGCCTTAGAATTTGAGCATCAATCCGCTGTCATTTACCGCCGCCACAAACTTGGATGCTGCAATGGCGTTTGAAATCGCGCCGTCGCCGGCGATGTTCATAATTATTGTTAAAAGCATACAGGTGAGAATAACAACGACTATGCCCTTTGCGACTCCAAGCAGCGCTCCGAGCGCGCTGTTGACCTGCTTGAGAACCGGTATCCGCGCGATTTTGTTTATCAGCCCCGCCAGCGCATGAAAAACAGCCGACGACGTGAACAGCAAAAGGATGAACGACAAAGCTTCAAGTGCGGCCGTTATTATCGGCTGCGCCACTCTTGAGGTGACCTCCGCCGCGATTGACTCCTTTTGCAAAATGTCAGCCGAGCCGACACTTTCGATGAGTGAGTTTACGTCTATACCCAGGGATTTGGCGGCATTTACGGCATATTCCGGCAGGCCCTTTATTGCCGCCATCGCCGTCTCCGTCACAGCCTGCGCTCCGGCGGCGTCCGAAACTTCGGACATGACCCATTCGGCTACACGCCGCTCAAAGAAGGCGTTGTATATCCACTGTGCGACATCACGGCAAAACGCCGTCGCAAAGACCGACGCACCTATCCACGCCGCGACTCCGAGAATGCCGATTAGAAAACCTTTGTGCGACGCTCTGTTTACAATGAAGAAAAACAGAGCGATGAGCGCGACATCGACTATAAATCTCATTCAACACTCCCCTTTTGCTTTATCTTTCGCTTTCTGAAGAAATATTTTACCATAAGAATGTTACAAAAACAAGGCAAAACATGTTAAGAGTTTTTGGTTTTGGAGCTTTTGCCGTATATGCTGTGCTTTTCTATCCTGTCGTTAAACAAGATATAAATATCTTTGTCTGTCAGCTCCAGCGACACTGCTGTTTCGGAAAATCTTTTTGAATATATCTCCTTACCGGCGCTGTTGAACACAAAAACGCCGTCCTTTGTCAGCGCGGCGGCGCAGCTTGAGCCGCACGCGGCGTCCGTCACCTTGCTCTTGAAGCTTTCCTCAAAGCTTTTTGAGCCGTCCTCGGCATAGACACGGAACTTCGCGGAATTTTCGTCTCCGTATGGAAGCAAAACAACTGCCTGCCTGCCGTTTTCCGCGGATGCAAAGCGGCGAACCTCATCTCCGGAAAACTGCTCGTCATTCCTTGACATATCGCGGGATATTACGCTGCGCAGATTGTCCCCGATTGCGATGATTTGCTTTTTCTTTGTGTATTGCACGTCGATGAGTGTTGTTTTCGAGTATTCAAACGACGCCAAAGGCTCGGGCGATCCCATTTGAAAAACGTGCAGCTTTGAGCAAATCTCCGCATCCTTTACGCCTAAAACTATCACGGCAATATTTTTGCCGTTGCCGGATATGGACATATCGACAATGTAGTCTGAAACACATTCCCACTTAAAATGCTCCTTCATGCCGCGGTCATAAACAGTCAGCTCGCTTGCCGACTTGTCAGAGACAAAGGCGACGGCGGCAAACCCGTTTTTGCCCATTGCGGCAGTGAGCACGGCGCCCTTTGTCTCGCCCGAATAAAGGAGCCTTGTCTTGCTTATCACGCAGAATTTGTTCGTGTTCCTGTCATAAACAATCGCCCTGCCGTTGTTGGCGCAGACCGCGGGGTCTGAATAGCTGCAAGCGATGCTTTGAAGCTCGGCCGCCGAAAAGCTCAATGTTGATATGGCGTCGGGGCTGACGAGCAAAATGCCCGAGCCAATCTTTTTCATGTCGCTTATGTCTTTGCCGGGGGTGCTGTAAGGATAACCTCCGCCGCTTCTGACAGAGGAGGCAAATGACACAAAAGCGTCCGAAACATTAGACATCGCGACGCTCCCGACAGTCTTGGCGGCAATGTAAATGCCCGTGAAAATGACAAGCGCCGCAAAAATCGGCTTTGCCGCCGACGAATGTTTCCTCTTTTCAGGTTTTTGTTTTTGTTTTTTCATCTTCATAAAACACCTTGTTAAGATAAAGCCCGTATGCCGGAGCGGTGGCACCGGCTCTGTTTCTGTCGCGGGAGGCGATGATTTCGGCAAGACTGCCTTTTTGAATCTTTCCCGCGGACATATCAAGCATCGTCCCGACCATTATACGCGCCATGTTGTATAAAAATCCGTCCGCTTCAATCGAAAACACAACCTCGTCGCCGTCCCTTGCCGTCTCAAAACGAAAAACATTCCGAACAGTGTCCGCGGCGCTCCCGCCTGACGACGCAAAGCCCTTAAAGTCATGTCTCCCGACAAACGCCGACGCTTCCGCCATAAGAGCTTTTTCGTCGATGCTGTGTTTATATTGCAGGCTTTTTCCGTATAAAAACGGGTTTCTGTGCGGTGAGTTCCAAACCTTGTAAATGTATTCCTTTGACAGGCACGAATAGCGCGGGTGAAACTCGTCAGGGACATCGCAGCAGCCATAGACGCCGATATCGTCGGGCAAATGGGCATTTAACGCCGCGATAATCTTTTCGCGATTCATTTCCGAATTTGTGCTGAAGCAGCAGCAGTACATATTGGCATGGACTCCGGCGTCGGTGCGTGAACAGCCTGTGACGCCGTAGCGCGTCCCGAAAACGGATTCGATGGCATTTTGCAGTGTTTCTTGAACAGTCACGCCGTTTTTCTGCACCTGCCATCCGTGGTATGCTCCGCCGTCAAAGCGAAGTGTCAGCATTAGCTTTTTCATCAAATCAACGCCTTGAACTTGTAGTTTAAAAAGATTATGCCGCCAAAAAGCAACGCGACACAAAAAGCCGCCGCGAAATCACGGGCGGAAAGCTTCATCTGCTTCATCCTTGTCCTGCCGTCGCCGCCGTGATAGCAGCGGCATTCCATGGCAAACGCCAGCTCATATGCCCTGCGGAAGGCCGATATGAAAAGCGGTATAAGAATTGGTATGAGCGCTTTCGCGCGCTTGATGACACCGCCGCTTTCGAGATCCGCGCCTCTTGCTTTTTGGGCGTTCATGATACGGTCAATTTCCTCAATCAATGTCGGTATGAATCGCAGCGCAAGCGTCATCATCATCGCAAGCGTGTTGACCTGTATCTTGAAAAGCTTTAAAGGCGACAGCAGCCTTTCGATGGCGTCCGTCAAGTGCGTCGGCGTCGTGGTGTAAGTCAGCAGTGAGCTTCCCGTTATCAGGCATATTATCCTTATCACCATAAAGCCCGCTGTGTAAAGACCTTTGTCTGTGATGCTTATCTTCCAAAACCCGAAAAGCTCGCGCCCGCCGCCCGTGTATAAAATGTTTAAAACCGCTGTGAAAACAAGAATTATGAATATCGGCTTCAGGCTTTTAATCATCATCCTGAAAGGCACTTTTGACAAGACTGTGAGCAACAGCGTAAAAACAGCCACAAGTCCGAGCGACAAAAAGTTTTTGCAAAAGAAAATCATGATAACAAACAGGAATGTCAGCGCCGTCTTCATCCGCGCGTCAAGCCTGTGGAGGACAGAGTCGCCGGGAAGATATTGACCGATGGTTATGTCACGAATCACGGCGCCACCTCCCCGAACACACGAAGAATCTCGTCTCGCCCCTGCTCGTTTGTGTAAACAGAAGCGGCGACGGGCAATCCTCTGTCGCGCAGCCCTATGAAAATACGCGTAATTTCAGGGACGTTCAAGTCCATTTCCATAAGCTCCCTGCCGCGCGAAAAAACTTCCGAAACGGTTCCGAACATCGCCACGGCGGAATTGTTCAGGACAAGCACCTTTGAAGCAAGTCGTGCGACGGCCTCCATGCTGTGAGAAACAAGAAGCACTGTGCTGCCCGTGTGCTCATGGTATTCCTTTATAAGCCCCAGAATCATATCCCTTCCCCTTGGGTCAAGCCCCGCTGTCGGCTCGTCAAGCATGAGCACTTCCGGCTCCATTGCCATGACTCCGGCTATTGCCGCGCGCCTTTTCTCCCCGCCGGACAAGTCAAAGGGCGATTTTGACAGCAGCTCCTCATTTATTCCGACAAACCTTGCCGCGCGCAGAACACGCGCTGATATCTCGTCCTCGCCGAGACCCATATTCTTAGGCCCGAAAGCTATGTCTTTGTAAACCGTGTCCTCAAAAAGCTGATATTCGGGGTATTGAAAGCAAAGCCCTGCCTTGAATCGGGCGGCGCGGACGCTCTCCTTGCTTTCCTGAATATCGCTGCCGTCGAGCAAAACCCTGCCGGAATTCGGCTTCAGCAGGCCGTTGAAATGCTGAATCAGCGTGCTTTTCCCCGAGCCTGTGTGCCCGATGATGCCGACAAAATCGCCCTTTTGAATCTCGATGTTGATGTTTTTTATCGCGGCGACTTCAAATGAAGTTTTTTCGCCGTAAATATATGTCAGGTTTTCAGCTTTGATTACGGGCGTCATCAAATCAACCCCCGTTTCTTTGCCGCGTCGGCGACAGCCTCGACACATTCATCGGCGGTGAGTATCCCCTTTGGAAGGTCTATCCCCTCCGAAATGAGCATGTCCGCAAATTCGGCGGCGACCGGCACGTCAAGCCCAGACTCCCTAAGCGTGTCTTTGTTTGAAAAAACTTCTTTCGGCGTCCCGTCAAGGATTATTCCGCCGTCGTCCATCACAATTATTCTGTCCGCCTGCGCGGCCTCATCCATAAAGTGCGTTATAAAGACGACTGTTATCCCAAGCTCTCGGTTGAGGCTTTTGACTGTCTTCATGACCTCAACCCTGCCTTTCGGGTCAAGCATCGCCGTCGGCTCGTCAAGGACAATGCATTCGGTGCGCATGGCGATTATCCCGGCTATGGCGACGCGCTGTTTTTGCCCGCCCGAAAGATTGTGCGGCGGAAAGCCCCTGAAATCGTACATGCCGACAGAGCGTAAGGCGCTGTCGACGCGCCTGCGTATTTCCTTTGGCTCCACTCCGAGGTTTTCAGGTCCGAAAGCCACGTCGTCCTCCACAACAGTCGCAACTATTTGATTGTCGGGGTTTTGAAACACCATGCCGACGGCGCGCCTTATTTCAAATGTCAAGGAGCTGTCTGACGTGTCCATCCCGTTGACAAAAACCTTGCCCTCCTGCGGCACAAGGATTGCGTTGCAAAGCTTCGCAAGAGTCGACTTTCCTGAGCCGTTATGCCCCAACACAGCTACAAAGCTGCCTCTTTTGACAGAAAGGCTTATGTTTTTTATAACAGCCTCGGCGTTTGCCGTCTCACTGTCATAAAAAAACGCCGCGTTTTTAATTTCGATTATATTTTCGTGCATTTATTATGATTCCTGTTGTTGGTTATGACTTTTAAAATCATAACCGGTGCCTTCCTTTGATTTTAATGTTGACTTTACCGTCGGCTTGCCTGTCCGTGAAAATGTTGCCGCGGCGCACCTTTAAGTTTTTAGCCCCGCGCCGTCCACAGGGACGAGGCTCCGCACGGCAGGGCAAGACCTGTTTCAGAAACATTCAGCCCCAGCTCGTCGCCATCGACCGCCCCGCCATATTTCGGCACAAGCGCGTAGTGCAGAATATAGTTCATCACAGAAGAAGAAAGCCCCGTCGTGTAAGAGTTGAGCAGCACCATAAGCGGCTCGTCGCTTAACAATTCGGCGCAGGACTGCGCAAACGAAAAAACCTCGTCCTCAAGCCGCCAAACTTCGCCGCCGGGACCTCTGCCGTATGACGGAGGGTCCATGATAATGATATCGTATTTGCTTTTGCGGCGCAGCTCGCGGCGCACAAATTTTATGCAGTCGTCAACAATCCACCGCACATTTTCGCCGCCCACGCCGCTTGACGCGGCGTTTTCCTTTGCCCACTGCACCATGCCCTTTGACGCGTCCACGTGGACGACGGCCGCTCCGGCTTTGAGCGCCGCCGCAGTCGCGGCGCCGGTATAGCCAAAAAGGTTAAGCACGCTTACGGGGCGGTCGGCGCCCCGTATCACATCCGCCAGCATATCCCAGTTGACGGCTTGCTCGGGAAAGATGCCCGTATGCTTAAAGCCCATTGTCTTTATGTTGAATGTCAGTTCGCCGTAATTTATCTTCCAGTAGCCCGGCATACCAACATAGTTATGCCACGCCCCGCCGCCTGTTTTTGAGCGCCTGTATTGCGCGTGAGGCGACTTCCAAAGCTCGTTGTCCTTCGGCGTTTTCCATATTATCTGCGGATCCGGGCGCACAAGTATTATGTCGCCCCATCGCTCAAGCCTTTCGCCGTCCGAACAGTCTATCAGCTCATAATCAACCCATTTGTCCGCGACCCTCATTTAATTCTCCTTTGACGCAATTTTTAAATCAGCCTTTCCCTTATAACCTCGGCTATTTCCTCGCCGAGCCTTTTTATCAGATTGCCGTCGCTGCCCTCAAGCATAACGCGGACAAGCGGCTCCGTGCCCGACACCCTGACAAGAACGCGCCCCGAGCTTCCAAGCTCCTTCTCCGCCTCCGACACTGACTTTTTTATCTCCTCGTCGTAAAGACAGCGCACTTTGCCGATGTTTGACACCTTTACATTTATCATTATCTGCGGAAAAACCTCCATCACCGCCGCCAACTCTGAAAGCGGCTTACCCGTCTGCTTCATGACGTTCATTATCTGAACCGCCGTCAGCTGACCGTCGCCCGTGCTGGCGTAATCAAGAAAAATGACGTGACCGGACTGCTCGCCGCCGATTGAATAGCCGTTTTCGACCATATTTTCAAGCACATATCTGTCGCCGACTTTCGTCCTCTCGTAAGCAATGCCGTTTTTGCCGCAAAAGCGTGTGAAGCCCATGTTGCTCATCACTGTCACAACAACTGTGTCTTTGTTGAGGACGCCCTTTTCCTTCATGTGTTTTGAGCAAAGGGCGATTATCATGTCGCCGTCAATAATGTTTCCGTCCGCGTCGACTGCGAGCAGCCTGTCGGCGTCGCCGTCGAAAGCAAAACCGGCGTCAAGGGCATTGTCGACGACATACTTTTGAAGTCTTTCAAGGTGTGTCGAGCCGCAGCCGGCGTTTATATTTGTGCCGTCCGGCTCCGAGCATAAAAACCTGCAATCGGCGCCGAGCTTTGTGAACAGCTTGCGCGCCGTCACGGACGCCGAGCCGTTAGCGCAGTCAAACGCCACGCGAAGCCCGCCGAAATCGCATTCGGCAGTGGAGCGGATATGGTCTATATAATGTGAAATCGCGCCTTTGTCGGAACAAATCTTTCCGACCTCGCCGCCGATTTTGACAGTTGGAGGCATTGTTTCGTCAAGGAGAAGCTCCTCTATTTTTTCTTCAAGCTCGTCGGGCAGCTTGTAGCCGTCCGACTTAAAAATCTTTATACCGTTGTATTCGCATGTGTTGTGCGACGCGGAAATCATGATTCCGGCGTCACAGCCCTCTCTTTTTACAAGGTATGCCACAGCCGGTGTCGGAGCGACGCCGACAAGCACCACATCCGCGCCGACAGAGCAAAGCCCCGCCGCTATGGCCGACTCAAGCATATCCGATGATATCCTCGTATCCTTGCCTATCATCACACGCGGTCTTTTTATGTCGCCGCTCATAAGAACTGTCGCCGCGGCGCGCCCTATCTTCACTGCAAACTCGCATGAAAGCTCGCTGTTCGCAATGCCGCGCACTCCGTCTGTCCCAAAAAGCCTGCCCATAGACACCTCCTAAAACAGTGTTTGCTGATCCGGCATCTGGATGCCGAGATGCCTGTAACCCGCCGGTGTGACAACCCTGCCACGCGGCGTCCTGCTCAAAAAACCAATCTGCATAAGATAAGGCTCATAAACATCCTCTATCGTGATGGATTCCTCTCCGATTGCGGCGGCGATGGTGTCAAGACCGACGGGGCCGCCGTTGTAGTTGTTTATCATCGCCGTAAGCAAAAGCCTGTCGACAGAGTCAAGCCCCAGCTTGTCAATCTCCATCCTGTCGAGCGCTCTTTTGGCGTTTTTGTGATCTATAACCCCATCGCCTATGACCTGCGCGAAATCGCGCGCGCGTTTTAACAGGCGGTTGGCTATGCGCGGCGTTCCTCTTGAGCGTGCCGCTATCTCGACGGCGCCGCTTTCGTCAATCACTATGCCGAGTATTCGAGAGCTGCGCCTGACTATCTGCACCAGCTCCTCCGGTGTGTATATCTCAAGCCTGCAAACAACGCCGAAGCGGTCGCGAAGCGGTGCGGAAAGCTGCCCCGCCCTTGTGGTCGCCCCGACAAGCGTAAAGTTCGGCAGCTCAAGCCTGATTGAGCGCGCCGACGGACCTTTGCCGATGATTATATCAAGCGCGCTGTCTTCCATCGCGGGGTAAAGCACCTCCTCAACGCTCCTGTTCAGCCTGTGAACCTCGTCTATGAAAAGAACGTCGCCTTCGTTTAAGTTTGTTAAAAGAGCCGCAAGGTCACCCTGCTTTTCAATGGCGGGCCCGGACGTCACCCTGATGCTGACTCCCATTTCGTTGGCAATAATTCCGGCAAGCGTCGTCTTTCCGAGACCGGGCGGCCCGTAAAGCAAAACATGGTCAAGACCCTCCCCCCTCATTCGGGCGGCATCAATGTAGACCTTCATGTTTTCCTTGACCTTTTCCTGGCCGATATATTCAGAAAGGCTTTTTGGGCGGAGGGAAAGCTCTGTTTCCGAATCTTCCGCCGAATACTCCGGCGCTATTATTCTGTTTTCCGAGTCATTGTACATCTTTTGTTTCCCTCCCCTAAATAATCATCAAAGCCTTGCAAGGTGCCTTAGCGCCTGCTTTATCAGCTCCTCGGTCGGGAGAGAGCTGTCAAGCTTGCCGACTGCCACCGAAGCGTCTGTGCGGCTGTAGCCGAGCATCTCCAGAGCGCTCACCGCCTCTCCGCAGCTCCCCGCGGCGGACGCCGCACCGGCGGCTTCGATATTTTCGGACATTGCGCCGGCAAAGCTTGGCGTCAGCTTCCCCTTAAGCTCCAGCACAACCCTCTGCGCAATCTTCGGGCCGATTCCCTGTGCCGCCGTGATGCTTTTCGCGTCTCCGGAGGCAATGCAAAGCGCAAGCTTGGACGGCTCAAAGCTTGATAAAATGGAGAGCGCCGCCTTGGGTCCGACTCCGGAAACACCCATCAGCAGCTTGAAACACTCAAGCTCATGCCTGTCGTGAAATCCAAACAAATCCAAAACATCGCCGCGGACGTTTAAATATGTAAAAACTGTCGCGGTTTCGCCCTTGCTTCCTATCTTTCTAAGCGTATTCGCGGACGCGGAGCAGTAGAACGCGACGCCGCCGCAGTCTACCGCCGCTCCGTTTTCGTCAATATGCGCTATTTTTCCTGTCAAACTGTAAAACATAGCTTAAATCCCATCTTTAATTTTTAGCTTTCCTCTGCCGCCGCCCGTCATGAGCGAACCGCTTGTGTGAGCGTGACAAATCGCCATGGCGAGAGCGTCGGCTGCGTCGTCGGGCTTCGGCGTTTCCTTGAGGTTAAGGATTATCCTTGTCATCTCCTGGACTTGCTTTTTTTCGGCTCTGCCGTAACCTACGACGCTTTGCTTAACCTGGAGCGGTGTGTATTCAAATATCTTTAATCCGTTTTTTTGAGCGGCAAGTATGATGGCGCCGCGCGCCTGGCTCACGTCTATGACCGTCTTTGCGTTCGTGTGGTAAAAAAGCTTTTCAACCGCCATCGCCTCAGGCGAATAACGCCTCATCAGGCAGGTCAGGCTGTCGAAAATTGTCTCGACGCGCTCGTTGAACGGCGTGTCCGACCTTGTCGTTATCGTCCCGAAATCAATCACATTGAATCGGGAGGACTTATAGTCAATCAACCCGTAGCCGACAATCGCGTACCCCGGGTCTATGCCGAGAATCACCATCTTATTTCTGCTCCCGTTCCCTGATTATCATCCGTGTCGGCGTGCCCTCAAGCCCGAACACCTCACGGATGCGGTTGTCAATATATCTTTGGTAGCTGTAATGAAACAAATTCCTTTTGTTCACAAAGCACACAAATGTCGGAGGTCTTGTGGATGCCTGCGTGATGTAATAAATCTTCAGCCTTTTACCCCTGTCGGTGGGCGGCTGCACTCTTGTGACAGCTTCGGAAAGTATGTCGTTAAGCTTGCCTGTCGATATTCTTATCGCGTTTTGACTGTCGACATATTTTATAAGCTCAAAAAGCCTGTCAAGCCGCTGCCCTGTTTTGGCTGATATAAAAATTATCGGCGCGTATGACATGAAGGCAAAGTCATGCATCAGCTTTTTTCTGTACGCGTCCATTGTTTTGCCGTCTTTTTCGATGGCATCCCACTTGTTGACTGCTATTATGCAGCCCTTGCCCTGCTCGTGCGCAATGCCCGCCACCTTTGAGTCCTGCTCCGTAAAGCCCTCGCAGGCGTCAATCATGATGACGCAGACGCTCGCCCGCTCAACAGCCATCCTCGCGCGAATGACAGAATATCTTTCGATTGCGCAGTCAACCTTGCTTTTTCTGCGAAGCCCCGCGGTGTCTATGAAAATAAATTTTCCGTGTGCGTTTTCAACAGGCGTGTCAGTAGCGTCGCGCGTTGTACCGGCGATATCGGAAACAATGACCCGCTCCTCGCCGACAATGGCGTTTATCAGCGACGATTTGCCGACATTCGGCTTGCCTATGACGGCGACATTTACGGTGTCGCTCTCGCCCTCGCCGTCCGCCTCGTCCGGCAGCAGTCTAAGCACCTCGTCAAGCATATCTCCCGTGCCGTGACCGTGAACGGAGGAGACGGGGAAAGGCTCGCCGAGACCAAGATTGTAAAATTCATAAAGCTCAATCGGATTCTCGCCGACGCTGTCGCATTTGTTAACACAAAGCACAATGGGCTTTGCTGATTTCAGGAGCATATGCGCGACTTCGACATCAGTCGCGACAATTCCCGACCTGACGTCTGTGACAAGTATTATGACATCGGCGCTTTCGATTGCAAGCTGTGACTGGCGGCGCATCTGTGAGAGAATTATGTCCTCTGAAAAAGGCTCGATACCGCCTGTGTCGACAAGCAGCATCTTCCTGCCCAGCCACTCGCATTCACCGTATATTCTGTCCCTCGTAACGCCCGGTGTGTCGTCAACTATCGCAAGCCTGCTGCCGACAAGCTTGTTGAAAAGAGTCGATTTGCCGACGTTGGGACGCCCGACAATCGCTACTATTGGTAAACCCATTTATTTTTCCGTACCTTTCCCGCCGATTAACCGCGCCGATCATGTGTTTTTCATCGCCGTCATTTCGACAGTGTTCGCAACATGCTCACAGCTGTCGCAGCAATCCTCAATTATGGAATAAATCCGCGTCCATCCAATCAATTCGCGCGGGTCGCAGGCGGTGGTGTATAGATTTCTGATTGCGCGCAAATAAATGTCGTCGGCCTTTTCCTCAAGCGTGTTTACTTCGACAACAAGCGCGTGAAGCTTTGACGACTTTTTAAAGTTTTTAAACTCGACGATCATGTCGTGTGTCGCCTTACATATCTCTCGGACGACCTCCGCAAATTCCAGCGCCTCCGGCTTAATTGATGTGACGTTGTACATGTAGATGTGGCGGAGAATGTCCTCGACATTGTCGATGACCTCGTCAAGCTCGTTTGCGAGCGTCAAAATGTCGCCGCGGTCTATGGGCGGCAAAAACTCACCGACAAGAGCCTCCGTGAGCTTTTTTTTCACAAAGTCGCCCGCCGTTTCGACTTTGTGAAGCTTTTCTACTGTTTTCGGGATATCGAAGGTGTCAAATTTATTAAAAAGCTCGACGATGATTTCGGCCGCTTCGCACGCGTACCGCGCCTGCTGAATAAATGTTTCAAAATAATCTGTTTGCTTTTCTTTCTTCTTATTAAACATTAGCATCATTCCTAAGTTAAAATAACCGCATAAATATCAGCGCCGTGAAATATCCGATGACGCCGCAGCCGGGGAAGGTCATCACCCACGCGTAACCCATTTCTTTTACGACGCCCCAATTCACATTTGAAAGCCTTCTTCCGGCGCCGACACCCATTATCGCTGTCGTCTTTGTGTGTGTCGTGCTGACGGGCAAGCCTGTTAAGGTGGAAATCAAAAGACAAAACGCACCCGCAAGATCGGCGGAAAAGCCCTCATACTTTTCAAGCTTTACCATGTCCATGCCGACAGACTTAATTATCTTGTAGCCGCCTATTGACGTGCCTAACGCCATAACTCCGGAGCAAAGCACCATTAGCCAAAGAGGTATTGAAAACTCGGCCGCCCCGGCGTTGCCGCCCGCAAGACTCATGCCGAGGAGGAACACCCCGATAAACTTCTGCCCGTCCTGCGCGCCGTGCATAAACGCCATTGCGCCGCCGCCCAATATCTGACCGCCCCTGAAAAAACCGATTGTCTTTTGACGAGGTATATTCCTGCATATCTTTTCGACTGTCTTCACTGTTGCGAACCCTGAAAAAAAACCAAGCAAAGTCGAAAGAAAAAGACCGTAAATAACCTTTATCCATTCGCCGCCGTTTATGCCCCCCAGTCCGCCGTTGAGGGCAATGGCGGCGCCGGAAATCCCGGCGATTAGCGCGTGGCTTTCGCTCGTCGGTATGCCGAAATACCACGCGGCAGTCGCCCAGATTACGATTGCGACCATCGCGGCGCAAAGCGCCGTCAGCGCCCTGCTCGGATCTCCGCCGAAATCGGCCATGTTGTATATCGTCTGCGCGACTTGAGTGTTTACTGCAGTCATGACAAGCACACCGAGAAAATTAAAAACCGCGGCCATTAATATCGCAGGTTTTACGCCCATTGAGCGCGTGGAAACACAAGTCGCAATGGCGTTAGGAGCGTCTGTCCAGCCGTTTACAAGAATCACGGCAAGCGTAAGAATCGACGTCACAAGCAACGGCGGGCTTGACATTAGCTGCTGCAAAAAAGCGGAAAATGATATCATTATTTGATGCCGCTCCCCGAATAAACTTTGTTCTGGCGCTTGACACTTCAGACAGCGCGCCCGACGGAAAAAAGATCGCCGCCCGCACAGTCATTTGCAACAATAAGCGGAAAGTCCTTTACAAAAAGCCGCTTGACGCTTTCGCAGCCCAAATCCTTAAAGGCAATTTCCTCACAAGCTTTAACACATCTTGCCGCCAACGCTCCGGCGCCCCCGACAGCACAAAGATAAACGGCGCCGTTCCTTTTGATGGCGTCCGTGACCTCGACGCTTCTTGCTCCCTTGCCAATCATCGCGGCAAGTCCGAGGTCTAAAAGCTTTGGGGCGAATTTGTCCATTCTTCCCGATGTCGTCGGCCCGCAACTGCCAATCACAGCCCCCGGCGGCGCAGGCGTGGGACCCGCGTAATAGATGCATGCCCCGTCAATCTCAAACGGCGGCTTGCCGCCTTCGTCGATAATCCCGCAAATACGCTTGTGCGCCGCGTCACGCGCGGTGAATATAAAGCCGGAGAGCAATATCCTGTCTCCGGCTTTTAAATCCCTTGATTTGACTTTTATATCTGCCGTGTCGATACTGTGCGTCGTCATATATTATCACCTTATTGGGGGTCGTTTTCTGATTGCTTGCGTGTGTTTTCATACCTTGCTATTATGTCCGCTATTTTATCCTTATCATAAACAGTCGGAGCGGCGCCGCTTTGAGGCGCCTGTCTTGTTTCTTGCTTATCGCCGTCTTCGCTTGGCGTTTCAACAGGCGGTTTGTCAGCCGCCGTATCCTCGCCGTCCGCCTCAAATTCCTCGTTGTTTTCAAGAGCGTTTTCACTGTTTATAAAAACTTCCGGCGCAACCTCCTGCGGTATGATTTCGTCCTTATTTTCAGTATGCCCTGATTCAGCCGCTTCGGCTTTTGCGCTCTCAACCTTTGCCGCCGCTTCGACCTTTATTTTATCAATTTCAGCCGCCGCTTCAGTCTTTATTTTTTCAATCTCTTCTGCCATCTCAGCCTTTGCGCTCTCAACCTCAGCCGCCGCTTCTGATTTTGCCCGCTCGACCTCTGCCGCCGCTTCGGCCTTTACGCTCTCAATTTCAGCCGCCATTTCAGCCTTTGCGCTCTCATCCTCAGCCGCCGCTTCGGCTTTTACATTTTCAATTTCAGCCGCCATCTTGGCGGTTGTTTCTTCGGCCGACGGCAAATTGTCGGGCAGGCTTGCGCTGAGGGCTTCTAACTCGGCGTCCTTGCCTTTTATAGCCGCGACAAGCAGCTCGTTTGCCGAGTATTCGCTGCTCAGCTGCTTTTTCAGCTCCGCCATATCAAGCCGCAGCGACTCTGATATGCCGCGTTCAGTCTCCAGCTCCGACTTAAAACGCCCCGCATCGGCGGCGGATTTGTCGTTTTGCCCTCCCTGTTCGCTCGCTGCGTGCGCAAGCTTTGCCTTTACGTCCTTAAGCTCCTCGCGCAGCACTTGGTTTTCGGCGGAGATAAGCGCCGTTTTTTGCGCAAAAACACTTTCCTTAACACGGGAATCTTCAAATTCCTTTGCTGATTTTGCAGCGGCGGCGCGGCACTCAAAAAGCTCCTTTTGAAGCCCTTCGATATATTCGGCAACGCTTTCGCGCTTGAATCCGCCTATAAACGCCTTTCGGAAACGTATATCTTTCTTTTCTTTGCTCATAGCTTAAACCTCGTCATATCCTCCGGACAAGTCACACTGCCGGGCAAAA
>JAAYIY010000029.1 GCA_012523185.1 Clostridiales bacterium
CATATTGTCAATCCTTATCGCGCGGCGGTTTGATTTTTGCTTTGTTTTCGCCTTAGCGCGGCGGCTTGGTTTTCGGCGTGTAATTGACAGCTTTTTCGTGGTATTTTTTAAAATAAAATATTTTATTAATTTGCCATATTCTTCTTTTATAATTTTCAGATGTCTGATATAATAGCTTAAATAAAATCATAAATAAGCACGTTTTTGCCGCTGTTTTTTCTTATTTTGTCCGCTCGCCTTTTTATAACAGCGCAGCTTGCTTTTCGGTCGGCGCAAAAGCCCGCCGACATATTCATCTCATCAAATTGTTAAAACGGAGGAGTTTTATGGAATACGTCACAGTCTTTCTTGAGGGCATCATAACTTTTATCTCGCCTTGCCTGCTTCCCATGCTGCCCATATACCTCATCTATTTTGCGGGCGGAAGCGGCGAAAAAAACAAACGCCGCGTGCTTGTTAACGCCTGCGGGTTTATTTTGGGCTTTACAGTTTTATTTGTCACACTCGGAGTTTTCGCCGGGACTGTCGGTCGACTTCTCAAGTCTCACGAAACAATCGTCAATGTCGTCACCGGGCTTATCGTCATTGTTTTCGGCTTAAATTACACAGGATTAATAAGGCTGAAATTCCTGGACGGCACCCGCAAGCTTAACAAAGACGTCCAAAACCTCGGATTTTTTTCCGCGGTGCTGTTCGGGCTTGTGTTTGCCGTCGGCTGGACGCCCTGCGTCGGCGCTTTCCTCGGCTCCGCACTCATGCTTGCGTCACAGCAGGCGGACGCTTTGAAAGGCGCTTTCATGCTGCTTTTATACTCCCTCGGCCTCGGCATACCTTTCATCATCAGCGCGCTGCTTATTGACAGGCTGAAAACCACCTTTAATTTTATCAAACGCCATTACCGTGTGATCAACATTATAAGCGGCTTGCTTCTTATCGTCGTGGGGATACTTATGATGACCGGCCTTATCAACAAGGTTTTATACGCCATGTCATGACAGGAGGATAAAAATGAAAAAAACAATTATCACATTCGCTGTTCTTGCTGCTTTAATCATCGGAGCGGGATTCGGATACAAACTCCTTGCCGACAAATACGCAAACCCGCCCGAAACGCAAAGTGAAAACGCGTCAGACGGCGCGGATGTCGCGAAAAATGCCGCGCCCGACTTTAAAATGACGGACACGGACGGAAACGAGCTTATGCTGTCCTCACTTCACGGCAAGCCCATCGTTCTGAACTTTTGGACGACATGGTGCGGCTACTGCACGCGTGAGTTTCCCCTTTTTCAAGAGCTTTACGAAGAATACGGCGACAGTGTTCAGTTCATCATGGTTAACCTGACGGACAACTACAGAGAAAAAAAGTCAGACGCCGACTCGTTCATAAAAAAGAACGGCTATACCCTGCCTGTCTACTATGACATATATCAGCAGGGTGCGTCGGCATACGAGGTCTATTCAATTCCATGCACATTTATAATCGACAAAGACGGCAATCTTGCCGAATCACACGCCGGAGCCATTGATAAAGACACTCTTTTAAGTCTTTTAGAGCCTCTGGGAGTTTAAGCCGCCGCCGCGGTTTCCACAGCCGACACTGTTTCAGTCGTTTGTGTTTCTGTAAGCGATTCGCGGCTTTCAGGGAAGTCAAACCCGTGCATAAAGCCGTTTATCTCTATAGAGCATATATCCCCGCCTATGACCATGCCCTCATAAACAAGAATATTCGCCTGTATGTAGTTCGGCTTTGCCTCATAGCCGGGATAGTTTTTCACGGCATATGTCCAGCGCTTGGCTCTTTTGCCGCAGTAAAGACTAAGGTCAAGATTTTGTTTTGTTTGGATTTCGTTATATTTGCCGTAAACCTCGTCAAACTCGCTCGGGATAATTATTTCCGCCACCTCAATCGGCTCCTCGTCGACGTCCCAGCCAAACTGTGAAAAGAAAGCGAGCCGTTCCTGCTCGTTGCCGGCCTTAAGGCTTATCGCGCCGTCCTGCGCGGCAGGGGTGTCATTGCCCGACACATATATCGTCGCGATGACCGCGGCGGCGACAAGGAGTATCAGCACAATAAGCTTCAGCTTAGATGATTTAACAGTGTATACAAACATAAAAACACCGCCCGTATTTTTTTAAGGGATTCGCCTGATAAGGTGAGTCCTTTAATCTTATGCCCGGACGGCTCAAAATATACTTTGAGGAGACGCGCCGAATACATTTTATGCGCGCGGCAATGATGAATATTCCCGGCAAAGCCGCTTGAACGCGCCGCGGTCGCCGCCGATTCCCGCCGTCAGGGCAGCTTCATGTTGACACAGACAATGCCCGCTTTTGTGATGTCTATAACTCCGTATTCGCCGGAGCGCAGCGAACCGGGATTGAAAATATAAAGACCGTCCTCGTAATAATTCACGGGCAGGTGAGTGTGACCGTATAATACAATGTCGGCGTTTTGTCCGCGCGCGGCTTGCTTTAGAGCGTAATCGCCGTATTTCACGCCTTCTTTATGTCCGTGAGAGCAATATATCTTTTTGCCGTCGGCAAAAACAACAGCCGTCAGCGGCGCGGTCGAGCCAAAGTCACAGTTGCCCATGACCCGCACACATTTTAAATGAGCCGTGCGGGAGCGGGCGGCACACGCTGCCGGGTCGTCCTCTCCGTCTCCGAGATGAATAATCATCGCGGCATCTCTTTGACGTTCAACGGCCATACGCAACGAAGATATATCGCCGTGCGAATCGGATATAACAAGGATTCTCACTCATAAGCACCTCACAAATCTCATATACTTTACTGAATCATATCGTGTCGGGAGGGATTACAACGGGCAACAAAAATCTTACGCCGGAACAGCTTTTGCAAATGGCTAAATTGATGAAGGAAAGCGGGGCGAGCAGCGAGCAGCAGGCGGAAAAAATCCTTGAGTTCGCAAAAAGCGGAATGAGCGGCAAGCAGGCTGAAAAGCTTGATAATATCCTCGGCGACGCCGAAGCCGTCAACAAGCTCATGGGAAGCAAAGCCGCGCAAACGCTCCTGAAAAACCTGTTTAATAAAAAACAGTGACAAAAGTCACACGAATCCCGAGGTGTTTATGGACAACATGATGGGCAATATAAGCGATCTTCTTGGCGGAATGAGCGAGGACGACATCAAGTCGCTCCGCGAGACCGCTCAAGCCATGCTCGGCTCCTCTGCCGGCGCGGACAAGGATTCGGGAGACGGGGAGGCGGATGAAGCGCCGCCGTTTTCCGGTTTAGATCCTGATATGATTTTGAAGCTGTCCTCCATTATGGCGTCCATGAACAAGAAAGATAACCGCTCGGAACTGATTACAGCTTTAAAGCCGCATTTAAGTCCCGACAGGCGAAAAAAAGCGGATGAGGCAATCCAGCTCCTTAAGCTTATGGATATGCTGCCGCTCATACAGCAAAGTTTTGGCGCGGACAACGGCAAAACAGGATAAGGCGAAACGGGGGTTGACGTGATGGTTCTTGAAAAAATTGAACGCGGGCTTGAAGAAACGCTTGAAGAACGCGAAGTGTCGGCGATTAACGTCGTCAGGCGGGCAAAAAACCCAAACGCGAGAAAACGCCCTGACGACTTCGGAAAAAGGTTTTTTGAAAACACAAGGCAAGTAAACGACAAACAAGGGACGGAAGAAATACCCCGCCAAAACATGAACACCACGAAAAAACCGCCTTCCGCGAAAGACGGGCGCACAGGCGAAAAAACGGGCGCAAAATCAGGCGGATTCGGGATTGCGCAAAACAGCGACACTGTCTTTATAATGTCGGTCATAATTATTTTGATGAGTGAAAAAGCGGATTTCATGCTCATACTTGCGCTGATGTACATTCTCATGTGACACAATCATCCGACAGCACCGAAAAACCGAAATGAATTAAAATAAATAAAAATGTCAATATACGCTTGACACTAATCATATATTATATATAATTTAAGATGTCGGAATTTGATTGTGGGATGGTAAAATGATTTCCAAGATACTTAAGGCACGCAGAACGCAAAACGGATATACACAGCAAAACATAGCTGACTTTTTAGGCATTGACAGGTCAACTTATTCATATTACGAAACAGGCAAAACGCAGCCTTCGACTGATATCCTTGCACGGTTGTCGTGCCTTTATCAAATCGGACTTGACGACTTTGTGCCCGATTCATACAGAGGTGGTTCGGTGTTGGAGCTTGAATGCGCGATTCCCGACGGCGTTTCACTTTATGAAAACACAGAAATCTTTTCAAAACTGTCTTTTGAGGAGCAGCAGCTTGTGATGAACTTCAGAGCGTGCCCCGACAAGCGCCGGTTTATTTCCGCAATAAAGGACATTGTCGAGCAGTCGTCCTCCGACGACGAGACGGCAGAATGAGCCTTTTGCTTGGGCGTTCGCTCCAAAACTCACTTGTGCCGCCGAGCGGTGTTGCCCTAAAACTAAACATACGGGCTTTTGCGCCCTTTTAAAAACCGAGGCGTCCGCAAAAAGCGGGCGCTTCGGCTTTTTTGTTTAAAAATGTCAGACGCCGGAATATGCCGAAAAGCCGCCGTCAACAGGCAGCACGACACCGGTGATGAACGACGAATAGGCTTCGTCGCAAAGGAAAAGGAGCGTGCCTGTTAAATCCCGCGGATTGCCGAACTTCCTTAAAGGAGTGTGGGAAATGATTTTATCAGAGCGCGGCGTGAGCGTGCCGTCGTCGTTGAAAAGCAGCTTTTGATTTTGGATGGTGGCAAAAAAACCGGGCGCGATAGCGTTGACTCTTATTCCCACATCGGCAAAATGCACCGCCATAAATTGCGTGAAGTTTGACACGGCCGCCTTTGCCGCCGAATAAGCGGGAATGCGTGTCAGCGGGCGATAAGAGTTCATGGACGAGATGTTTATTATGCATGTGTTTTCTCTGCCGACCATTTCTCCCGCAAAAACCTGTGTCGTCAGCAGCGTCCCAAGAAAGTTAAGGTTAAAAACAAACTCAATCCCTTTCGGGTCAAGATCAAAAAATGTTTTTACATCCTGCGCCTTGTCTGTTATGTCCGAAATTTCGAGCGTGTCCTTTGTCGTCGTCCCAAGAGGTGAATTGCCGCCGGCGCCGTTTATAATTATGTCGCACAGACCAAACTTTTCGTTAATTTTCGCCTTTGCCGCCTTGAGACTTTCAGATTCAAGCACATTGCATTCAACGGCTATCGCTGTCCCTCCGTCGGCCGTAATCTCGTCCGCTGTCTTTTGCGCCGAATCAAGCCTTAAGTCAAGTATCGCCACCTTTGTGCCCTGAGCCGCCAAGTCCTTTGCAAAGCCGCTGCAAAGCACTCCGCCGCCGCCCGTTATAACGGCCACCCTGCCCTTTAAATTTTCATGTGTCATTTTCATGACTTCCTTTCATAAACCTTTACATAGTCCACTATAAAATCAAGCGGAAAAATGCTCGGGTCGTTATTTTCAATGTTGCTGTTTTCGCTAAGGAAAGGCAGTCCGTCGCCGCCTATCCCCGTTTCTCCGTCTGTGCCGGCAACCTCGACGGACAGCAGGAGATATTCCTCTGTCTGCGGCACCCATTTGCCTGTGAGCCTGTCGGTTTCAACTCTGTTTATATAGAAAATGATCTCATTCTCGTTCCACTCAAGACCGTATGTGTTGTATTGAGAAAAGATGTTTTCACCTTTATAATGGCCAAGCACCACACCGCTGCTTTTTTCTCCGTAGCCGTCAAAGCCTGTCGCCTGATTTACGCCGTTTACCCTTCTCGGGTCTTTGTGGCCGAAAAATCCCGACTCGAACAAATCAATTTCGCAGCCGTCGGCCGCGCTGCCGTCAGGCTCCGCGAACATCCCCTCTGAAAGCATCCAAAACGCCGCCCACATGCCCATTCCTCCCGGACATATGCAGCGGCATTCAAAGTAACCGTATTTTTTTTCAAACAAGCCCTTTGTCGATATCTCGGCGCTGTACCAACCGGCGCCCAGCGGGCCGTTTTCAAGAAATTCCGTCCGAATCTTCAAAGTGCCGTCGCTGACAGAAACCTGTCCCTTGTCCCATATCCCGCCGCGCCGGATATAAGAGTAGGACGGAATCCATTTTGTCGTGTCAAGCTCATCGCCGTCGAACTCGTCGCTCCAGTAAAGCTCCCATTCGTCAAGGTTTATCTTTTGCCCGCGCGGTGTCTGAGGTGTCTGAAAAATGAGCATGGACACAAGCTCGGCTATCACAATGAGCGAAACAAAAAACTTCTTCGGAGTCAGCACCGCAAGCGGCAGCGACTTAATCGCCGTCCACAGCCGCTTTAAGGCGACAATTTCACGGTAGGAATAAATCCTTTCAAGAAAGTCGTTCATTCTTATCCTCCTCCTGTTGTGTTTGATCTGCTAATGACGAAATAAACAGTCTTAATCAAAAGCCGCACGAATCGTCGGGGAGCGCCAATGTTTTAAATCTTTTTAAACGGCTTGCAGTTTGTTTTTAAATTTTCAAAAGCCAACAAGCCGTCTCCCCTGCCGCCAAAGGCGCAGTCTCGGACAACATCAGCTCGGCCGCTGTGAGCTTTACGGCGCCTGCAAGTTTGATTTAAAAAACGACGTTATATCGCCGATTATTCTTTCGGACTCAAAATCGGATGTCAACTCATGGCGCACATTTTCATAAAGCTTCATTGATACGTTTAAGCCCAGCTCAAGATAAAGCGCATTCAGCTTCCTCACCTTTTCACCCATGCCGCCCAAAGGGTCCTTGTCGCCGCTCATGATTAAAACAGGCAAGTCTTTTCTGATGCTTTTGAGGTTTTCGCGCCTGTAGACATCGTACAACCCGCGCATCAAAGAGTAAAAGAAGCCATGGGACATTATGAAATCGCAAAGCGGGTCGCCGTTAAAGGTCTCCACTTCTTTAAAATCGCGGCTGATCCAGGCGTTTTTGATTTTGTCGTCTTTGAAATATTTGTCGTTTAAGCTGAAGGTGATTTTATAAAACATACGGCCCGGCGCGTGGACGTCAAAAAGCAAGCGCTGGAAAAATGTTATCGCCTTGCCGAACAAAAGCCTTGCGCCGCCCATGTGCGCCGAGCCGCTCATAATGACGCCGTTTATGAGGCTTTTTTCCTTTTCTATGTATCTTTGCGCTAAAAACGAGCCGTAGCTGTGGCTGAAAAGCTGAACAGGCAGAGAGTATCTCTCCTTGAGCATCCGTGTTATCTCAAGCTCGTCCTCCACATTTTCGTTAAAATTGTCGTAGCCCGCCTTGCCGAGGTTTTCAATTCCCGCCGTCGCGCCGTTCATCCTGTGGTCGTCGCCGAAAACGATAAAACCGCTTTTGTTAAGTGCTTCGGCAAAATCGGCGTAGCGCCTTGTGTGAGAAGTGAGCCCATGGACAAGCTGTATTATGCCTATCGGATTTTGGACGTCGTCCCACAAGAAGCATGACAATTCTTTGCCGTCAAAGCTTTTAAAAGTTATTTCCTTCATTTTTACACCTCATTAATTGGCGGGACGCGGCGTGACATACGTCTGTTAATGCCGCCGACTTTCCCTCAGCAGGCAACAGGCGGCAACAGGCGGCAACAAGCAGCAAGGCGGCGGCTCGTCGCAAATCGCCGTAATATGCGGCGGAGATTTTTATGAGTTATATGTCGATGATAAGTCGGCGACACCGACCGTTTTCACTGTTTCCTTGCCGCCCTTTGACGACGCTATCTTTTTTTGCAGCTCGCTGTAAAACAGATCCTCGTCGAAAGGCAGCTCGACATCCTTGCCGAGCCAAGACGACAGGTGCGCGGCATTTGATATCGCCAGCCCGTTTATCCCCTCAAGTCCTTCCGCCACAAGCGGCTCCCCTCTTATTATACGCGCCGCGAAAGCGTTGATGACGCCGACATGCCGCTCGTTTTTTCCGTCGGTTTCAACCTTGACAAACTCGCCTTTCGGCCTTGCGAATCCGCCGGGACTTGTTTTGCTGAAATCTGCCGAGCTTTGCTCCAGAACATAAAGAGAAAGCGTCTCGCCGCCTTCGCACACAAGCTTTGCCTTGTCTAAGGTTATCTCAAAACGATTTGTGCCGGGCGTGTCGCCTGTTGACGTGATGAACACTCCGGTGGCGCCGTTTTCATATTCGGCGTAAATTGTCACATCATCCTCAACCTCGATATCGTGCCATTTTCCCTCATGGCAAAAAGCGCGCACCTTTGAGGGCATTCCGCATATCCACTGCCAAAGGTCAAGATTGTGCGGGCATTGGTTTAAAAGCACTCCGCCGCCCTCACCCGACCATGTCGCGCGCCAGCCGCCTGAGTCGTAATATGACTGTGTCCTGTACCAATCTGTGACAATCCAGTTTACGCGTTTGATTTGACCGTAAACGCCGCTGCTTACAATTTCTTTCATCTTTCTGTAAACGTGGTTTGTCCTTTGGTTAAACATCATTGCGAAAACTCTGTCGCTTGCCGCCGCGTATTCGTTCATCTCACGCACTTGCTTTGTGTAAACGCCTGCCGGCTTTTCGCAAAGCACATGCAGGCCTTTTGATATGGCGTATTTCACTAAATGCGGATGTGAATAGTGCGGCGTGGCTATGACAACCGCGTCGCAAGCGCCGCTGTCGATAAGCTCCTTGCCGCTGCCGAACGCTTTAAGCTCGGGGAGCTGGTCAAGATTTGCCTCAAGACGTGATTTGTCTAAGTCCGCTATCGCCGTAAGGCGCATTTCTTTTATTTTGCCCTCCGCGTAAAATTTCACATGGCTTGTTCCCATGTTGCCGACGCCGATAATCCCGTAGCGCACGGGCTGCGCCAGCTCAACCTGCCTGTGGAGCGCGCTTGCCGCCGCCGCAAAGCTTTCGTCACGAGAAGCATATTTAAACCCGGCTCCGCTGTCAAGCCTTTCGGCCGAGCTTCCGCTTGCCTCAAGCTCTTTAAGTCCTTCAAAGATTGTAAGATGCGGCTCGATTGTCAAAAATCTCTCGCCATCCTTTTGGGCAAAGCGTTTAAGGAGTGTCGGGAAGTTTGCGTCGCCTTCACCGGCAGGCGTGACGACTCCGTCTGAATATCGCGCGTCCTTGATGTGGAGATAGTCTATGTATTCTTCAAGCATATCATATGCAGGTATGATGTCGACACCGCAATGTATGTAGTTGGCGGGGTCAAAAATGCCGCCCATTTTATCGCCGAGCGCCTTGTGTATTAAAAGGCACCGTTCAGGGATGTCTCCGAAAATTCCGCGCTCGTTTTCGTGACAGCACTTTATGCCGTGCGAAAGCGAATAGTCGCACATAAGCACAAGCCTGCGCAGCACCTCGTCCTTGTATTCGTCGTGGCTTTCGCCCTGCGTGAAATAAAAGCTGAACATCCTGATGTTTTTCGCGCCAAGCACCTTTGCAACCTCGACAGTGTTTTTAAAATCTTCAAAATGCGGGGCGAAATCGTCGGTTATCTCAATTTTTCCGTAGCCTGACCCGATGGCGGAAATGCCGATGCCGCCGTCATCAAGAATCTTTTTAAGCTCCCGTGCCTCCGCGGGCGTGATTTTGTTGATACTTTTTCCGTTGTCAAGACCGCGCAGCTCAATGTGCGTTATGCCGTTTTTCCTGCACGCCTCAACCTGTTTTTTAATTTCCTTTGACGCCTCGTCGGCAAATGCCGAAATAATAAACCTTGCCATCAGCACATCTCCTTATTGTTAAAAATTTCAATATTTTCACATATATATTTCTTTATAGAGCAAAATATTTCTTCTTTTTCCTGCTTGAGGAGCGCAAAATATTCTTCGTCAAGCGCTTTAACTTCGTCGGATGTCGCGGAATAATCCTCGTCGCCGCCGTCGAACATTCTGAATCCCCTATGAAAGGTGTCATAAAAATTGCCGCCGATGATATGACGCGCGGCATCGTCGGCAGTCTCCGTCAGAGGGCTGCCGTTTTTTCTGTAAAAATCGCTTAAGCTTTCGGCATCTTCAAAAAAAACGAAGCTGAGGGCGTAAATAAACTGTTTTTGTTTCGCCAGCTTTTCAAACGCGTCGTTTATGTCGCCGGATTGCTCAAGCTCGCGCCCGACGTTCAAGGCGGCACCTCTTATCAGCCGCTCCGAGTCCGCCGCCGACGCCTTTTTGTCTGTGAGGCGTGAAAACTCGGCGCGCAGCTCGTCCTCCTCCCGCAGCTTCTCAAGAATGTCGCCGCGCTGCTTTCCTCTTTTTCTTGCCGCGCTCACAGCCTTTATCCAGACTAAGACGGCGGCAACCAAAAAAACCGCAAACACAAGCGTGATGTAATAATACTCGCGAAACGCCGCAACAGCTTCTCTTAACATTGTTTTCTCCTATCGGTCGATATTTGTCAAAGCCTTGTAAATAACTCCCTTTTTTATCCCCGTCCGCTTTGCCGCCGTCTTTGCCGCCTCACTTTTTGAAAGAGCGCCGTCAGCGGAAAGCTCGACTGCAAGCGATATCGCCTCGTCCGCCGTGACCTCCGGCGCGGGGCGGATTGGAGCGCCGCCTATTATCAGAACAAATTCGCCCTTCGCGGCGGCGTCCTCATAACGCCGCGCCGCCTCCTTCAAGGTTGTGACGACAACCTCCTCGTGTATCTTTGTCAGCTCGCGGGCAATGGCTATTTCCCTGTCGCCGAACACCTCCGCCATGTCTTTTAAGGTTGAGGAAAGCTTGTGCGGAGCCTCATAAAATATCATTGTGCGGCGCTCGTTTTCAAGTGACAGCAAATGCTCCCTGCGGCTTGGTTTGTTTACGCTCAAAAAGCCCTCGAATGTGAACCGCCCCGAAGGCATGCCTGAAACGGCAAGCGCCGTTGCAAACGCGCACGGTCCCGGCACGGCTTCAACGGGAATGCGCAGCTCGCGGCATCGTCTCACAAGCTCCTCGCCCGGGTCTGATATCGCAGGCATACCGGCATCAGTCACAAGCGCGCAGCTTTCGCCGCCGATTATGCGCCCGATAATTGTGTCTTCGCGCTCGCGGCTGTTATGCTCATGATAGCTGATAAGCGGCTTTTTTATGTTAAAGCGATTCAAAAGCTTCAAAGTCACACGCGTGTCCTCCGCCGCGATAAAATCACAGGCGGAAAGCGTTTCGGCGCCTCTTTGGGAAAAGTCGGCAAGATTGCCTATCGGTGTGCCGACAACATATAGTTTACCGCTCATTTTTGCATCCTTAATCTTTATTGTTATACGGTCCGTAGATTTTGACCACCCGCTTTGTGTAATTTCCCGAACAGTCGTTGAGAATCAATTCCGGCTCGATTACGACGCCGCTTTTGCCGCCCTTTTTTCCTTCGACAAGGATGAGCTTTGGCTTCATTCCAAGCTTGTGCGTCACTGTCATAATGCGCTTAGGCTCAATGCCGGCAGAGCGCATACAGCAAATCACATCGGCGGCGCGCTCGGGACGATGGCACACGCAAAGCCTGCCGCCAAACCGCAAAATCTTTGCCGCCGCGTCCGCGACATCGCAAAACCGGCAGGCAACCTCGTGCCGCGCGATTGACGCCGCCTCATCGGACGCCGCCGCGCCCGCGCCCGGCGCCTTATACGGCGGGTTCATCGTCACAAGATCGAAGCTGTTAAGCGGCAGCAGCTCAAAAGCTCGTCGGAGGTCGCCGTTTATCACCTTAAGCTTTTGTGACAAACCGTTCAGCTCGACGGCTTTTTCAAGCTGTGCGCAAGCGTCCTTTTGAATCTCAAGCGCCGTTATGCTCTTGCATAGACCGTCACGACACCACAGCAGCGGCATTATGCCGCATCCCGAACCAAAATCGCAAACAGTTTCGCTTTTTTTCGGAGCGGCAAAAGCGGCAAGCAGCAGCGAATCTGTGCCGAAGCCGTGGCTTTTTGATATCACCGCCGTCATTTTGCCCCCGAGATTTTCAAGCCTTGTTTCGGGCATCTGTCAAAACCTGACCTTTTCCGCCGCCTCTTTAAGCGCCATTGACACAAACGCGTCCTCGCTCATGGCGCCTATGTCGCCCTCGCCCCTGCGGCGAACGGATAGCGTGCCGCTTTCTGTCTCCTTGTCGCCGACAAGCAGCATATACGGAATCTTTTCAAGCTGCGCCTCGCGTATTTTGTAGCCGATTTTTTCGCTGCGCTCGTCGCTCGTCACACGGAAGCCGAGAAGCTCAAGCCTTTGCGCCGCCGCGCGCGCGTATTCGTGGTGACGCTCTGAAATCGGCAAAACCCGTATCTGCTCGGGCGCAATCCAAAGCGGAAACGCGCCTGCATATCTTTCAATCAGCAGCGCCAATGTCCTCTCATAACAGCCTATCGAGGTTCTGTGGATGATGTACGGATTTTTCTTTGAGCCGTCCGCGTCGACATATTCCATCCCGAACTTTTCGGCAAGCATCTGATCGACTTGGATTGTTATCAGCGTGTCCTCCTTGCCGTAAACGTTTCTTATCTGTATGTCAAGCTTTGGCCCGTAAAAAGCCGCCTCGCCTATCTCTGTCTTGTATTTTATTTCAAGATGGTCAAGTATCTTGAGCATCGCGCCCTGCGCCTCGTCCCACTGCTCCGCTGTGCCGATATATTTTTCTCTGTCGTCAGGATCCCATTGAGAAAAACGGTATGCGACATCGTCGTAAAGACCGAGCGTTTTCAGCATGAATATGGCAAGCTCAAGACATTTTTTGAACTCCTCCTCAAGCTGTTCCGGCGTGCAAATCGAGTGACCTTCCGAGATGGTGAACTGCCTGAGCCTTATCAGACCGTGCATTTCACCGGACGCCTCATTTCTGAAAAGAGTCGATGTTTCGCTGTAACGTATCGGCAGGTCGCGATATGAGCGCCCGCGATTTAGGTAAGCCTGATATTGGAAAGGGCAGGTCATCGGGCGGAGCGCGTAAATATCCTTGTCGGACTCCTCATCGCCAATCAAAAACATACCGTCCTTATAGTGATCCCAGTGACCGGACAGCTTGTAAAGGTCGCTTTTTGCCATGTATGGCGTCTTTGTCATCTGCCAGCCGCGCTTCTGCTCCTCGTCCTCGACAAAGCGCTGTAAAAGCTGAAGCACTCTCGCGCCCTTCGGCAGCATTATCGGAAGCCCCTGACCTATGATATCTGACGTCATGAACAGCTCAAGCTCCCTGCCGAGCTTGTTGTGGTCGCGCTTTTTCGCCTCCTCGACAGCCGCAAGATAAGCCTCCATCTCGTCCCTTTTTGTGAAGGCCGTGCCGTATATTCTTTGGAGCATTTTGTTGTTTGAGTCGCCGCGCCAATATGCGCCGGTGCAGGAGGTCAGCTTAAAAGCCTTGATTCTGCCTGTGTCCGGAACGTGCGGACCGGCACAAAGCTCTGTGAACTCGCCCTGCTTAAAAAAGGAAATCTTCTCTCCCTTGCCTGAATGCTCGCGAATCAGCTCCGCCTTGTAAGCTTCGCCGGAGCTTTCCGCCCACGCAAGCGCTTCCTCGGACTCTGTTTCAAAGCATTCGATAGGAAGGCTCTCTTTGACAATCTTCTTCATCTCGCCCTCGATTTGCTCGAGTATTTCCGGTGTGAAAGCTGTTTCGGTGTCAAAGTCGTAATAAAAGCCGTTGTCTATCGCCGGTCCTATCGCAAGCTTCGCCTTCGGAAAAAGCCTTTTGACGGCATGGGCAAGAATGTGTGACGCCGTGTGCCTGAAAGCGTGCTTGCCCTCGTCCGAATCAAATGTCAAAATCTCAAGCTCGCAGTCGCTTTCGAGCGGCGTCCTGAGATCCGCCGCCGCTCCGTCTATTGAGCAAGCGCACGCCGCCTTGTAAATCCCGGCGCCGAGTGACTTCGCAACGTCCATCGCCGTGACGCCGCGTTCGTATTCGCGGACTTGTCCGCCCTTTAATGTTACTTTAATCATTTATAAATCTATCTCCCTTTTAAAAATAGCCTTGAAAAACATGAGCGGCGCATACACACATTTAAAGTGCCGACACAGCGCCGTTAAATCGTCGGCGGCGCACCGTCGGCTGTGCAAAAACGGCTCCCGCATAAAACAAAAGCCCCACCCCTGCGCTGGGATGAAGCAAATCAAGCTCCATGGTTCCACCCATGTTGCGGGAAATCCCGCCACTCAAGCAGGCCTTAACGCGGCCCGAACGGCGCCCTTAGCACAAAGGGTTTGGAGCGCGCTCCGCAACGGTGTCATGCTCAAAGCCTTTACCGCGCTTTCAGCCGCGGCGCGGACTCTCTGTAAAAGGCATTTATGAGCAATCGGTTTGCATCATCGCTTTATGGTATTAAACTACAATGATTTTACCACGCTATGACGATGCTGTCAAGAACGTTTTTCTCGGAATTCGGAATCTTCCTCCCGAATCTCAAAACAGCCTTTGTCACTATGAGGCAGGCATTTAAAATATGCCCCCGAAAACGGCATTTTAATCTTGCCAAATCAGAAAACGGCGAAACCTAACGTCATGGCTTAAAACGACAAAACCGGAGCGGCAAAACACGCGTCATAGCCAAAAACGGCGAAACCAAAGAGGGAAAGCGGCAAATTGAGTGGACAAGCCGCTGTGTTTTTGGTATAATATGCTTTGATGTTAAATTCAGTCAGACAAATTATATAGGAGTGATTTTTTATGGCAGTGTTCAGGCCGTTCAAGGCTGTCCGCCCCACCAAAAATTTTGCCGCAAAGGTCGCCGCCCTCCCTTATGACGTCATGAGCAGCGAGGAAGCCAAGGAGATGGTAAGCGGCAACCCGTATTCGTTCCTCCACGTCGACAAGGCCGAAATCGACCTCCCCGACGGCACAGACCTTTACAGCGAGCAGGTTTATAAAAAGGCGCGCGAAAATCTTGACAAGCTGATTAACGACGGCATCTGCCGCGAGGATGAAACCCCCTGCGTCTATATTTACAGGCAGACAATGAACGGCAGGAGCCAGACGGGTCTTGTCGGCTGCGCCTCCATTGACGACTACATTGAAAACCGCATCAAGAAGCATGAGCTGACGCGCGCGGACAAGGAGGAGGACAGGGTGCGCCACGTCGACTACTGCGACGCGAACACAGGCCCCATCTTCCTTTGCTACCGTGAAAACGACACCGTCAGCGCGGCTGTTGAAGGCTGGAAGGCGTCGCATGAGCCTGTCTATGACTTTATGAGCGACGGCGGCGTCGGCAACACTGTTTGGGTCGTCGATTGCCGCGAAACAATCAAGCAGATTACAGAAGCGTTTGCCGACGTAAGCAGCCTTTATATTGCCGACGGCCACCACAGGTGCGCTTCCGCTGTCAGGGTGGGCAAAAAAAGACGCGCGGAAAACCCCGATTACACAGGCGGCGAGGAATTCAATTTCTTTCTTGCTGTTGTTTTCCCGCAAAAAGAGCTTGAGATAATGGACTATAACAGGCTTGTCAAGGATTTGAACAATCTTTCCGAAGATGAGTTCAAGGCAAAGGTCGGCGAAAAGTTTAATGTTTCGGAGGCGCCGACGGGCGTTCCGTTTAAGCCGTCTGAAAAGCACACCTTCGGAATGCTGCTCGGCGGAAAATGGCACAAGCTTTCCGCCATTGACGGCACATTCGACAAAAATGACCCTGTGGAGAGGCTGGACGTCTCTATTCTTCAAAACAACATCATATCTCCCATACTCGGCATAAACGACCCGCGGACAGACGAGCGGATTGATTTTGTCGGTGGGATAAGAGGGCTTGACGAGCTTGAGCGGCGCGTTGACGGCGGCATGGCTCTTGCTTTTTCGATGTACCCGACAACGCTTGACGATTTGTTTGACATTGCCGACGCAGGGAAAACGATGCCGCCCAAGTCAACGTGGTTCGAGCCAAAGCTCCTAAGCGGTCTGTTTATACATCGGTTATCGTGACGCCCGTGTAATAATGTTTGAGGATGTCCTCCCATGACGAGCCCTGCCGCGCCATATAATCGGCTCCGTATTGGCTCAATCCCACAAAATGCCCGTGTCCGAGCGTTTTTACAGTAAAAGCGCCGTCACTATAAGATATGATAAAGGCGCTGCTCCGAAGTCCCAGCGACTTTCTGACATCCGCGCCCGTAAAGCTCTGTGTGCAGATTTCAATCGACGTGACAATCCCGCTTTCCGAAGTTTTCGATTCTCCTATCCACTCCGACGGTTCGGCGCCGACTTTTTTAAGAGACATAAGCTCGCAAAATTGTTCCGCCGTCAGGGCAAGCGTGTCGGAATAGTCCGGCGAAAGCTTGTCGCCGTCGCTTACAACGCCGCGAAGATAAGGCACATCGTCACCCCACACAACCATCGCGCTTTCCGTCCTGCCCGAGCAAATTGAGTGGAAAACCGCCATGGCGTATTCGCCGTCATAGACAAGTGCTTTTCGCAGCACCTCTTTGACGGCTTTTTCTGTCTTGTTTTCATACGCGTCACATTTGTCGCCCCATTTCTCGCGGCGCTCCGACGCCGAAATATACCCCTGATGTTCTGTTGTTGAGTCAGATAAATATGCCCCCGCAAGGTTTTTGTCGGGCGACCTTTCCTGCCGCGCCTTATTGTAAAGTGCATAGGTATAGCAGGCGACGGCCTGCGCCTTCAGCGCCTCCTCATGATAGCCCGCCGGCATCTCGGCCGCCACGGCACCCACAAGATATTCAAGCTCCGACACTGTTTCCACAGCCTCGCCGCCGACTCTGAACACCTTAATCACTTCACCGTCGTCCGACGGCGCGCAGTCCTCCGACACTGATTGCGTCTCTTTTTCAGTCGTCGTGTGCGGCTTGGCGGCTTTGTCTCTGTCCACCGCGACGGAGGGCGCAAGGATGTAAACAAGTGTGATAATTACGAAAAGAATACCATAAATTTTCATATCGCAACGGCCTTTCTTTTTTTGTTGTTGACATTGGAGAGTCTTTTGGTATAGAATAACCTGTAAGCTTATTATGGGGTGGTGTGACACTTGTCCGATTGTAAAACAACTTTCTCAAACGGCACCATTAAATTACTATGCGAAGAAATGGTTAAAAATAACAGGATTGATCCCGAAGATTTCACACGGTTCGATGTCAAAAGGGGTTTGCGCAATCCCGACGGCACCGGAGTCATGGCGGGTCTTTCCAAAATCTGTAATGTCGATGGTTATTATGTTAAAGACGGCGAGCGTGTCCCGCAGGAGGGGCGCCTCATTTACCGCGGCATAGACGTCATTGATATTGTCAACGGCTGCATCAGGGAGGACAGATTCGGTTTTGAGGAAACCGTATGGCTTCTTCTTTTCGGCTATTTGCCGACAAAGGAGCAGCTTGAGCTGTTCAGCGGCATTCTTGCGCGTCAGCGCGAGCTGCCCGAGGATTTCGCCGAAGACATGATTATGAAAGCTCCGTCCATAAACATTATGAACAAGCTTTCGCGCTCTGTCCTTGCGCTCTACTCTTACGACGACAATCCAGAGGATCTTTCAGTTGAAAACGTCCTGCGGCAGTCCATCAGTTTAATTGCGCAGATGTCGACTATAATGAGCTGCGCATATCAGGTCAAGCGTCGGCACTATGAGCATAAAAGCATGTATATCCACCAAAACAAGCTCGAATACGGCACCGCTCAAAATGTGCTTTATACAATACGCTCCAACAAAAAGTTCACGGACGAGGAGGCAAAGCTGCTTGATCTTTCGCTCATTCTTCACGCGGAGCACGGCGGCGGCAACAACTCCGCTTTTGCGGCAAGGGTTTTAACCTCCAGTCTCACCGACACTTACGCCTCGATTGCGGCGGGCATCGGCGCTCTGAAAGGTCCGCGGCACGGCGGCGCGAACATCAAAGTCAGGGAGATGCTTGACTTTATACGCCGCGATGTCGCCGATGTGACAAACAAAGATGAAGTCGCCTGTTATCTCGAAAAGATAATCAACAAGGAGGCCGGCGACGGCACGGGGCTTATCTATGGTATGGGTCACGCGGTCTATATGCTTTCCGACCCAAGAGCCGTAATCCTCAAAAACCACGCAAGGGACTTTTCCGAAAGGAAAGGCTTCGGCGAGAAGTTCAGGCTCATTGAGCTTGTCGAGGAGCTGACCCCGGAGGTTTTTGCCGCCAAAAAAGGGAGCAGCAAAAAAATGTGCGCCAATGTCGATCTTTATTCAGGACTCATATACGAGATGCTCGGCATACCCGAGGATCTTTTCACACCGCTTTTCTGTGTCGCCCGCGTCGCGGGATGGGCGGCGCACCGCATTGAGGAGCTGCTGACCGGCGGGCGCATAATCCGCCCTGCATACAAGAACGTGTCTATCCCGCGCGAATATCATCCGATAGACGAACGATCCGGCGAGGGCTTTGAGGATGAGCGCTACATTCCCTCCGACGAAAGGCCGTGACGTTCGGCTTGACCGGCGGGCTTATTCGGCTTTATGCGGTAATATAAAATGAAAACAAGGTGACAAGTTTTGCAGAATAAAAGGGACACGGCAATCAACCCGTTCGCGCTGTTCGCTGTTTTTATCGGGAGCGTCATAATCGCGCTGCCGATAAGAGTTTATCAGCTTCTGACCATCATAGAGCCGGGCACCGGTTTTTGGGAGACAAAAAATGCCTCTGTCTACATTCTTTACGCCGTCGCCGCACTGTCGATAATCTGCTGTGCCGCTATATCATTCTTTTGCGCGGACAGGCTCGGCCGCACCTCCGCTCCCGGCGGAAAAAAACCTGTCGTCGGGCTTATCGCGTTTGTCGTCGTCGCGGCGCTTATTGTCAACGCCGTCGGGCGATACGCCGACTTTTCCAACATTTATTTCGGCTACACCGGTATGAGCGGCATGAGCGTGCGCGAATACCTGACTAAGACAGGCGCCTTTTCCATGGCTCTTGAGGCCTTTTTTGCTGTCATATCGTCTGTTTATTTCATTCTTTACGGCATTACGGCCATAAACGGCAAAAGCGCGGCGGAATATAAGCTCCTTGCCGTGTCTCCTGTGATGTGGTGCATCTTCCGCATTATCCACCGATTCATGCGGGAAATCAGCTTTTTGAATGTTTCGGAGCTTTTCTTTGAGCTTTGTATGATAGTTTTTTTAATGTTGTTCTTTATGGCGTTCGCGCAGTTGACGTCAAAGGTCAACTTTAAGGGCATTGAGTGGAAGCTTTACGCATACGGCTTTCCCGCCGCGATGTTCTGCCTTATATGCTTTGTGCCAAGGCTTGTCGTCACAATCCTCGGCAAGCCGTCGCTGCTGACCGACAATTCCCCCATCGAATACTGCGACATAGCGATGGCGGCGTTCATCATCGGCTCTCTCATTTCCCGCGCGCGCATTTCCGAGGCGCGAAAGGCGCCCGACCGCGAGGCGCAAGTCGATGAAAGCCTTATTGGGACCGACTGAAAATTGTGTCCGGCCGGGAAGTTTCAGCCTGTTGATTGTCCGGCCGGGAAGTTGCAGCCTGTTGAGAAGCTTTTTTTAATTAATAACTTTGCGGAGTGAAGTAATGTTTATAGAAAATATGATGACCACCGCCGAGCAGGTCGTCATACTGTATATTGTGGTCGCCGTCGGATTTTTAGCCGTCAAGACTGATTTATTTACTCAAAAGACGGCAAAGTCCTGCACAAACCTGCTGTTTTTTATAATTACGCCCGCCGTTATTATTAATTCCTTTCTCAACATTGATTACAGCCCCGACATGACTAAAAAGCTGTTTACCGCCATAGGCTGCGGGCTTTTGATGCATTTTCTTTTTTCTGTTTTGTCGCTGCCTCTTTTCAGGAAAGGCGACAAAAACAGAAACAGCATTTTTAAGTATGCCTGCATTCACGGCAACTGCGGATACATGGCTTTGCCGCTCGCCAACGCCGTGCTTGGCTCCGAGGGCGTCATATTTTGCTCGGCAATCATAATTTCTTTTCAAATTTGTGCATACACATACGGCATTTATTTGATGTCCGGCGACAAAAACAGTGCCGAAAAAAGCTATAAATTCGGCATTAAAAACATATTCCTGAACACGGGCGTTATCTCCGTCGCCATAGGCATGCCGCTTTATCTTCTTCAGCTTCCCATCCCCGACATTGCCAAGGTTCCTGTCGAATACATAGCAAGCATGAACACGCCGCTTGCCATGCTCATTTTCGGGACTTACATTGCCGGCACTGATTTCAGATCTATTCTGCGCGAAAAAAAGATTTTAACCGTCGGAGTTTTTAAGCTTATCATTTTTCCGCTCATGATGCTCGGCATTTACAGCCTTTTAGGCATACGCGGCACATTGCTGGCGTCGCTTATTCTTTCGGCAAGCGCCCCGCCTGCCAACAACACAGTTATTTTCGCCGCCAAATATGATAAGGACACAGGACTTGCGGCGCAAACCGTCACTGCCGTCAGCCTTGTTTCTATTTTGACAATGCCCGCAATCATAGCACTTTCAATGAGTTTAATGTAACGAAAGGACAAACCGCTTTGGATGCTGAAATTCGCGAAATCCTTAATGAGGCCGCTCCGCTTTGGGGTGTCTGCGGCTTCAGCGAGATTTCAGAGCACATCCTTTCGTGCCGTGCCGCTTCACGACTGCCAAAAGAATCCAAAAGCATAATTTGCGGAATATTTCCGTACAATTTAGGAGAAGAAAGCTACGGCGGCTCAAACATCTCACGCTACGCGGTCGTGCCTGACTATAACAATACGATTCGTGACATGCTCGAAAAAGCGGCGCAAAAGCTTCGCGCTCTTTACCCCGACGAGCAGTTTGAAGTGTTTTGCGGCAATTCACCTTTGCCGGAGGTCAGCACAGCACAGCTTGCGGGGCTTGGCGAAAAAGGTGTGAACGGGCTTCTTTTGACAGAAAGTTACGGCTCGTGGGTGTTCATTGGCGAGATAGTCACGACGCTTCATCTTGAGCCGTCGCAAAATCGCGCGTCTGTCTGCGGCAGATGCGGCAAATGTGTCGACGCGTGCCCGACAGGCGCTTTGACATTCGACGGATTTGACAGAGAAAAATGCCTGTCATACATCTCCCAGCAAAAAGAGCCGCTGACGCCAGAGCAGGAAGCGCTGATTAAATCGTCCGGCTCCGTGTGGGGGTGCGATATCTGTCAAAATGTCTGCCCCAAAAACATCGGCGCTCAGGTGACTGCGATAGACGAGTTTGTAAAAGGCGCCGTTTCCCGAGCCGAGCATGACACAAGCCTTGATAACAGGGCGTTCGGGTGGCGCGGCAAAAAGGTTCTTGAACGAAATCTCAACCTGTTTAAGGAATAAGGATGGTGTTTGCTGTGAAGTTAATAATTGCCATTATTAACAACGACGACTGCCCCGCTGTTCTCTCCGAGCTTACGCGTGACGGATTCAGCGTGACAAAGCTTTCGACATCCGGCGGTTTTCTCAAAGCCGGCAATTCCACGCTTCTCATAGGCGTCGAGGAGGACAAAATTGATTCCGCACTTGATGTAATCAAACGTTTCAGCAGCCGGCGCACCCAGATGATACAGGCAAGCCCCTCATACCCCGCCGAATTTTATGTTTCTATGCCTGTTGAGGTCAAGGTCGGCGGCGCGACTATATTTATTGTCGACGTTGACCAGTTTATTAAATATTGATTATGAACTTTGATGTTTCAAATATGCCGCTTTCTCTGCGCAAAGACTTTTTTCCCGCTCTTGAGGCGGGGCGGCTTTCACACGCCGTCATACTTGAGGGCGGCGACGATGACTCAAGGCTTGCGGCGGCAAAATACGCGGCCGCCGCGCTAACCTGCGAGGGCGGCGGAAAAAAGCCGTGCGGGGAATGCGGCTCATGCTTCATGGCAAGCGCCGGTTCTCATCCGGATATTATTGAGACAGCGGCCGCGAACGGCTCTAAGAGCATATCTGTTGAGGCTGTCAGGAAAATTCGCTCCATGGCTTATATTTTCCCGATTCGCTCCGACAAAAAGGTTTTTTTAATGCGCGGCGCCGACGCAATGACGGAACAGGCGCAAAACGCCTTGCTTAAAATACTTGAGGAGCCGCCGTCTTTTGTTGTGTTTATACTTGAATGCCGTTCAAGGGGCGCTCTTATACCGACTGTGCTTTCACGCGCCGACGTATATTCCCTCGGTGCTGAAAAGTCCCGCGCCGCCGACCTTGAAAGGCTTAACGCCGCGCGCGAAACAGCTCAAAAGCTTGCGTTTGCCCTCTGCGAAGGCTCCGAATGGGCTGTGATGCGGGAAACAGGAGTTTTTGAAAAAGACAGGGAGCTTTTAAGGCTTTGCCTGCCCGAGCTTATTTTAATATTGCGCGGCGCCCTTGTTTCCAAATTTAACTTTTCAGACGATGATATTGCACGCTCTCTTGCCTCAAGATTTACAAAAACCCGTCTTTTGGGGATTATATGCGCCGTCAATGATTGCCTTCTTTCAACAGAATCAAACGTCAACCACAACCTGGCGATAACACGGCTTGTCAGCGCCACGGCGGCAGAAAGGATCTATTAGATTATGACAGAAATTATAGGTGTAAGGTTTAAGGACGTCGGAAAAATTTATTACTTTGACCCCGACGGCAAAAAGCTTAACAAAGGCGATAAGGTGATTGTCGAAACTGCCCGCGGCATCGAGTGCGGCGAAGTTGTCATAGAAAACATCGAAAAGCCGGACGAGCAGATTGTAAAGCCTTTGAAGCTTGTTATCAGAAAAGTGACTGACGAGGACATTAAAACGATTGAGAGCAACAGGCAAAAGGAAAAAGAAGCGTTTAAAATCTGTCTTGAAAAAATTGCGAAGCATAAGCTTGAGATGAAGCTTGTCGATGTTGAATATACGTTCGACGGCGGAAAAATCCTTTTTTATTTCACAGCCGACGGCAGAGTTGATTTCCGTGAGCTTGTCAAGGACCTTGCCTCTGTTTTCCGCACAAGAATTGAGCTTCGCCAGATAGGCGTGCGCGACGAGTCAAAGATGCTCGGCGGCTTAGGCATGTGCGGAAGGCCGTTTTGCTGCAGCAGCTTTCTCGGCGAATTTCAGCCTGTTTCAATTAAAATGGCAAAGGAGCAGGGGCTTTCGCTTAACCCCGTAAAAATAAGCGGGACATGCGGCAGGCTCATGTGCTGCCTCAAATACGAACAGGACGCTTATGAGCATCTTTTGAAGGTCACGCCGAAGCCCGGCGCGATTGTCAACACTGACGAGGGGCGCGGCACCGTCGTCGAAAACAACCTGCTGACAGGCTTCTTAAAAATCCGTCTCGACTCGCGTCCCGACACCACCCCGAAGGTTTGTCATCGGCGCGATGTGAAGATTCTGAGGGATGCTCAGATAAAGATTGAACGTGAAGAAATCGAGGCATTTAAAGGAATCGAATAAAATCTTAAAAACTATTGCATTTTGCAACTAATGCTGTTAATATATATATCGACAAATCAGCAAGGAGGATTAAGCGATGGCATATCATATTTCCGACGATTGCATATCTTGCGGAGCCTGCGAAGCGGAATGTCCCACGGAAGCCATTTCCGAGGGCGACAACATATACGTTATCAACCCCGAGCTTTGCATAGACTGCGGCGCTTGTGCCGACGTGTGTCCCGTAGACGCTCCCAAGCCGGAATAACACCTGAAACCGAATTCAAAAGCCGAGACGACTTGCTTTTTGTTAAAAGCGCCGTCTCGGTTTTTTCTCTTTATCTTAAAATCATTTAAGAGCGTTTCATATGAAAACACGCGTAAAAGAGAGGAATAACAAGTTTTGAATGCTTTATGTGGATTTCTTTGAAAAAAGTGTTGACAATATAAACCGGTTGTGCTAACATATGCAGGCATGAAAAAAATCGGAGGTAATATAATTATGTCAACCTATATGCCTAAGGCGGGAGACATAACCCGCAAATGGTATTTGCTCGACGCGTCCGGGAAAACGCTCGGAAAGGTTGCCGTCGAGGCCGCCACCCTTCTCCGCGGCAAGCACAAGCCGACGTTTGCGCCTCACGCGGACTGCGGAGACAATGTCGTCATCATCAACGCCGAAAAGATAGTCCTCACCGGCAACAAGCTTCAGCAAAAGAAATATTATCGTCATTCCGGCTATGTCGGCAATCTCAAGGAAATCGGATATGACAAGATAATGAAAACAAGGCCGGATTTCGCGGTGGAAAAGGCAGTCAAAGGGATGCTTCCCGACACAGTCATAGGCCGCAAAGCGCTGACTCGTCTGCGCGTTTACAAGGGCGCGGAGCACAAGCAGGCTTCGCAAAAGCCTGAGACAAGGGAGTTTTAAGAGAGGGAGGTTATGTTTTAATGTACGATTCAAATCCATATTTTTACGGCACGGGCCGCAGAAAGAAATCAGTCGCCAGAGTGCGCGTCTATGCGGGCACAGGCAAAATTACAATAAACAACAGGGAAATTGATGATTATTTCGGGCTTGAGACACTTAAGCTGATTGTTCGTCAGCCGCTTATACTTACGGGCATGGAGGACAGATTCGACATAGTGTGCAATGTCGGCGGCGGCGGCGTCACCGGTCAAGCCGGAGCCATTCGCCACGGGATTTCACGCGCGCTGCTCCAATACAGCGACGAGATTCGTCCCGTCCTCAAAAAGGCCGGTTTTCTCACAAGAGACCCCAGGATGAAGGAAAGAAAGAAGTACGGTCTCAAGGGAGCGCGCCGCGCACCGCAGTTTTCAAAGAGATAAGCTTACTTTTACACCGCGCAGGCTTGCAGCTTGCGCGGTTTTTTTATCAGACAGCGGGGATAATCTTTACGATAAGCCCGTCCCCCACAGTGACCTCCGTGCCTTCAGGAAACTCAGCGTTCATAAATGTGCCGCCAAACGTGCTGTCCTCGACGGCGAGCACCTCGTTTATTCCGTTGCCCAAGGTGTTTGAGGAATACACCATGCCGCTGCCGGACTCCGCCGTCACTTTAAATGTACCCGGCGTAAAGTCCATGCCCGATATATATTTCCCCGATTTAAGAGTCACCTCCGCCGTCTCGTCATATCTTCTGCCCTTATACCCGCTTTCCGCCGATGTGAAAAACAGCTTGACTTTCAGCCCGCTTGTCACTGTCAGGGAGCTGTTAATCGGCAGGCGCAGACCTAAAAACGATTCTTTATATATCCCGTCGGTGTCGCCAACACCAAACAGTTCATTTATACCGCCGACAAAGTTTGACGAGTACAGATTCCCTTTGCCGGATAAGGCGGCAATATTGCACAATCCGGCAGGTATGTCTATGCCCGCCGTATATATTCCCGCCGAAAGGTCATATGTTTTTACAATGTTTTCATATTGCTTGTCTGTCGTCGAGGCAGTTTCCTTTTCTGTTTGCGCTTTATATGCGCTTGCGCTCGGCGTTTCACTTTTTGCGGTCTTTGCCGCGCTTGGCTTTGTCTCCTCTGAAACATCTGTTTTGCACGAAGAAAAGAAAAAAGCGGCGGCTGTCAAGGCAAACAAAACGGCAAGCCGTATTTTCTTTAAGGTTGTTTTGCTTTCAGTCTTTATCTTTAAACAGGCTTTGCCGCCCGCCGCGCAGCAGCCGCCGTTAAAATTAAAGGCTCGTTTTCGGCGCTTCATCTTATTACCCCGCGATGTTCTTTATTGTTTATATATTGCCCTTATTTTTACCGAACATCACTATGTTTATAAGAAACAGACAAAGCCCGACTGTTTGGCTTGCTGAATTTAAAAATAAAAAACCCGAACGCATATGATTCGTCGTTCGGGTTTTTTGCCGTGATTTTGTTGTTTGTTTTGTGCCGTTTTTACACTTGACGACAGGAAGAAGTCCGCTCGGACATCGCCGTCCTCCCTGCCCGTCAGCTGATATATTTGTCAGGCGTATTCGGGATAGACCTCTTTTATGTATTCCTCAATATCACCGCGGACACATCTTAAGGGCCCCGGCGCCTCCATCTTTTTTGAAACCGTCGCGGCCGACATGAGAAGCGCCTTCGGAATGTCCGCGCCGAGCCTTTCGCAGTAGTACGCGGCAAAGGCGGTGTCTCCCCTGCCCGTCCTCCCGCTCAGGTTGCGGGCTCTTATGGGGCAGTCATAAAAGTTGACACCGTCGTATGCCAAAACCTCTGTGTTATGAGTTATCATTATTTCTTTCGCGCCCCAACTGTGCAAAAGCTTTGCCGCCTCTCGCCTGTCGGCAAGCCCTGTCAAAATCTCCGCCTCGGCGGCGTCTGTCTTTAAATATCTGATGTACGGAAGCATCTCAAGCTTGTCCGCCCAGTCTTTAAAACACATTGAACCGTCGTCGTTCCTGTGACGTAAAACAGCTTGAACATCGACGGCGACGTCATATTTTTGCGCCGCCTTTTTTATCATTTCGTTGTTAAAATCGCCGTATATCAACCCGGCAAAATGAAAAATGCTTGCGTCAAGCTCGCGCATATCGCCGACGGTGAACGGCGTGCCGGCGCTCACACAAGTGCATTTGCGCCGCTCCTTGTCGGCTGTGAAATATTTGTTTTTCATAACAGTCGACGACGCGGCGGGGATATAATAAACATCCTCGCTTGGTATCGTCAGACGCTTCGCCCTGCCCATATCCTCAGGAGCAAGCTTTGTTATCGCAGCCACTTTGTGACCGAGGGCAAAAGCCGACGCCGATGAAAAAGTGACGGCGCCGCCGACAACCTCAAGCTCGTTGCCGAGGTGGTCTGTGTTATAGTCAAGCGAAATATGCCCCATTATTATTGACGCGTATTTCATCCGTTCCCCCTCCTATATTTCGTTGCATATCTCAATTTTTCTGAAAACGACTTCTTTTATGCCGTCTATCGCCACTCGCATATAAACCTTTGGGTCAAAGGAATCGGGATAACGGGCAAATCCCCTCTTTATCCCCTCTGTGTACGCGCCGCGAAGCTCCGTGGCAAAATTTATCTTTCTGATGCCCGCCTTTATACAGTCGCGAAGCGTCGCGTCCGACAGTCCGGAAGCGCCGTGCAAGACAAGCGGAGTGTCAACAGCGGCATACAGCTCGCTGATTCTTGCCAGATTTATGCGCGGAACTCCCTTATAAACCCCGTGGGCGTTGCCGACGCTCACCGCAAGCGCGCTGACTTTTGTCGCGGCGGTGAATTTGACAGCTTCGCCGACATCTGTGCAGCTCGGCTCAACATCAAAGCTGCTCTCCTCGCTGCCGCCGACCTTGCCAAGCTCGCCCTCAACCGAAACGCCTTTCGGAAAAGAAGCCTCTGCAACGCCGCGCGTGATGCGCACATTTTCGTCAAAGGACAAGCCGCTGCCGTCAAACATCACGGATGTGTAGCCGTTTCGGACGCATTCGGCGGCAAGCTCCGCGCTGTCGCCGTGGTCAAGATGCATGGCATAATCAGTTTTACAGCCCTCCATAAGCGCGGACATCATTGCCGAATAAACAGCTTTGCCGCCATATCTCAATGTCCGCGGTATTGTTTGGACTATCAGCGGAACACCCGTCTCGCGCATTGCCTCGGACACGGCGATGGCCGACTCAAGGTTGTCAATGTTAAAAGCCGGGACGGCACATCCTTTTTCGCAAGCTCTTTTTATCAGCTCAAGGCTGCTGACACGAGCCATTTAAAACACTCCCTGTCACGCGCCGTATCCAAAAGCTACGGCGCCTAATAAAATCAGCACTGAAAACAGGAATTCCGCCAAAAAAAGCTTCCATGTGAACTTGATGAACTTTCCGTATGACACATTGACAAGGCCTATCGCTATTATCATCACGCCGCTTGTCGGATAAAGAATGTTGCAAAAGCCATTTGACAGACAGAACGCAAGCACCACCGACTGGCGCGTTACACTTAACATATCGGCAAGCGGAAGCACGAGAGGCATGATGAGAAACGCCTTTGCCGTGCCGCTTCCGATAAAAAATGAGAGCAAGACAATAAACAGGAAAATGAAAAGAAGCGCGGCGGACGGCCCGAAACCGTCAATCTTGTTGTATACATGGTAAAGGATTGTGTCGATTATCTTGCCCTGCTTTAATATGTATGTGATTCCCATAACAAAAACAACGAGCGGCGCGATGGGAGCTATTGTCTTTGCTCCGTCAATAAAGCCGCCAAGAAGGTTTTTGCCCCTTATTCCCGCGATATATCCGGCGGAAAGCCCGCCGACAGTAAACAGCACTGCCATCCCCACAAGAGGAAGGTTGTCGATGTTGTCCCTTATGAAAGGCGGCACCGCCTCGATCCGCTGAACAATAAAGCTGATTGCCGCGCACACAAGGACCCCCGCGATGCAGCCGACAAACGTGCGTGTCGCCTTGCCGAGGCGCGGATCGTCCGTGATGCTGTTGTCAATCGAGTTTATGTATTTCTCGCGGAGTTTCAGGTCGTTTTCATATACAATGGACTTCTTCGGATCCGCCTCTATTTTTTTTGCGTATCTCACAACGAAAGCTGTCAGTATCGCGTATATGCCGACAAAAACTAAAATCCTGTAGCCAATGCCGGAAAACATGGGCAGACCGGCCATTGACTGGACTATGCCGACATTAAAGGGATTAAATGTCGCCGCCGTGAACCCGAACGCTATTGAAACAAGGCTGATGCTTATCCCGACAAGCGAGTCCCAGCCGAGCGCCAAGGATATGGCGACGCAAATCGGAACAACCGTGATGCTTTCTTCAAGAATGCCGACAATGGAGCTTAACACCATGAAGGCAAGTATGATAATCGGCAGGAGCTTATATTTCTTGTCTGAATACTTTTTGACGATTACAGCCATGATGTATGTCAGCACACCGCTTTTGTCAAGTATCAGGAATGTTCCGCCAATGAGGACAATAAATAATATTATCGCAATGCCCATTATGGCGTCGCTTGATGTGAAAACCTCTATGGGCGCGATAAGCGTCCTCCAAAACGGCAGCTTAAAGTCAACAGGCGTATATGTGCTTATCCTCTCGCCTGTTTCCGGGTCGATTACAGAGGCGATGATGGAGCCGCTTTCGTCCGTTAAATATTCGCCCCTCGGGACAAATTGTGTAAGCGCGCCGACAAAAATCATTATCCCGAATATAAGCCCCGTTATTAATAAAACTGTTTTCCTGTCAAGCTTAAGCCCCTGCCCCTTGCTTTCGGTGTTTTTAATTGAATTTTCCGTGTTTTGATTGTCCGCCAATGCCAACATTCCTTTCAGCGCGTGTTTTGGTCTATTTTTTTACCGTTTGCTTTTCGACTTCCTTCTCTCTGATCCAATCCACCATATCGCCAAGCGACTGCTTTACCGTCATCGGATTATAACCAAGCTCCTTTTGCGCTTTCGCATAGCTGAAGTTGCAGTTTGAAAGAAGCTTCCTCACAGAGTAACGAGTCAAAAACGGTGTTTTGTTAAAAGCTTTGTAATAAAACTCCAAAACGGGCAAGAATGGTTTTACGGAGCCGAGAGGGAATTTCAGCGACGGCTTTTTGGAGCCGCGCTTTTCGGCAAGAATCCCGATGACCTCGTCGACAGTCACCCTTTCGCCCGTCAAAATGTAGCACTCGCCGTCGCGCCCCTTTAACGCCGCGCCGTAAAGTCCCTTGGCGACGTCGCGGACATCGACAAAATTATATTCACCGAAACTAAGCGAAACGGGTATCCTGCCCTTTAAAAACAAGCGAACCATCTCGCCTATGTTTGATATCTTAAAATCGTAAGGTCCTATGCACGCTCCCGGATGTGTCACGACAACCTCAAGCCCGTCGCAGCGGCTGTCAAGAACAAATTGTGTCGCGGCCGCCTTTGTTTTCGCATAAGTGCCGTCAAGAATGTCGGGAGAAAAGCTGCTTATTTCAGTCATTAATTCGTTGCCCGGCAGCGGTGGAATCGCGTCGACTGACGAAGCGTAAACAAGCCGCCTGACCCCGCACCTTTTGCAGGCGTCGACGACATTCTTTGTGCCGCCTAAGTTTACATCCCAAACCATGCCGTCGTTTCCCGAATTAATGTCTATTATCCCCGCCAGATGATAAACTGTGTCGGCGCCTTGAAACGCTTTTTCAAGAGACTCCAAATCAGTCACGTCGCCGTAACTTTTTTCACACCTGAAACCCTCAAATATACCCGGGTCTTTTCTGATTAAAATGCGAACATTTTCGTCGTTGCTTTCAAGCTCTTTAAGGAGAGCGTAGCCGATATGCCCGGTCGCCCCTGTCAGCACTGACAATCCCTTTGCCATAGCCATTTATCCCTTCTGTTAATAATAGATTTGACACAATATTATGATTATATCACAATATTTATAAAAACAAAATAGCTATTATGAAAATAGATTAAAAAAACTAAACCTCAGAATTAACGGCTTTTGCCGCAGCTTTAAAATCAAAACTCCAAGCTGAAATAATTTTTGTTGACAAAAACATTTTGTTGCTGTATGCTATTGACATTATCATTGTTAAACGTTTGATTATCAACCGTTTAACTTTACCTGCCGCAGGCGACAATCTTAATGCCCTGTCGGCTGAAAGGATGCTGCGTGACATGGATTTTAAGGCGACCTCCGCTCGGTTGGGCAAGCTTCACACGCTTCACCGATATCTCATTTTCAGCATGATACCCGACGTAAAAACTTATCCGGGGCAGCCGCCCATTCTCGGCTATCTTCAAAGCCACAAAAACTGCACCCAGGCGGAGCTTGCGGAGTTTTTGCATGTGTCTCCCGCCTCCGTCGCAGTCAGCTTGAGAAGGATGCAAAAAGCGGGGCTGATAGACAGGCGCACAGACAGCTCCGACCTGCGGCGCAACAAGATTTTTATCACCGAGCTTGGAAAAGAGCGCGACAAAGTCCTTCAGGACGCGTTCAAAAAGATTAACGACTGTCTGCTTGCCGGGTTTTCAGACGACGAGGCAAAGCAGCTGAACGGATATCTTGACAGGCTCATAGAAAACCTTACGCGCTGCTCGGGTGTTTGCGATTGCGCGTGTTTGGCGCCGAGCGGCAAAAGCGATAAAGGAGAACAAGACAAAGATGATTAAAAAACTCCTTCCATATTCAAAAAAATATATTCCTTACGCGATTTTAAGCCCTCTTTTTATTGTCTGTGAAGTCATGATGGAGGTGCGCATTCCATTCACAATGGCAAAGATTGTCGACTACGGCATCATGCGGCAGGACATTTCCGCCATATACAGCAACGGGCTTGTGATGGTGGTCATGGCTTTAATTTCGCTTGTCTGTGGCGCGCTTGCCGCAAGGTTTGCCGCCGTCGCGGGGATAGGGTTCGGCAGCGAGGTCAGGAAAGGTGTTTTCGGCAAGATACAAGACTTTTCTTTTTCCAACACCGACAAATTCAGCACGGCATCGCTTATAACAAGGCTGACGACCGACATAAACATGGTGCAAAACACTTTCATGATGTCGCTGCGGATGTTTATACGCGCGCCGCTCATGCTTGTTTCGGCAGTCACATACGCCACGCGGATAAACAGCAAGCTTGCCGCCGTATTCTTTGCCGTCGTCCCGCTCATGGCAGTCGTCATGGCGCTGTTCGGCGGGATAGCGTTTCCGCGCTTTAAAGTCATGTTTGAAAAATACGACAAGTTCAACTCATCTGTTCAGGAAAATCTCATCGCCATACGCGTTGTCAAGGCTTATGTCCGCTCCAAGTTTGAAAAAGAAAAGTTTAAGGATTCTAACGACGACCTTAAAAAAGCTTCTGTCAACGCCGAAAAGCTGATGACTGTCGCAAGCCCTTTCATGATGTTTATGATGTATTCATGCATTGTCGCCGTGCTGTGGTTCGGCAGCAGGCTGATTCTCGGTGACCAAATGAAGGTTGGCGAGCTTGCCTCATTTATATCATATATAACACAAATTCTCATGTCACTCATGATGCTCTCCGTCGTTTTTGTAATGTCCGTCATATCAAGGGCCTCGATAACAAGGCTTTGCGAAATAATAGACGAGGTCCCTGACATTTCCGACAAAGGAGCCGACCCGTCGCTTGAGGTTGCGGACGGCAGCGTTGAGTTCAAAAACATATATTTTAAATATGGCGACGGCAAATATATACTTGAAAACATAAATCTTTCGATATCCTCCGGCGAAACGATTGGTATAATAGGCGGAACAGGGTCCTCAAAAACTTCTCTCGTGCAGCTGATACCGCGGCTTTATGACGCGGACGAGGGCGAGGTGATTGTCGGAGGGCGTCACGTCAAAGATTACACCTTGGAAAACCTGCGGCAGTCGGTTTCGATGACACTTCAGAAAAACCTGTTATTTTCCGGAACCATCGAGCAAAACCTGCGCTGGGGCGACGAAAACGCCTCACTTGACGAGCTAAGAAAAGTGTCTGAAATCGCTCAAGCCGACAATTTTGTGAGCGAATTCACACATGGCTACGCCACGGAATTGGGGCAGGGCGGCGTGAATGTCTCAGGCGGACAAAAACAGCGCCTTTGCATTGCGCGAGCGCTGCTCAAAAAGCCAAAAATACTCATACTTGACGACAGCACAAGCGCCGTTGACACACACACAGACTCAAAAATACGAGAGGGACTTAAAAAGTTTCGTTCAGGCATGACGACAATAATAATCGCCCAAAGGATACATTCTATTGAAAGCGCCGACAGGATAGTCGTGCTGGACAACGGTAAAATCGACTCGATAGGCACGCATTCGGAGCTTCTCAAAACGAGCGAAATCTACAAAGAGGTTTATGTCTCACAGCTTGAAGGGAGTGACGAAGATTGAAAGGTGAAGACAAAAGCTTTTCCCACAATGCGCAAAAGGGGCAGCCAGGTCCGCCAAAGGGCAGGCGCGGCTTTGAAAAGCCCGATAACGCGCGCGAGATATTCCGCCGTCTGCTCGGCTATCTGATAAAAAACAAGCTTCTGTTTTTGCTTATCGCCGTGCTTGTCATTTTCAGCTCCGGCTCCGCTGTCGCGGGCACATATTTTCTTAAGCCTGTTATAAACATTGTTTCGGATGCCGTAAGCGCCGGCAGCGCCGACGGCGTAATGTCTCAAATCGCGCCGCTGATTTTCTTCATGTCAATCATTTTTGCTCTCGGTGTTGTTTCGCAATATATTTACGCACGCTTGATGCTGAATCTGTCGCAATCGACACTCAACAACATCCGCCGTGACCTTTTTGAGCATTTGCAGGACTTGCCGATAAGTTTCTTTGACAAGCACACGCACGGCGAGGTGATGAGCCGTTTTTCGAGCGACGTTGACACACTTCGCGAGGCCATGACGCAGGGAATGCCGCAGATGATAACGTCCGCTGTTTCAGTCGCCGGAGTTTTTGTGATGATGCTTGTCCTCAGCCCGGCTCTGACAGTTCTTGTAATCGCCCTTATGTTCGTTGTTGTGAACATAATAAAGTTTATCGGCAAGCGCAGCGCTTCTTATTTCAGAAGTCAGCAGGAAGTGATAGGCAAGGTCAACGGATATATTGAGGAGCTTGTCGAGGGGCAAAAGGTCGTAAAGGTTTTTTGCCGTGAGCGCCGAACAATGGAGGGGTTTGCGGAGCTTAACGAACAATACAGAAAAGCCGCCACAAACGCCCATACCTACGCAAACATTCTCATGCCCATCATGAACAATATTTCATATGTGAATTACGCAATCACATCAATCGTCGGCGCCGCAATCATTGTCAAAGGCGGTATTTTCGGCATCGGCGCGTCGCTTAGTCTTGGCGCGCTTGTGTCTTTCCTGCAATATACACGCCAATTCTTCCAGCCGCTGACAATGGTTTCACAGCAGTTTAACAACTTCCTTTCAGCGCTTGCGGGAGCTGAAAGGATCTTCGCGATTATTGATTTGCCTCCAGAGGAGGACGACGGCTATGTCACGCTTGTGAACGCCTTAAGGGACGGCGACGGAAATATAAAGGAATCAGCCGACTATACAGGAATGTGGGCTTGGAAGCATCCTCACACCAAAGGCGGAAACGTGACTTACACGGAGCTTCGCGGCGAAATTGTTTTTGAGGGCGTGACATTTGATTACGATGGCGAAAACACTGTTTTGAGCGACATAACCCTCAAAGCGGAAAGCGGCGAAAAGATTGCTTTTGTCGGCTCGACAGGCGCGGGCAAGACCACGATTACAAATCTTTTGAACAGATTTTACGATATAGCCGAAGGCAAGATACGCTATGACGGCATAAATGTCAAAAAAATAAAAAAGAGCGACCTCCGCCGCTCTCTTGCCATGGTTCTTCAGGACACGCGCCTGTTCACCGGCACTGTCAGGGACAATATCGCCTATGGCAAGCTTGACGCGACGGACGAGGAAATAGTCGCCGCCGCAAAGCTTGCAAACGCGCATCGGTTTATCGAAAAACTGCCCGACGGCTATGACACAATCCTTTCGGGCGACGGGGCAAACATCAGCCAAGGGCAGCGGCAATTGCTGTCGATTGCAAGGGCGGCAGTCGCGAACCCGCCTGTTCTTGTTCTTGACGAGGCGACAAGCTCAATAGACACAAGGACTGAAAGGCTCATCGAAAAGGGAATGGATAAGCTGATGGAAAACAGGACTGTGTTTGTAATTGCGCACAGGCTTTCGACTGTGCGCAATTCAGACAAAATTATGGTGCTTGAACACGGTAAAATCATCGAACAGGGAAATCATGAGGAGCTGATTGCGCTGCACGGAAAATATTACAGCCTTTACACAGGCCAATTTGTGCTTGACTGATTTTCAGTCGGCGTCCGTGACGACTTTGGCGTCTTTTATAACTATCGGCTCAACGGGCGACGACATGTTGCCGTCCATCCCAATCGCGCGCTCATAATTAAGGAAGGCGTCTACCGTATCCATTCCCTCCACAACTTTTCCGAAAGCTGCGTATTGACCGTCAAGCGACGAGCATTCGTCTGTGTAGCATATGAAAAACTGTGACGATGCGGAGTCAAAGGACTCCGGGCTGCGCGCCATTGACACCACGCCTCTTGTGTGCGACAGTGTGTTTTGCACAAATCCATTTCTGCTGAATTCACCGAAAATCTTTTCATCGGAGCCTCCGGAGCCGTTGCCATTCGGGTCCCCGCCTTGCGCCATAAAGCCGTCTATGACACGGTGAAAAGTCAAGCCGTCATAAAACCCTTCTTTTACAAGCTTCATGAAGTTTTCCACAGTTTTGGGGGCAAACTCGGGATAAAGCTCGATTACAAAGCTGCCGCCGTTTTCCATTGTCACGGCGACACGCGGAGTCCCGCTTATGCCCGTCGGCTCGCTCTCCCCATTTTCGTTTGTTTTCGGTGTGCAGCTTACGAAAGCTGACGCGCAAATCAAGACAAGAGCGACAGCGCAAAACATCTTGAGGACGGACTTCTTTGTCATTGCCGTTCATTCCTTTCAAACAATTTTTATATACCTTTAATAATTTAACTCAAAACACGCCGATTGTCAATTAAAATTATCTCTCACCGGAGCATCTCACCGGAGCATCTCGCCGTCGCAAATCAAGTCTTGCGGATTTGCGGCGGCGTTAGCTTTTATCGTTTTCTTTGATTTCTTCAAGATATTCGTCATAGCTTATCTCTTTATCATAAAAGCTGCCGGGCGTGACGTCGATTATTCTGCTTGCCGTTGTTTGGACAAGCTGACGGTCACGGGATGTAAACAATATGACCTCGGGAAACTTCGACATTCCGCTGTTCAGGGAGGCTATTGATTCAAGGTCAAGATGGCTTGTCGGCTCGTCAAAAACAAGCACGTTTGCGCCCGACAGCATCATCTTGCACAGCATACAGCGCACGCGTTCGCCACCGGAAAGGACGCTTGCCTTTTTTGTCGCTTCATCTCCGGAAAAAAGCATCCTCCCAAGCCAGCTGCGCACGTCTGTTTCAAACACCAAGTCAGAGTGACGGCGAAGCCAGTCGATAAGCGAGTCGTTGCAGCCGTCAAAAAACTTTGAATTGTCGTTTGGGAAGTATGACAATGACGTCGTGACGCCCCACTTGAAGCTCCCCTCGTCAGGCTGCTCCTCGCCGCAAAGTATTTGAAAAAGGGTTGTTTTCGCGAGCGAGTCAGTTCCGACAAACGCAACCTTTTCGCGCGGCTTGACAACAAAACTGACATTGTCAAGGACTTTGCGCCCGCCGACAGTCTTGCTGATTCCCTCGACTGTCAAGGCCTCGTTTCCTATCTCCCTGTCGGGCTTAAACGCTACATATGGAAAACGCCTTGACGAAACAGGCATATCCTCAATAACAAGGCTGTCAAGCATCTTCTTTCTGCTTGTCGCCTGCCTTGATTTTGAGGCGTTGGCGCTGAAGCGCGCTATAAATTCTTGCAGCTCCTTGGCTTTTGCCTCGGACTTTTTGTTTTGTTCTTTTTGCTGCCTTTGCGCCATCTGTGTATATTCGGACCAAAAATCATAGTTCCCGACATACATTGTTATTTTGCCGAAGTCGATATCAACAATGTGTGTGCAGACCTTGTTAAGAAAATGCCTGTCGTGCGAAACAACAATTATGGTGCTGTTTAAATCAATTAAAAATTCTTCAAGCCACGCGACAGCCTCGACATCAAGGTGGTTTGTCGGCTCGTCCATCAGCAATATGTCGGGATTGCCGAAAATCGCCTGTGCCAGCAGCACCTTGACCTTCAGCTCGTTCGGCAACTCGCTCATCAGCAGGTCGTGGTTCTCATTTGTCACGCCTAAACCGTTTAAAAGTATCTCCGCGTCGCTTTCGGCGCTCCAGCCGCCCATTTCGGCAAATTCCTCCTCAAGCACGCTGACGCGTATGCCGTCCTCCTCCGAAAAATCCTCCTTGGAATATATGGACTCCTTTTCGTCCATTATATCGCAAAGCCTCGCATTGCCCATCAAAACAGTGCGAATCACGTTATATTCATCAAATTCAAAATGATTTTGCTTCAAAACTGATATTCTTTCCCCGGGTGTGACTATCACCTCGCCTTTTTGATGCTCAATTTCTCCCGACAAAATTTTGAGGAAAGTCGATTTGCCGGCGCCGTTTGCGCCTATAAGACCGTAACAATTTCCCTTGGTAAATTTTGTGTCCACAGCTTTAAAAAGCTCGCGCCCGCCGTATTGCAGTCCGACATTCACAGTGCTTATCATTTTGCGCACCACCTTTCATATATTTGAGATTATAACCCCGCCCCTATGAGAAATGCAACTATCTTTTTATTGACACGATACTGCGCAAATGATAGAATAGTGTTGCAGTGCTGTGGGTTGATTAATTTATTAGGGGGTTATATCATGGGACTTTCTGACCGCCCGTTGCTTCTTTTTGATAATAGTGAAATGATATCACTGTTAAACGAGGGCGAATATAAGGTTATGAATCTGTCTTTTGACGAGGCGCGCGAGATAATTGACTCGCACGGCGACGACGTCATCAAGTGCTTCACGCGAAACGAGCTTGAGTTGATTATGTTTAATTATCTCGGCATGAAACAAAGGCAGTATACATATAAAAATATTCGCAATATGAGACCGGGGCAGGACGCAATTGTCTTTAAGCTTTATAAAACACCGTCAAGCACACAGCCGATTATTATTGTTGACGGCGTTGAGGCAAAAAAGATTCAAAACATATACGCCTACTGCCAATATATCTCAAAGGTGAAATAGTCATACCGTCCATAATCACATGGCATAAATCTGCGCCAAACACAGCTCTGTCACAAAAACCGAGCTGTGTTTTTTCTTTGCTCATACCTTTTGTTAAAAAGTCATAAAGCTGTTGAAAGCACTTTTGACTAAATAAGCGTCAAAAAAACTGCCGAAAGTCACAGTATGTGATCCTTTGGTGAAAAAAAGTTCAAAATTGCGCTGCGGCTTCCGTATCTCTACGGAAGCCGCAGCATGATTTGCTGTTAACTTAAATCAGTTGATGTTTAGATACAGGCATTCTCATACTCAAGGAGGTCAACTATCCTGCCGTCAACCAAATAGAGCTCTGCAAAGACAGCGTTGCTTCTGTCATAAATCGTCCAAGTCTTGGAAAGTCCGATCTTGCTGATTATGCTCTTCTCGCCGACTGAGAATCTTAGGATGCCGTATAGCTGAATTGCTGTGCAGATCCTCAATTCGTCGAGATTTGGCATGCCTGAGACGGCTTCGATTACGACGTCATATGCGACATCGGCTTGCTCTGAGTAGTGAGTCATGATATTGTAAATTCTTGTGTAGACATAAGCGCCGATACCGCCCTGGAACCCGACGTCAACTATCTTGATGCCAAGGAACGAAAGGTAAACGTTGATGCCCAACACTACCTGGAAATCGCCCTGGATGTTGTAGTATCTGTCAAGGATGGTGGACTCGGAGATATATCTGCCCTTGTTGTTGATGATTTCATAGCCTTTTACTTCGTTTGACTTGACAATAATCTCAATCCTGCCGCAAGCGGAGATCGAAAGAGAAATGGTCATGTCGATTGTGAGACCAGTTGTGCCTATCGGAATTGTGTATGAGAATACGGGTACTTCAATTCCGCCGCCCTTTACAAGCGAAAGATTGCCGAGGCTTGTCTTAAGCTTTGAAAGGAAGTCAGCGCCTTCGTCAAACTCTATGTCTTCATCGGGGACTACGGACGCCGCATAAGAACCGCGCAGCACTGTCGTCTCCGTGAGGTCATAGTTCATGATGAGATACGCTTCGTTAATCTTGAGTCTCGCAAGGTTTGCGTCATACTTTGTATCATAGCTGATGTTTGTGAGTGAATATGCCTTTTCGACATAGACTCCGTCAACAACGTTGCCGCCGATGCTTAAATCGATCCTGGCGACGCTCTTGTCCTTATAGTCCACGTTGTCCGCGGCAAGCTTGACCTTAAAGCCCTTTATGCTAAAGCTTACCTTCGGATTGGCAAGGAAGTCGTTTATCGCTCCCTTTGCCTTGTCAATGGCATCACTGACAACGCTGACATCTTCGGCAGAGGGCGCAGCCTCTGTGTCGTCAACGGTGCCTTGCTGGATGATATCGCCCTTGTTGTCTCTCATTTCGGCCTTGGAGAAGTCGGGAACTACGTTGCCCTCGAAATCGATTGACTGAACAGCCTGCTCGAGCTCGACCTTCTCAACGTCAACATACGCAAGACCGTCTTCTTTCACAACCGCAAGAACCTTGTATGCCGCGCCGGTGATGTTAAAATCGTTCGCGCCCGCGATGAACTTGCCGCCAACCGCAACATTAAATTTCTCGGCGGCGTAAATCAGCCTGCCACCATCGACAATGTACGGAATGTCGGAAAGATCCGTCACGCCTGCCACGGCGACAAAGTCGGCATTTGCCACATCCGGTTCCCTGTTAGCCCACAATTCATGCACTGCCTGAAGCGCCTTTATGGCGTCTGCCATGCTTGCCTTGCTCTTGCCCTCCGGGAGATTCAGGCCGGTAATGGAAACTCCGGTCGCTACTCTTGACAGTGTCTTAGAGATGAAATCGTTTGTGGCGTAATCGTTGATGTTTTTGATTTCACCCGCAAGGATGATCCCCCACTCGAACGCAATCTGCACGACAGCGAAATATTCGTTGTCCGCAGGGACGCAAGTGTAGTACGGAGATTCACTGTAAGTGTCTTCTTCCATGCCGAACTCTGTCACGACAAGGGTGAGCCAGTCGCCGTTTGTTATTCCGATTGTCTTGTCCTGGAATAAGCCCGGGAAAAAGGTGCTCATAAGTGTCATAAGCAGTGACATTATGAAGGAGACAATTTCCTTGAAACCCATTGTTTTTTCCTCCTAACTGATTGATGTGGGGTACCCCCCCCTTTGATTGTTTGCACGGATTTGATAAGCCGTGCGCATTTGTTTAAGATTGCTATTAAGCATGGCAATACAGCAATCCAACTTATTGCATCATTATTATAGCATGAACATCAAGTCTTGGCAAGCATTTTTACCCAATTTGTTTTTTTATTTTAACAAATTTTCACCATGTTTTTTAGTGATAATGCCCAAAGAGGTTAATGAAATCAATGCCGCCCGACTTTTACGCTCACCGCCCTTAATCAAGCGTGAGAGCAAGGCGTTTGACATACTCTTTAAAATCCGCGCCGATTTCCGGATGACAGAGCGCCACCTCGCAGTTTGCCATCATAATTCCGAGTTTATTCCCCATATCGTAACGTTTTCCGACAAAATCAACGGCCGTCAGCTTGCCTTCCTTGCCAAGCTGCGCCAGCGCGTCGGTCAAATAAAACTCGCCTGACTCCAGCAGCTTCAGACCTTCCTCAAGCAGCCCGAAAACCTCGGGAGGCAAAACAACTCTGCCGAGTATGGCGTAAAGCGATAATATCTGGTCTTCCTTCGGTTTTTCGATGATGTTATGAACGCGCATGACATTGTCCTTTAGCGGCGAAACATCAAGCGTGCAGTATTTTTTCACCGCTTCAACGGAGCATTCGTTGACGCCGACAGTGCCGCAGCCGAATTCCTCATACACGCGGCATAGCTGTGCCGTGACAGGGTCGTCGGAAATTATAACATCGTCGCCGTAAAGAACCGCGAACGGTTCGTTCCCGACAAAGGACTTTCCGCAAAGAATGGCATGTCCGAGCCCCTTTGTGACCTTTTGCCTGATGAAATATATGTTCGCAAGATTCGCAACTTCTTTGATGCTTTTAAGAAGCTCTTTTTTTTCTTCATTTCCCTCAAGGTTTTTTTCAAGCTCAAAGGCATGGTCGAAATGGTCCTCTATCACACCCTTGCCCCTGTTCGTTATTATAAGGATATCCTCAATCCCCGCCGCGGCCGCCTCCTCGACAAGGTATTGGATTGCCGGCTTGTCGACTATGTTGAGCATTTCCTTTGGAACTGCCTTTGACGCCGGAAGAACTCTCGTTCCAAGCCCCGCGGCCGGTATTATCGCCTTTTTTATTTTCATGGTGTTATGTCCTTTCAGTTATTTCAAAATTTTAGCGCAAATGTCACACGCCGCCGAAATATACGGTTATCATACGGCTTAAAGTTTCGAGCAGCAGAAAACATCCGAGCGCGGAAACAAACGAAACGCCGCCGCGCCGCATCGCAAGCATTAGAAAGGTTTTGTCGTTTTTTGCGTAGCCGCGCATTGATTTTATTTCTTTAACCATCTTGCTTTTATATATATAGTCGCCGTAAAGAGCCGCGAAAAAGTTCGGAATAAAATATGAGCCGATAAACAAAGCGCCGTACAAAACAACTTCCTTTTGCACCTTTTCCAGCTCGGCGCGCTCTTTTTCCGGCAAATTGCCGTAATTGCCGACAAACTCGTTATAGTCTGATAAAAGCTCGTCGTATGTCGTCATATTTGTTAGTTCGATGTAGTCGCTCATCAGGTTTTTGTAGTCTATAAACGCGTTTTTCAGCGGAATTGAAGCGAACAAAAGCGCGATACACGTCAGGCTTAGAAAAAGGATGCCCGCCTTGTAAATTTTTCTGTAAAAAAACCAGTGCGGAGACATGAAAAATCCCGCCCAGTTCCAGCTAAGCTTTTTGTCCTTTCTTGACATCTCGACAAACCTCGGGATATATCTCCCCGCTCTCATTTGAACATATGCGGCGGCCTCCCGCGCCTTTATACCGTCGATTTCTTCGTCGGGGTCGGTCATGACACCTTTCATAAATATGTTGCTGTCCCGGCTCGGTCCCTGCCCCGCACCGTAAAAAACCCTTCCCGCCGCTCCGAGGCTTGTGCCGCACTCGGGGCAGACGAGCGTGTCCGGCGGGCAATCTGCTCCGCAGTTCCGACACACGATTGCCGTCTCATCTTTTGTGTCGGCAGGCTCCCCTTCCCCGCTTTTGCCGACCGCGTCCCTTGGCGCTGCCCAGGCGAAATCTTCCCCGTGGAGACTTTCGTTTACGCACCTGCCGACATTTTCCCAGCACTCCCTGTGGTGCGGGGTGCCGCATTCGGGGCAGACGACAACATCGTCGCCCGCGCTGAAATCACCGCCGCACACCGGGCAGGCCACTTTTTCATACAGCATAAATTCACCGTTTCCGACTTGCGTCATAATAATTATACAAATTGATTATATCTGTTTCTTCTCTGAAATTCAATCATTATTTTACGCCATATGTAAACAATGTGTAAAAAGTTCCTTTACATTTATCAATTTATTTTATATAATAACCTTGTGATAAACTTGGGAGGATTGAAAACTAACAGTATGATACAATTTGAAGAATTGAGGCTTGAGCTTCTCGGATACAGCGACAAGCTCCGTGAGCTGAAGGAGGCGCTCGGTCTTGACGAAATGCAAAAAGAGATTGCGGCGCTTGAAGAAAAGACAGCGGCGGGCGATTTTTGGAACGATCTCGACAGCTCTCAAAAGGTGCTTCGCCGGATTAGCAGGCTTAAGGACAGGATTGCCGCTTATGAGTCGCTTAAAAACAGCTTTGACGACATTGAGATGATGATAGAGCTTTCCGACGAGGAGGGCGACCTTGAGCTTTTTCAGGAATGCCGCGACAATGTTGACGAGTTTATCGCCGAGCTTGAAAGGCACACACTCAGCACAATGCTGACAGGCGAATACGACTCTAATAACGCCATTCTGACTTTTCACGCGGGCGCCGGCGGCACCGAGGCTCAGGACTGGGCGCAGATGCTTGTGCGGATGTATATGCGTTGGGGCGAAAGCAAGGGCTTTAAATGCTCCATGATAGATTTTCTTGACGGCGACGAGGCGGGGCTTAAGTCCGCGGTGCTTCTCATTGAGGGTGAAAACGCTTACGGCTACCTGCGCAGCGAGTCGGGCGTACACAGGCTTGTGCGCGTTTCTCCGTTCGACGCGTCGGGGCGGCGGCACACTTCGTTCGCGTCGCTTGAGGTCATGCCGGAAATAGACGACACGATAGAGGTCAACATCAATCCTGACGACCTCAAAATCGACGCATTCCGCGCAAGCGGGGCGGGCGGTCAAAAGGTTAACAAAACGTCGTCGGCCATCCGCATAACCCATATCCCGACAGGCCTTGTGACGTCGTCGCAAGTTGAGCGCAGCCAGCACCAAAACCGCGAGGTTGCTCTCCGTATGCTCAAGTCCAAGCTAATCGAAATCAAAGAGCGTGAACATCTTGATAAAATCGAGGACATAAAAGGCGTTCAAAAAGAGATCGGCTGGGGAAGCCAAATCCGCTCTTATGTCTTTATGCCTTACACGCTTGCAAAGGATCACCGCACCGGGTTTGAAGTCGGCAATATCAACTCTGTAATGGACGGCGGCATCGACGGCTTTATAAACGCCTACCTCAAAATGGAGTCGCTTAATAATCTAGGGCAACACCGCGCAACGAGCGGCTGAAGCCTTTGTTGCATGCTTGCTTGCATCTTTTCCGCCATATCGCACAACAATCATTGTGCGGTGTTGCCCTAAGTCAAAAAGAATAAAACAGCGCCGAGGCTGTGCGGAAGGAGAAAAACATTGAAGCTGATAGACATTTCACGCGATATGCTTAACACTCCCGTCTACCCCGGAGACCCCGAGCCGTCGGTCGAAAGGGTTCGCACAATCGGGGACGACTCCGACTGCAACCTTTCGGCGATTTATTCATGCGTTCACACAGGAACACATGTCGATGCTCCGCTTCATTTTATTGAGGGCGGCTTCTCCGTGGACGAATATCCGCTCGACGTGTTTTTCGGTCCGTGCGCCGTCATTGAGGTTAAGACCTCCCCCATCACGGGCGAGCTTGTCAACAAGCGCTTTCCGCGAAACACACGGCGCATACTGATAAAGGGCGGCGCTTACTTTATGGACAGCGCGGCGGAGGAAGCCGCCGCACTCGGTCTGAAGCTCATCGGCACCGACGCTTGCTCCGTGGGCTGCCGCGGAAACCAGATAAGGCCGCACAAGGCGTTTCTCTCAAAAGGCATCGCGATACTTGAAGGCCTTGATTTAAGCCGCGCGGAACCGGGCAATTACTTTTTGATGGCGGCGCCGATACGCCTCGGCGGTCTTGAGGGCGCGCCCGCGCGCGCGGTGCTTATGTCGGACTATATGCCCTCGTCTTTTTAAGGCAACACCGCACAATGATTGTTGTGCGATTGCACCGTCAGATTGTCTAAAAAACGCAGGCAATACTTTTTGTATTGCCGAGCATTTTTGGGCGATATGACGGAAAAGATGCAAGCAAGCGTGCAACAAAGGCTTCAGCCGCTCATTGCGCGGTGTTGTCCTAATTTTTATTCTACGGGTGGTCGTACTTGAAACGTATATTTGATTTGATTTTCAGCGCAATAGCACTGCTGCTGCTTTCCCCGCTTGCAGCGGTCATATCCTTGATTATCCTTGTCAGCGACGGCAGACCTGTCGTTTTTAAGCAGGACAGAGTCGGGAAAGACAACTGTCTTTTTAAAGTCAGAAAATTTCGCACAATGAAAACAGGCACTCGCAACGTCGCAAAAAAAGAGCTGTCCGAATACGGCAGCTGCGTCACAAAATTCGGGCGTTTTTTGAGAAAGACAAGCCTGGACGAGCTTCCGCAGCTGATTAATATCTTTGAGGGCACGATGAGCTTCGTCGGCCCTCGCCCTCTTATTCCCGAGGAGGATGACATACGAAATCTGCGCTTGAAATACGGCGTATATTCAGTGCCGCCCGGCGTGACGGGATGGGCGCAGGTTTTGGGGCGCGATCTTATATCCGACGAGGAAAAGGCGGAGTATGACAGAGAATATGTCATGCGCCGCACTTTTCTTTTTGATATTAAGATCATACTGATGACTTTTGCCGTCGTCATCACAGGCAAAAACATGTCCGACAGAGATTAGTCCGCCTTAAGGCAACACGGCGCAATCGCACAACAATCATTGTGCGGTGTTGCCTTAATTACATGTCAAGATATTCTTCAAGGCACACTCCGAGGGCTTTGATTTTTTTTGCGTCCTTAACCCCGACATATCGCCAATGCCAAGGCTCATATGTTATTTTTGTGATGTCCGTCTTGTCTTTCGGATATCTAAGTATAAATCCGTAATCGGCCGCGTTTTCCGAAAGCCACTTAAATTCATTTGACTTTTCAAAGCTCACGTCAAGGCTGCAAATGTCCATCGCCAAGCCCGCGTTGTGTTCGCTTGTGCCGGGGGGCAAGATTATTTTTGCCGCAAGCTGCGTCGCCTCCGCCTTGCCGTACCCCATGTTTCTATAATACAAAATCTTATTTTCAAAGTTTTTCTTTTGTGTCGAGATGCGCCTGTGACCCGACAGCGGCGTCAGCTTTATTCCCTTTGAGAGGGCGGCAGAATACATTTTTGCATAGTGAGGCGCCACTCGTTCGTCAAGGTTTACACCTGTGCCGGGCGCGGCTTCCGCAAGGCTTACGGAAAAATCATCGGGAAGTATGTTGTCCCTGTTGACAAGAATAAGCCACCATTCGTCAATGTCTACATTAGCGATTGCGGGGCTGAAGCCGGCATATGCGTAAGCATATGTTGTTTCTTCTGTCGGCAAGGCGGCGGATTCTTCCCGCCCTGTCGTTTTTGAAGCGGATGATTTGCTTTCGCTTTCCGAAAGCTCACCGATTTGGCTGTCGTAGCTTATCTCGGCGGTCACTTCACTTTTGCCTGCTTCGCCTGCCCCGGTCGTGCCTTCCCTGTCCGCTCCGCTCCTGTTTCCGTCTCCGCCCCAAAAGACCCCTGCCGCAATCAGCGCCGCGACGGCGAGCATGGCGGCGGCTGCCGCAAACTTTATCCGCCGCGACCTTTTTTCCACCTTAACAGAATGTTCAATGTAATCCATTCAAAAATCCTTTCACGTTGCTGCGAAATACATTATAAAGCATCAGGCGCCTATGTCAACAGGTTTTGCATACAATCCGCGGTTTAACGCCCGGTTTAACATTTTATCTTTAAATCCGCGGCTTAATACGCAGCCCGCGTTTAAGTTATAACAGATAAATGTGCGGCTGTCGGTCAGGACTGCAATTTGTCCTTCATTTGAGGTTCATTTTACACACCTTTCACTTAAATTTCATTTTTAAATGCTTGACTTTTCACTTGAATCTGATATAATAATAACTTGTCGCTTTGATTTTTCATGGCGAAATTGGGCAGAAATACTAAGTTAAACTGCCTTTCCTTGCCGCGGACAACCGCGGCCATAGACCAAAAGGAGGTGCTTAAAAATGTCAGCAAACAACAGTTACGAGTCCATTTTAGTTTTTTCAGTCGCCGGCGGCGACGAAAGTGTCCAGGCTCTGACCGAAAAGTTCAAGTCTCTTGTGGAGGAAAACGGTGCGCTTGAAAGTATTGACGAGTGGGGCAAGCGTCGTCTTGCTTACCCTATCAATGACGAGACAGAGGGCTATTACATTCTGTTAAGGTTCGCAAGCGGTCCCGACTTCCCTGCCGAGCTTGAGCGGATAGTAAAAATCACCGAGGGTGTTTTACGCTCGCTTGTAATCAAAACGGAGTAAGGAGGGTTTTCAGATGCTTAACTGTGCGATTATAATGGGCAGGCTTGTCGCCGACCCGGAGCTGCGCACCACCACGACGGGGCTTTCAGTCACTTCTTTCAGGGTTGCGGTTGACCGCAGCTATGTTAAGCCCGGCGAGGAGCGCCAAACAGATTTTATTGACGTCGTTGCGTGGCGTCAGACAGCGGAATTTGTCACAAAATATTTTCGCAAGGGTTCCATGATTGCTGTTCAGGGTTCTATCCAAGTCCGCAATTATGAGGACAAAAACGGCAACAAAAGGACTGCCGTCGAAATCGTCGCGGACAACGTCAGCTTCACAGGCTCAAGAGCCGAGTCGAGCACCGCGGGCGACCGCGGCGGCGACCCGGCATCCCGCCAGGCGGCGCCCTCTTATTCGACGGGCAGCGTCGGGGATTTCAGCGACATACAGGACGACGACGAGCTTCCGTTTTGATTTTTTAAGGAGGTAAATCTTAGATTATGGCTTATGATAAAGCAGACAGAAGATCCGGCAACAGAAAAGGGCGCAGAAAGGTTTGCTCTTTCTGCGTTGATAAGGTGGAGTACATCGACTACAAGGACATCAGCAAGCTCCACAAGTATGTTTCCGACAGGGCAAAGATACTTCCCCGCCGCGTGACGGGCACCTGCGCCGCTCATCAGCGCAAGCTCACCACCGCTATCAAGCGCGCGCGGCATATCGCTCTCCTGCCCTACACCAACGAATAATTAAAGGAGGATCCGCAGGATGAAAAGGACATATCAGCCTAAAAAGCGCCATCGCAACAGGGTGCATGGCTTTCGCAAGAGGATGTCCGACAGGCACGGCCGCAAAATCCTTGCGCGCCGAAGGGCAAAGGGCAGGAAACAACTTTCCTATTAATATCCGAACAGGATGATAGCTTTGTCCGATATAGTTTCGATAACACAAAACAACGACTTCCGCCGAGCCTACTCGCGCGGCAAATCAAAGGCTTGCCCCTCTTTAGTCGCATATCGCGTCAAAAACCGTGCGGGCCTTTGCCGCGTCGGCATCACAACGGGCAAAAAGCTCGGCGGCGCTGTCGAAAGAAACCGATGCAGACGGGTCATCAAGGAGGCATACAGGCACCTTTCCCCTCTTTGCGCCGGAAGTTGGGATATTGTTTTTGTCGCCCGTTCAAAGGTTCTTAAAATGAAAAGCCACGAAGTAGAAAAGGATATGTTCAAGCTTCTTTGCGCTCTCGGCATAATCAACACATCCGCGGAAAGGCCTTAGCTTATGAAAAGGTTTGCCACTAAGGCTATAACTTTTTACAGGAAACATATTTCGCGTTTGTTTCCTCCAATGTGCAGATATTATCCAACCTGCTCTCAATACGCGATAGAAGCCATAAACACACACGGCGCCTTTAAAGGCGCGTTGCTTGCATTGCGGCGGATTCTTAAATGCAACGTGCTTTTCCCCGGCGGTTACGACCCGGTGCCGCCGAAGAAAACAAAATAGAGGATTTATCGGAGGGCGGGATTTCGTTCTCTGTTCCGCGGAGGATATTTAATGTCATATTTTTACTCCATATTCGGTTTTGTCCTTAGGGAAATTTATCAGGCTGTCAACAATTACGGTCTGTCTTTGATTATCTTCACCTTCATCGCAAGGCTTTTGATGTTCCCGACATCCATCACACAACAAAAGGGAACGGCGAAAACTCAGAGGATGCAGACAAAGGTCAAGAAGATTCAAGCGCAGTATGCCGGAGACCAAAAGAAGATTCAGGAAGAAACACAAAACCTTTATGCCCGCGAGGGGCATAATCCGATGAATGTCGGCTGTCTTCCGCTGCTCTTGCAGCTCCCGATTATTTACGGACTGATAGGCGTGATTTACAAGCCTCTCAAATATGTCCTTCAGATTCCCGAGGTCGAAGTGACGGCGCTTACGGACGCCGCCCCAAAGCTCCTTGAGCTTGCAAAAAACACAGGCCGCACCGTTCAGCTTTTAGTTATTGAGAACATCGACAAATTCCAAGGCGTCGTGTCGGCCGAGACATTCAGCAAGATACAAAATTTTGATTTTAGTTTTTTAGGCTTTCAGTTGGGACAGATCCCGTCCATGAGCCATTTCAACAAACTTTGGGCAATACCGATAGCCTCCGCCGTTTCGTCGTTGGCAAGCAGCATATTTATGTTTTTCAAACAAAAGCAAACAAATCCCGAAATGGCAAAAAATCCGACAATGGGCTGCATGACATTCGGTATGCCGCTTTTTTCGCTGTATTTCACATTTCAGTTTCCCGTGGGTATCGGCATTTATTGGACCGCTTCAAACCTCTTTGCGTTTTTGCAGACAGTCGTCCTCAATTTAACGCACAATCCCAAGAAAATGCTCGCGAAAATACTTGTTGAGGAAACGATACAGCGCCGTTCAAAGGAAGAAAATTTAAAGCGCGCGGCGCAGATAAAGAACAAATAATATTAGGTGGTGTCTTTTTTGATAAAGGAAGCAATAGGCACGGGCAGTACCGTGGAAGAAGCTTTTGAAAACGCTAAAGCTCAGCTCAACGCTCCCGACGACATAATGGTGGAGCATGAAATAATTGACGAAGGAAAAAAGAAAACATTCGGTCTTTTTGGCGGAAGCCCCGCGCAGGTCAGGGCATTTTATAATGTTTCAAGGTTTGCGGCGGCAGAGGAATATATAACATCCATTTTACATGCAATGGGAATTCCCGATGTTAAGATTGAGTCGGAGGAGGTTGAAGGCACCGTCCAGATACAGCTTGACTGCGGCAACGATCAAGGCACGGTTATAGGACGCAGAGGTGAGACGCTTGACGCCATTCAGTACCTCACACGCCTTATCATAAATAAGGATGAGGAAAGCTACAAACGAGTGTCAATAAACATTGGCAGCTACCGCGAAAAGCGCGAAGAAACGCTAAAGGAGCTTGCAAGAAAAAGCGCGGCAAAGGTTAAGAAATACGGCAGAAACATTTCGCTTGACCCGATGAATCCTTATGAGCGCAGAGTAATCCACACTGCCATACAGGAAGTGGAGGGAGTTGATTCCCACTCTGTCGGCTCGGACTCCGACCGCAGAGTCGTCATCACGCCGACAGACAAATACAGGCAGTCCGGCGGATACAACAGCAGGGACGACAGAGGAGGGCGCGGCAGAGGCGGCGGTTACAACAGGGACAGGGGCGGTCCGAGAGATAAAAAGCCGCAGACCACGACGCCGAGTCGCCCACCGCGTTCTGACAATTCCTCCGCCGCACGTTACGGCAAGATTGAACCAAAAAACAATTAGGGCAACACCGCACAATGATTGTTGTGCGATTGCGCCGTCAGATTTTTCGTCAGATTGTCTAAAAATCACAGGCAATACTTTGTGTATTGCCGAGCATTTTTGGGCGATATGACGGAAAAGATGCAAGCAAGCATGCAACAAAGGCTTCAGCCGCTCATTGCGCGGTGTTGCCTTATATGTCAAAAGCGGCTTCCGCAGAAAAAACCGATTGGTTTTTCAAGGAAGCCGTTGTATTTAAGCTTGAAGTTTGCGATTGATTAATTCTTTTTGTCTGTATTGTAACAGTTTTCCGGCAATAATAGTGTTGTCGTGCCATAATTGAAATGTAAAGGTGTAAAATGGGAAAAAGCAAACAGTCCGTAAAGCAAAAAAAGAAGCGAAAGAAAAAAAGATCAAGTTTTAAAAACGGGATCATTTATTCTCTGCTCGCAGTAATAATGTGTGCCATTTTCGGCACATCTGTTTTTATCGGCACCGTGATTGGAAACAAGCTCAATCTTATAAAAATAGACAGTGATGAAAGCGGCACAAAAAGATATAACAACGAATCATTTTTTGACAATGAGGGCAATCTCAACTTTGAGCCTGTTCACGACGTCACTGACGCCGCTTCATTGAACGACTGGCTGAAAAAGTGGGCTGAAAATAAAGGCGAAAAGCTGCACAACAAAAATGTCATCAACTGCCTGCTGTGCGGAATCGACTCCGAGGACGGCACAATCGACGGCGGCAGGGCCGATGCCGTCATCCTTTTGTCGCTCAACAAGCGGAAGGACACCATAACCCTCCTGTCGCTGATGAGGGACTCATACACACACATAGACCTTGGCGGGAACGATCGCTTTTATAAGGTCAACGCGGCATACAGCCTCGGCGGGCCGACGACTCTCGTCAAAACAATCGAAAATAACTATAAAATCAAGATTGACAAATATATTTGTGTCGACTTTTCGACTTTTCCGAAAATAATAGACGCGCTCGGCGGCATCACTCTTGAAGTCAAGCAATATGAGGCAAAGTTCATCAACCGAACGACACGCCACACCGTTAAATTCGGAAAGGACGTCACACTTAACGGCAACGAGGCGCTTGTGCTTTCAAGGATACGCTACTGCGATTCAGACGGCGATATAAGCAGGACGGCGCGACAGCGAAGGATAATTGAAGCCATTTTGAACAAATCACGAAACGCGTCGGCCGGTCAGATAAACAACGTGCTTAACAACCTGCTGCCCTTTGTCAGGACTAACTATACAAAAACTCAGATTTTGTCGCTTAGCACACAGGCGCTCATGTATAACTGGATGGACTATAAAATCGAGGAGATGCTTTCCCCCGTCGTGTCTTTTGACAGCGGAGAAACCATCACGGGAAAAGATTCATACATTAGCATCAGCAGCCGCACGAACAAGGAGTTTGTGTGGATAGTCGACTATCAGCTTGAGGCACAGCGTGTGCAGCTTGCTCTTTATGACACTTCAAATATTGTTCTGCATTCGGACAGATGTTCGCCGTTTGATTTTATGACTCTGATTGGTTAGCCTTTAAAGGCAAGATGTTGTCGGTCGTGAAGCGCCTCACGCCGCAGTCGTAAAACGCCTTCAAGGTTTCGGAATCGTTGACTGTCCAGCACGACAAGCTGATACCCTTATTAAAAAGCTCTTTTATGACAGCGGTATCCTTTACCGCCGCAGCATTAAACGACAGCACAAATCCCTCGTTTTCAGCACAAAAATCCACATCATCGGCGTCGAGCTTTGAGCTAAGCAGCCAAAGCTCGGCGTCTTTGTTTGTTTTGCGAAACGCTTCAAGCTTACGCCTGTCAAACGAGGAGACTATGACCTTTTCAAAGTCAAAGTCTGAAACCTCCTCCGATATTTTCATTATGCCGTCGGCGCTGACACTTTTCAGCTCAATGACCGGCGTAATTCCGTAGTCGCCGCAAGCTGTCAGCGCCTGATTTAATGTCGGTATTTTTAAAGTTTCGTGCTTTTTGACGTTTGCGCCGTTGTCAATGTCGAACTCAAGCAGCTCTTTAAATGTGAGACGCGCGACAAACCCTCTGCCGTCAGTCATCCTGTTTATCTTTTTGTCGTGCATCAGCACAATTATGCCGTCTGATGTTTCCTGAACGTCGAATTCGGCGCACTCAAATCCCGCTTCACCGGCAGCCGTAATAGCGGCGACGGTGTTTTCGGGCGCTATGGCGGAAAAGCCTCTGTGCGCGCAAAGCTCTATGTCGCTTTTGTCCTCAATCCCGGCGATTGTTGACAGCTTTACGGTGTCTAAAGCCTCTGTGCGCATCTCCTGCCTTGCCGTGTACAGGTGCGCAAAAAAAATTATGGCTCCTGTTATAACGGCAGAAAATCCGGCGCATATAAATATGCCTGTCAGCAGCTTCATATCTGTGATTTTTCGCATACCGTACTCTCCTTTTGGCTTGCAGTCGCCTTGCGGCTTGTCCGTCCGCCAATATATTATACCCCGAAACATAAAACATGATTATGATTTCATGCGCTACTTTCAGAACACGCGAATTTTACAGTATCCCTTTTTTGTACATTATGTGCGCACCGGCAAGCGATACAACGACAGTGAAAGGAATCAGCAGACCGACAGCGGTTGACGGAGCGGCTAAAAGAATTACGATTCCTATGATTATCGGAAGCACCGATATCTTCCAATGCTTCACAAAATATCCGGCGCCTATCGCGCCGAAAAGCGCGGGCAAAACCTGCTGAAACGCCGGGGCGAAAACAGAATCCTTTTCAGTGATGCACGGCAATATCGGAGTGAAAAGCACAACCCCCGCGGCAATTATAATTGTTGTGACTATGGCGGACGTCGCGACGGCTATTGTCGTGATTATCTCGCCTTCCTCAGTGTTCGGCTTCACTTTTGAGCTTTCCATTGCCGAAAGGGCGCACGGCAGCTTCAGGTTTGAAATGTTGCCGGTCACAAAAGAAAGATACATCCCGCCCGCCCCCAGCATCGGCGCGTAACACACAACCTCGATAACGGCAGTCGCCCAATAAAGAGGCAGAACAGCAGCCAGACCTTTAATCACTCCTTGAATGGGCGGCCAAGCGTCGTAGCGCAGGCATATAAACAACGGCACAGAAAGCATGACGAAAAGCGCCGTCACGGACGATATCCTGCCCCATAAATGAACCTTGTCATAATATGTCTTTTTCATTTTGTCAACCCCTCCACTCAAGAAACGCTATGCTCTCCGGCAATATGCGGGCAAAAAGCATAGCGGCGGCCATGCCGCTTAGCATGGCGGCAGGCATTGCAAACGGCTCTAAGCGCACAAGCCTGAACTTGACGCAAATCCAACGCAGGAGCATCATGCTTGCAATGGACACAGCAAGAGTTATGACAGATAAAACACCCGCGCCGTCGCCGACGACGTCCCTTTTCCCCGCTCCCGCGACAGACCTTGCTATGAATGCTGAAATAAGTCCTATGAACGCGGCGGCGGACATGGCGTCCGTCCATTTTGCGTTTTTGTTGGCGGCGACGCCGACTTTGCCTTGAAGCCTTTTGAGGAAAATCGGCATAATTATCAGCGGGAAAACGCTGCCTATCGTCATCACCCACGCAATCGCCGCAAAGGTTTTTACATTGTCTATCGGCTGAGAAAGGTTTGCGTCAAACGCGTTAAGCGCCGCCTCGGCCGCCGTTGCTTCGTAAGTGATGTTGCCGATTACGGAAAGCCTTATCCACGGCAAAATAAACCCGAGAGAGTATGCAAGAGTTAAAACAGTCGCGACTATCGCGATTGCCGGAGCTATCGTGAACAGCGAGCTTGAGGAGATTGTGTCGCGCATCACTTTTGTGTCTATGCCGATTTTTTTGCCCTGCTTCCAGGCTTTAACAAGGAAAAATGCCGATTGTGCCAAAACAAATGATATTACGCCGGCCGCAATTAAATACATGAACGGACTTTCTTTAAAATTCAAGCTTTTTATCCCTCCGAAAAAAGCTTTCGGAGGTCGAGAAAAAGTCGGCCTCCGAGAACCTATTTATTTCTGTTGTTTTTATTTGTAAAGCGGACCGTATGTCCCGCACGCCCTGTAATCGGCGCTTTCATAATCCTTTGTGCCAAATGCCGCCCAGGCCTGCGGGCGGAAAAAGCGGCATTCATCGACATTGTGCATCGCGACAGGTATGCGCAGCATGCTCGCAAGCGTTATGAGGTCGCTGCCGATGTGACCGTAAGTCAAAGAGCCGTGATTCGCGCCCCAGTTTGCCATGACAGAATAAACATCGGCAAAAGCGCCGCTGCCTGTGACGCGGGGAGCAAACCATGTCGTCGGCCAAGTCGGGTCGGTCCTCATGTCGAGCTTTTTATGCATGTCATCGGGAAGCGTTACGGTGTGACCCTCTGCTATCTGGAGCATCGGACCTAAGCCCTTGACGATGTTGAGCCTTATCATTGTGACAGGTATCTCCGCCATTGTCTTGAAATGTGAGGAAAAACCGCCGCCTCTGAAGTATTGATTGTTTGCCGGGCACCAGTCCGTCGCGGCAAGCATTGCCTCTATGTCCTTTTCGTCGACATCCCACCATGGCTTGATTACGGGATTGCCGTCTTTGTCCTTTTGCGTGGCTGTTGCGTCAAGCGCGGCGGCGCCGGAATTTATAAGGTGGATAAATCCGCTGGTCGCCCTGCCCTCGGGGCGCCTGCCGGCGACGCGTTCGACGGCGTCGGGGCTCCAATATGTCCTGACGTCCGCGAAAATGCCGGCGGTTCCTGTCAGCATTTTGCCGAGCAGCATTGAAAGACCGTTAAGTCCGTCGTTTTCGGTGGCAAAAGTCAACGGCTCTTTTTTGCCGTTCCAGTCAAAGCTTGTGTTGAGGATTGCCTCTGTGAAGTCGGCGTTTGGCATGAAGTCGGTCCACATCCTCTGACCTTGGAAGCCGCCGAGGATAGCGTTTCTGCCGAGCGCTTCCTCATGCCAGCCGTCTTTGGGGCCGCTGCGCTTTGACGAAATTTTGTTTGGCTTGACATTTTTGAGCTTTTCGTTGCCAAGCAGAATATCGCGGCAGACAAGCGTCATCTTTACGCAAAACTCCCACTCGCTGTCCTTGCTTGCGCGGTCATGCGGCTCTGTGTTTACATCCATGCCCTCGGGACATTTTGACTTGACCCAGGCAAGCGCCTTTTGATATTCTTCCTCGTCGTATATGCCGTATTCAACGCGGCGGATAATTTCTGTCATATCAACCCACTCAGAGCGAATGCCGAAATAGTCCTGCATAAACTGCGCGTCGCAATATGACCCGGCTATTCCCATTGATACGGAGCCTAAGCCGACATATGATTTGCCCTTTATTTGACCGACAGCCGCGGCGCAGCGGGCAAAGCTGAGGATTTTTTCTTTTACGTCGGAAGGAATGGAGTTGTCCTCAATATCCTGCACGTCCCTGCCGTAAATTGAAAACGCAGGCAAGCCCCTCTGGGCGTGAGCCGCCATAACCGCGGCAAGGTAGACGGCGCCGGGGCGCTCAGTGCCGTTAAATCCCCAAACCGCCTTTATTGTGTTAGGGTCTATGTCCATTGTTTCGCTGCCGTAGCACCAGCAGGGCGTGACGGAAAGCGTCGCGCAAACATTCCTTGTTGAGAAATATTCGGCGCATTTTGCCGCCTCCGCGCCGCCTCCTATCGTGCAGGGCGATATGACGCACTCGACAGGCGCGCCGTCGGAGTAGCGCACACTGCTCTCGATAAGCTCCTTGGCGGCGTTTGCCATGGCCGCGGTCTTTGCCTCAAGCCCCTCGCGGATGCCGCCCCATCTGCCGTCAATGATTGGTCTTATGCCGATTCTTGCTCTTGTTGACATAACGCAACTTCCTTTCGCTTCATAAAAATGTAAAATTATAAGTTTTGCCCCGTAACACAAAGAAACTTTTCATACGCCTTTCTCCATTCCTCTGTGTTGCCGGGCGTGTATTCTTTAATCGTGTCGCTTTTTTTGACTATCTCCCGCGCCTGCGCGATGCTTTTAACTGCGCCCGACGCAAGCAGACCGACTGAAATGTTGCCGAATACAGTCGCCTCAATAGGGCCAGCCATCACAGCGCGCTCGCATGAGCTTGCGGTCATGCCGCAAAGAAGCGTGTCCTTCACACCGCCTCCGATAACGTGTATGACTTCGTAGTCCTTGCCTGTGCAGCTTTTAATTTTTTCAAATGTCTGCCTGTATTTCATCGCAAGGCTTTCGTATATGCAGCGCACAATCTCGCCTACGGTTTCGGGCACATACTGACCTGTGCG
>JAAYIY010000030.1 GCA_012523185.1 Clostridiales bacterium
CGTCATAAACTTTCCAACAAGAACCTCTCCGACTCCGCTAAAGCGGAGCCACCTCTCCTAAGAGGAGAGGCGACCCTCCGAAACCTCTCCGTCACGCTGACGCGTGCCACCTCTCCTAATGGAGAGGAGATCTGACAATAAAACACGGAGCGTGAAGAAACATATCTTCACCGCTCCGTGTTTTTTCTTATGTTTTTAAAGTGCTTTGAAAAGTGTGCCGAGCGTCAATACCAAATCCACCCGAACAGAAGGATTGCTATCAACCACTGCCACCAGGCGTAGAAAACTTCTACCTCACAGGTATCAGAGCGTGTTCCATCCGACGTGGTTGCGGTGATTGTCGCAAAACCTCTTCCGACAGAAGTCAAAACGCCTTTGTCGTCAACAGTGACAACCTTTTCATCAGATGAAGCAAAAACGACTGTGTCAGTTGTTTCACGCGGATAAATAATTGTCCTTAACTCATATGTGTCCTTATAGCGCATTTTTACTGTGCCGACAGTAATCTTGATTGATGCTATGTCTGTTTCTATTGGTATTACCGGTGTTATGATTTGTTTGCTCAGGCTTTTTTCTTCCAAACCGTCTGCACCAACAATGACAGTTATTGTTGCTGAAGTCTCCTGTAAAACATGTCCGATAATCACCGACCAACTGCTTTGAATAACTTCGCCGGGAGCCACAGTACCTAAATCAAACCTGTTAGGCTGTCCTTCGCTGAGCGTTAAGTTGCCCGAGCATTCAATCCGCGCATATGCGTTAGTGGCGTTTCCATTACCGATATTTTGCAAATATGCCGTAATATTTATCGGATTTGGCGAATATTGGCCGTTTTCAACATATATCGTGCTGTCGCCATATAAGCTTATCGCAAGAGGCGGCCTGACGTCCTGCACCAACTCGCTCAATCCATAATGGGTCGTATATGTTCTTGTTTCGCCCGCGGCAAGCGCTTTTTCGTTCCATGTAACTGTAACGGCACTGTCGCCGTTTGCTGAGCCGGTATTAACGGGGCAGTTCCACGCTGTGTTAAAAACATTTGACCAGTTTGTAAATTGCACCTTGTCAGGTTTGTTTGCGCTTGAGCGTAAAAACGAGCCTTGAGCCACGACCTTGGGGTCTGTCAAGCTGTCGAATGCCTGCCAGTATTGCGGTATATTATTTCCGGTAAATTCTGTTTGCGTGGTTACCGCGCCTATATCGGGAATCCTAAACGGAGCATGGTCATTGTCTCCAAGCATAGTATCCAGCATTATTCTTGTGCCAATCGTAGCAGGGGACGTTCCGGTGTTTTTAATTTCATACTTTATCTCGACAACGTCTTTTCTGTTTGTTGAGTTATTCTGCACGATTTGGAGTATTTGCTTTACAACAATATTTCCGTATGACGCTACAGATATGTTGTTTCCCGATGAAGTATTAAACTCCGGGGATTGAGTGAAACCACCGTTTCCGTATATGTTCACATTACCGTTAATAACTACTGTTGTATATGAAGTGCCCGTGTCCGGATAACCGTATAGCATTTTTTTATTATTATCCGTATTAATATCCGGATTCCCCCCGGTAGTGCCAATTGTATAGCACCCAAATTCGGGATCGACTGATATTGCCAGATATTCGTTTGAAAGGACTTGTCCGTCTAAATTAAACCGGTCTGCCGCGGCTCCTGAAAACGGCAACAGTGACAAAAACATAAAACTTACCAATAATAAGCTGATAGTCTTAACAATGCGATTTCTCAATTTTTACCCTCCTGTTTGATTCAATTCTGAAAACTTTGACTAACAAATTATCTCCAACCACACCCCTTTTATTTCGTACAATTGGTTATAGTTCCGCTATCTTTCATGCAAGTCCCACCGACATTATTATTAAAACGTTATTTAGACAGATATCTCCATCAAAACACCGTTGATTTCCGTACTATCGTTGTTGACTTTTTGAGCAAACCATCAGCAACCTTCCGACCTATGTAAATACCTTTTTCATTTTTTAAAACAACTCCTTTTATTATACGTTTCACCTATATGGCAAATCAAAAAGGGTGGGTGAATCGCTTACATTTTTAAAAAGCCTTCTTTACACCTGTGTTTGCGTGATGCCGGAATGACAGCCTGTAAAAATAAATCAGCCCGACACAAACGGTAATTTGATTTTATCTGCTGTCTTTTATCGATTTGCATACAACATGAAAGAATTGGAATACCCTGTGAGAACATTATAGTAAACATCTTTACTAAAGTCAATAGTAAATATGTTTATTATGATAATATTTTATTTGGTGTAATTTTTATATCAATTCAGGTTATTCAACAGGGAAGTATATGTATGCGTTATGTACGAATCATACGCGACCTTAGGGAGGACGCGGACAAAACTCAGGCTGAAATCGCAAAAATACTCGGCACGTCACAGACTATGTACGCTCGATATGAGCGCGGAGCGAACGAATTGCCCATACGGCATCTCATTAAACTGTGCAAGTATTACGGTGTGTCGTCTGATTATATTCTCGGTATTTCGGGAAAAAGGTGAGTGTCAGCGCGTTTTCAAGGACGATTGCAGCCTGTTTCAGATTATCTTATAAAATTGTGGGGTTGTATGCCATAAAGGTTTAATTCGGGGTTGCGCCTAAGCCAAAATCAAGCAGAAAAAATGCTCGGCATGTCACAAACGGACTGCCCGGAATGTAAGTCCGGCGAAAACGTATTTGCATGCTTTTCAAATTACGCAAAATTATCTGAAGAAACATACAGTGACGAAGGGTTAATGTGTGAACGCATGCAAACAATGCAGAAATCTTTAAGGAATATGAACGAATGGGACGCTATCCGCAAAACGATGATTTGCACACTTCACTGAAACAAACCATTTCCGAATTCGGTTATGCAGAACCTGCTATATGGAGAGGCAACCCTCCGAACCTCTCCGACTCCGCTAAAGCGGAGCCACCTCTCCTATAAGGAGAGGCACCCTCAGAAACCTCTCCGTCACGCTTGCGCGTGACACCTCTCCCACCGCTGTGGCTCTCCCTCACCCGTGGCTCTCCCTCTGGGAGAGCTGTCACGAAGTGACTGAGAGGGAGGTCTTTCCACAACATCTCCCGCAAAAAACCTCTCCGACTCCGCTAAAGCGGAGCCACCTCTCCTAAGAGGAGAGGCACCCTCAGAAACCTCTCCGTCACGCTGTCGCGTGCCACCTCTCCTAAAATGGGAGGCAGCTTGACATATAAATTTACGGAGCGGCGAAGAAATATTTCTTCGCCGCTCCGGTTTTGTTCCACGATTAATTATTGTTCTGCGCCTTTTTCAAGAAATAAAGCTTTAATAAGCATATAAATTCCGATTAATATTAACACGACGGGAATCAATAAAGGCAATTTAAATGAAGAATGAAAAAACTCATAAAACCCTTTGATTGAGCGTTTGCCCGTAATTATGCACATTGCGCCGTAACCCGCAGCCGAGAAAATGATGCCTATTGCCGTTTCAACCATTTTTGCTGAAATCCTTAATGACCGTCGCTCGGAAGCCAGAATCCCAAAAATGATAAACAACGGAACAACAGTAAATAACGCTCCCGCAAATATTAAAACGTTGTTTGAGTTGGTGCCGACAATTATTGCTTCTTCCGGATTGTCCGGGTTATATCTTATCTCCTTTTCACTTCCTATTTGAGGAACAAAGCTTGTTGCGTAATCTGTTTGCACATAGTATTCCCATCCGTCAACTGTGTAGCTGTAAACGAGACTGTATGTGTCGCTTGTCGTCTTGTTTATGTCCGCGTCATAGCCGCCTGTGGAGGATAAGTTGTATCCGGAAAGGTATCCTGTTACCGCAACATAATTTTTTGACGAGCCGTTTAATTTGACTGTGCCGGAAATTCCGAAATACAGCATAAAAACCCCGCATATCAAGCACATTGATATCAATACGGACGATATTATTTTTGGCATCCTGTCCAATTCAACACCTCTGATATCCGATATATTTTTTTGTATCCGTCTCGCGCCGCTTTGCCTTTTATGAAGGAGACGCCGAACAGCGTCTGCCAAAAGGGAGGGCGGAGATTGCTTTGAAATGCGCCTGTTACTGCCAGTAGTTATTTGCGGCGGCTACCGTCCGAAAGTTTACGGCGATTACATGTGAGGCAGATATTAGGTTGCCGGCGTTGTTTGAATATATGGGGCGCAATCTTTTGCGCACCCTTTCAGACGGCTGAGTGTATTTTACGCCCATCTGCGACAATGTGATAGCCAGTTCAAAGCCCTCCTGCGGTGTGTTTGTTTTCAAGCTTTTCAGCCATTTGTCCATCTTTAACCCCCCTCTTGCTGTTGTCAACACAGTATATGCCGAACGGCGCGGAGAAGTTAAGTTTTTGAAAAGAGTGAAAATAAAAGGGCATTGTTATTCGTTTTTCATTGCCTCAAGCGCGGAAATCCTTACCGCCTTATTGGCCGGATAAAACCCCGAAACAAGACCGACAAGTATTGAAAACGCAAGCCCGAAGGTGAGCAGCCAAAGCGGAATGACAGAAAGCCGCGTCGAGGATGTGAACAGCATCTCATACAGCGACTGCTCCGGGTCGCCCATCATCGAGCTGCTCCCTGATATGTAGTTGATAACACACGCCACCAGGAAGCTCAGCACCGCGCCTATGACACCTCCGAGAAGACCTATGAATCCGGCCTCGGCCAAAAAAACCTTGCGTATGTCGCGCACATAGCACCCTATCGCCTTCATTATGCCTATCTCCTTTGTGCGCTCTGAAACAGACATTATCATCGTGTTTGTTATGCCTATCGCCGCGACAAAAAGGCTTACGGCGCCTATGCCGCCCAATACGAGCTGAACCACCGCCATCTCTTTGCGGGCGGACTCGCGCATACTCTCCATGCTGCTCGTTTGGTAGCCCATATCGCGTATCTGCTGCTCCACCTCGCTGACAAGCGACACGTCGCTGACCTTGACTGTTATCCCGCTGTATTCGGTTTCAACTAATTTTTGACCGAGCGCTTTTGTCGCCGCCGTCACCATCTGCAAAAGGTCGTCCTTGCGCATTATAAGCCCGCTTGAGGTTTCATAACCCTTCGCGTAATCTTCCGAGACCTTGCCGGAAATCTTAACAGTTTTTGAGTATACGGTGTTTTGATTTTCGTCAGTCACTTCAAACGTAAGCTCCTTGTCCTTAAGGCGCATATATGGTTCGGGCATATTGCTGCCGTCTGATTCGTTGCCGTTCATATCGTAAAGATATTGATAGTAGTCTATCATATTTTTGCCGTCGGGGCGGCGCGTGTCCATCAGCATATATTCAAAGTATTGCCCCATAAGCGCCGTTTCGCTTTTTGTCGGAAGCACGCCGTCTGTAATCTCATATCCCATCTCCTCCATGACCTCCGGGTCATATCCGATAATCGGGGCATAAGATATCTGATATCGCTTGTTTGCTCCCGCGTAAATGCTGAACCATATGCCGCCGGTGTCAAGCTTCGGCGCGACAAATTTGACGTTTTCGAGCGCTTTCATTGAACTGACGGCGCTGTCGTTTAACTTCATAGTCGTGTCCCCCATCATCCCGTACATCGGGTAGACCTCAATGACTGTCAAGTCGCCCATTTCTTCTATCCACGCAGTCTGTGAAGCTGTCATGCCGACGCCGATAGACAACATTATCATTATTGAGCAGCAGCCGATTACAACGCCAAGCACAGAGAGGAATGTCCGCGCCTTTCGGCGGAAAAGATTGTCCCAGCACATTTTCAAAAGGTCAATCTGCCTCATGTTTTTGTCTCATTCCTGTCAGATGAATTGCCGGCTGTCTCCGCCGGCTGCGGCATATTCCAGTCAAAGTCAGATGAAATCTCTATCTTTGACTTTTTCTTTTTGCGGCGACGAAGAACAATAAATACGACTATCGCCGCTATGACGACGGCGGCTATTATGATAAACTTTAGCTTTCCAGAGCTTTCTCCGATGTCCGTCGGAAAGTCCGGCTCCATAAATCCCGGGTCGTCCATCATGCCCTCATCAGGCGTGAAGGTCAGCGGAACGCTGACCTTTTTCAGCTCACCCGATTCAGTTTCGTATGATACTAAAACGGTCACTGTCATTGTTTCAGCCGTGTTGGGAGTTATAAAAAGGTCTATTGTTCCGCTTTTGCCCGGCTCAAAGTTGCCGAGATTCATCTTGGGGAACTCGCAAAAGCCGTCGGCTTCGTCAAAAATCAGCTCAGCCTCGACATTGTTAACCGCACCTTTGCTCTTGTTGACATAGGGCAGCGACAAAGACAGCTCCTCGTTTGCGACGGCGTAAATTGTGTCGGGGGCTGTTATGATAAATCTGTCGGGCAGATAGACGGGAACATAAAGACGCTCGTTTGACGAGCCGCTGCCGCGCGTTCCGTTGTCGACATATTCATATCTGAAGGATATGTCAACAACGCTCCCTCCGGAAAGAGCGTTAGCGGTTACGTTCATCTTTATTCCGCGTGACTCACTTTTGCCCGCGGCTATAGAATCATAATAATAAGTGTTTGACGACGAGGCTATCGAAAGACCCTCGCCCGTCTCGACTGACATTACAAGGTTTTCCACCTTGAGCGACTTGCTTGTGTTGCGGAATGAAAGCTCAAGGTTGAAGCTGCTTCCCGCGGCTATGGGCTTCCCGCCGTAGTCATATTTGGATACGATGATGTTGGGAGTCGCCTTTGCCGCGGATTCTGTTGTCGTTTTGGAATCTGAAACGGCTATCGGGATTATTATCTTTTCGCTTGAGGTGTCCATAACAGCGCCCTCACCCGACTGATAATAGTACCTGAAGCTGACGTTTACGCTTTGAGATGAATTTTCGACAGACTTGACCGCCCTTAGCTTTACCGTAACTGTCTTTGAGCTGTTGGCGCGAATGTCTGAAATGCTCTTTGATGAAGAATTCTCGTTTAACTCAAGCCCCTCGCTTGGCTCGAAAGAGACTGCGCCCGTCGATATCGTATAAGGACTGCCCGTGTTTTTGATTATTACGTTAAGGTTAAATTCCATTCCGGGCTTGATTTCTTTTGGGAAAGCGCTGCGTGTTATCGCCACCAACGGCGCGGCTTGTTCCTTTGTGGGCTTTTCAGGCTCTGTTATGCTCTCGCGTGTCGTTGTTTCCCAAGGCGGCATCGTTTCCGCTGCGGTCGTTTCCGCTGCGGTCGTTTCCGCCGCTGTCGTTTCACTTGACGGAACGCATTCGGAAGCGGCAAGCTCAAGCGTTTCGGATTCTGACGCGTTTTCGTTATATGTAACTATGAAGCTGAATGTGTCTCCGACGCCCCTATAGCTGACGGCGGGAAAAACAATCTTGTATGTCAGCAGGCTGCCGTTGGCGGACGTAACGGAAACGACAGGCTCGCCGCCGCCGTAAAAGCTGTCGACTCGGCGTGTGATGTCAATATCCGACGCTTTTGCGACATCCGCGCCGCTTTTGAGACTTAAGCTTTTAAGGTAAACAGTGATATTAACCGTGTCGTTTTCATAAATCTTTGCCTTGCTTGTGCCGTATCCCGTTATGATGGTGTCGCCCGCCGAAGCCGAAATAAAAAAAGACGGCGCCAACACCGATACAAGCATTACCGCCAAAACCAAAGAGATAATACGCCTTTTTAAAATTTTCATTGCCTAATCCCCTCTTTTAAATTGTGACCTGTTTGTTTGTCAGAGGTTATTTCCCCATCGACAAGCGTTATTATCCTGTCGGCGCACGACGCCAGCTCCGGGTTGTGCGTCACAAGTATGAGTGTTTCATTGTTTTTTCGTGTAAATCCCACCATCATGCGCATTATGTCTCCGGCTGTCCTTGTGTCAAGGTTGCCTGTCGGCTCGTCGGCAAAAATAATCTTGGGCTTTGACACAAACGCGCGGGCAATGCCTGTCCGCTGCTGCTGACCGCCTGACATTTGGGCGGGGTAGTGGCTAAGCCTGTCGCCGAGGCCGACGGCGCGAAGCACTGAAACAGCGGCCGACTCTCGAGACCTTTTGTCCACGCCGCGAAAGGTCAGGGGCAGCGCGACATTTTCGACTGCCGTAAGTGTGGACATAAGGTTGTAAGATTGGAAAACAAAGCCGATATTCCTTTGGCGGAACGCCGCAAGCTCGTTTTCGCCCATTGACGTAATCTTTAAGCCGTCCACAATCACTTCCCCGCGGCTTGGCGGATCCATCCCGGCAAGCATGTTGAGGAGCGTGCTTTTGCCGGAACCCGACGCCCCGAACACACAGCAAATCTCTCCGGGGTTAATGTCGAGGTTTATGTTTCGCAGGGCGACGACAACCTCGCTGCCCATCTTGAAGCCCTTAAACAAGCCCCGCGCGGATATTATCGGCTTTTTGACTTGTTCGTTTATCGGGCTCATCCCCTTCCTTATGCGTTTGCCGCTATTCATATAATATTTTATACCTGCCGTTAAAGCGTGTCAACAGCAAACTTAAAAATTTAATGAAGTTTTAACTTAATCGCCGCCGTTTGCCGTGCTGATTGCAAAAGGCAAACGGCAAAGGCGCTATCTTCTGACTCGCGCGTTGCCGCTCCACACGCTCCACACCATTTCCTCATCGGCGGGCTGCGCGTAATCTGTCAGGAATGTCGTCGCAAGGGCGCCGCTCGCCCAACCGAATTGAAGCCACTTTTCCGGCTCCCAGCCGCGGAGTATCGCATAAAGCAGCCCTCCGACAAAGCCATCCCCGCCGCCGATTCTGTCAAGCACATGTATCTCACGCGGCTCAACCTCCTGCCACTTGCCTTCACTTAGCATAATCGCGCCCCACATATGCTTGTTCGCGTCAATCACCTCACGAAGTGTCGTCGCAAAAACAGAGACGTTCGGATAAGAGCTTTGGACATTTTCTATCATTTTTTTGAAGCTGTCTATTTTGGCGGAAACACCTTTTCCGCCCGCGTCGGGTCCTTTTATCTTCAGGCAGAGCTGGTAATCCTCCTCGTTGCCTATGAGAACATCCGATATAGACGCTATCTCGCTGAAAATCTCGTGAAGCTCCGTCTCCCTGCCCTTCCAAAAGGTCGCGCGGAAGTTAAGATCAAAAGAAACTAACGTGCCGTGTTTTTTGGCTGCGCGCGCCAACTCAAGACAAAACCTGCCCGTTTCCGGTGAAAGCGCGGCTATCAGTCCGGAAAGATGAAGCATGGCGGCTCCCTCGTCGCCAAAAATCCGCTCAATGTCAAAATCTTTTATGTTGAGCGTCCTGCCCACTTCTCCGGCGCGGTCGTTTTGAACCCTCGGACCTCTTGAGCCGAAGCCGCTGTCCGCTATGTTGAACTGGTGGCGATATCCCCACGGGCCGCCCTGCAAAACCTCGGGGCCTTCATAATCCATCCCGCGTGAACGCAGGTTTTTCTTAATCAGAGAGGCTATCGGGCTGTCCTTTACGAATGCGGTCAAAACCTTCACAGGCAGTCCGAGATATGAGGATATGCTTGCCACATTAGTCTCCGCGCTCGTCACCTGCATTTTAAATATTTCTCCCGATTCGACAGTTTGACCGTCCGGCGGGCAAATGCGAACACCCATGCTTGACGGCACAACGAGCGCCCATTTACATCCGTTTTTAATCTTTTTCATATCAGTCATTCCTTTCAAAGCTTGTCGAAATGTTTTGGGGGCAAGCACAGCGGCACGGCATATCCGGTTGAGCCGATTTCCGCACGAAGCCCTTGATTAAGGCGCAATTTCTCTGAAAATCTTTGTCTTTTGCGCCGTGTCCCTTATTTCTTAAAGCGGACTAAATTAAAATCGCTGTTCAGTCCGCTTTTCAATCTGCTTAAACCTTTTCTATGGTAATTTTTTTGTTTTGTATGTAGCCAAATTTTTGTGTCTTCCATGCCAGCGTATAAGACGTGTCGGTGGGAAGCTCTTTTGTAAAACAAAGCGCGGCGCTAATCTTGTCATAATGAACAAAGTTGCATATGTGGTTTGCCTTGGCAACGACAATCTCCATCTTGTAGCTGCCTGAGACGATTTCGGAAATATCAAGCGTGACTTTAAGGCGTGTTATTGTGTCCTTTTTAACAGAAAAAACATCGGGTGAAAGAAATGTCGCCACAGTTATTTCGTCCATGCTTTTAACGGAAAATTGAAGATGAAGCTCGTCTGTGTCCTCACGGTTTTCGATTTCCAAAAGAAACGAAACCTTTTCATCGTTGACAAAATAGTTGTTTTCCTTGCCTATAAGCTCAAGGCTTTTCAGCACGCTGCGCCCTCCGTATTTGAAGTCGGGGCGGACTGCGTCCGAAAGGTCGTTGAACACCTTCTGATCCGTGTCCTGATTGCTAAGATAAGCCTCGATGCCGGACGCGACGTCCCCGTCGTATTTAAGCAGACCCTTTTCAAGGACTGCGCACCTGTTGCAAAGCTGACGTATTGTCGCCATATTATGGCTGACGTAAAGAACTGTCCTGCCCTCGTTTGACGCCACGGCGCCCATCTTTTGAAGGCACTTCTGTTGAAACCTGACATCGCCCACCGCAAGAACTTCATCCATAATGAGTATGTCGGCGTCAAGGTGGGCGGAAACGGAAAACGCAAGCTTTACATACATACCCGATGAATATCTTTTGATTGGCGTGTCAATAAACTGGGACAGCTCGGCAAAATCGACGATCTCGTCAAACTTCCTGTCTATTTCCGCCTTGTTCATGCCAAGTATGGCGCCATTTAAATAAACATTTTCCCGTCCGGTAAGCTCCGGATGGAAACCTGTGCCGACTTCAAGCATGCTTGAAATGCGCCCGTTATATGATATGGTGCCCTTTGTCGGAGCCGTCACTCTTGAAAGCAGCTTTAGCAAAGTGGATTTGCCGGCTCCGTTTTGCCCGATTATCCCAAGCGTATCGCCTCTGTAAATGTCAAGGCTGACACCTGAAAGCGCGTAAAAGCGCTCCCCTGATTTGACTGCCGCACTGTCCGTGTCCGAGTCCTTTCTGCGCAAAAGCTTTGCCGTAATGTTCTGAAAATCCTCCTGGAGCGTGCGCCCGCCGATAGAGCCGAGGCGGTATTGCTTGTATACATCATCAATTCTTATTATCACATCGGACATATTCTCACCCCCCGCAATCAAACAGTGTCCATAAATGTTTTTTCAATCCTGTTGAACAAGATGGTGCCGAACAAAAAGGCAAAAACGGCTATTGCCGAGCTGTAAATAAGATAACCCGCCTTAAGCTCGCCTACGCCAAGAAATAAATATCTGAAAGCCTCGACAATAGAAGACATCGGGTTGAGCATAAAAATAAGCCGCCACCTGTCCGGAACAATTGATATAGGGTACACAATCGGTGTAATGTACATCCAAACTGTGATCCCAAAAGAAATCATAACTGTTAAGTCGCGGTATTTTGTCGTGAGTGACGATATGATGATGCCGAAACCAAGGCTCATGACAGTCATTATAATGACAAGCAGGAAAAAAAGCGGCATCAGCGCATAGTTTGGGCTGACGCTTCCTTTAAACACATAAAAAACAAGAAAGCAAAGGAAAAGAGTAAATTGAATGGCAAAAGTTATAAGCTGTGTCAGTGCGACTGAAATTGGCATGACAAGGCGCGGAAAGTACACCTTGCCGAATATTGCGGCGTTGGAAGTAAATGTTGTCGAAGTGTTTATAAAGCATTTGCTGAAAAATCCCCAAACTGTGTTGCCGGACAGATAAAACAAAAATGTCGGCACGCCGTTTGTGCCTATGTTCGCGATATTTCCGAATATAATCGTATAAATGACAGTGGTTATAATCTCTGTAATGACAATCCACGCAGGTCCCAGTATCGTCTGCTTATACAATGTGCTGAAGTTTCTTTTGACGAACACATAAACAAGGTCGCGGTATTTTATTACTTCTCCAAGTCTCAAATCAAACCATTTATTTTTAGGACGTATGACAGTCTCAAATTTAATGTTTTCCTTACTTTCCATAATCCGTTTTTTTCAGCCCTTTCACAAAAGTATACCCTCGGCGGCCTTTGCCGAAAGACGCGCGGCAGTCGGACACTGTCTTAAATCATATCATACAGCGGCAATATTTTCAATAGCGTTTGCGCGGTTTACACGATTCTGTTTTAAACAGAAATTTGCGCCGTCCGCGCGGCTCATAACTGTCTTTGGGCGTTATGCCGGAGCGGGAAACTTTTTAAGTTTTTACAACGCTTTGGACATAATAAAATAAAGTCGTTAAAGATTATTAATACATAGTTAATGTTTTTGCTGTATGATAATATAAGGGGTTTGTCTTGATATGCGTATTGTAAACAACGAAACGGAGGTGAAGGGATGAGCAGGTTTAAGCCGCTTTTAATGTTTTTTATATTTCCGATGTTGATAGGGCTTTGGGCCGCCAATATCACCGTGAACGCCATGCAGTCCTTCCGCTTTGTAACCAAGCCGGATTTTACGCCTAATATCGCCGTCATTCCGATAATAATATTTCTTGTGTATATACTCATGGGTATATCTGCTTATCTCGTCCATAAAAGCAAGTCATACGGCAGGGAAACACCCCTTTATATATGGGTGTTGCAGCTCGTTTTTTGTTTTTTCTGGTCAATCACCTTTTTCAGCGGAGCGGCATATCAGCTCTCATTTATATGGATTTCTGTCCTCTGGGTGCTTATACTTGTTATGACCCTTCGTTTTTTTGCATTTAAGCCTTTAGCGGGATATTTGCAGATACCGTATCTCATCTGCGCCACATTCGCCGTATATCTTAACTTTATGGTATATTTTCTTAACAAGTAAACAACAACGCTTTGCAAACAAAGCATGGCACGGATGATTTCCGCCGCCATGCTTTGACTTGTTTTAAGGCGTTCGTACCTTTTTTTGTCTCGGATTATTAATGCTGTTTTGCAAAACATAATGCCGAGGTGAATAATTATGACAAACAGTGCGCAAGACCTTGATATGCCTTTGGGGCTTGGTCTGGCTCTTTCTCAAGACTTAGAGGCAATGAACCGTTTCGCGGCGCTCCCGAAAGAGGAGCAGCAAAGGGTAATCAGCCACACAGACAGCATAAAGTCAAAAAGTGAAATGCGGGCATTTGTCCGCTCGCTCGTTAATTAACAAAGCCTTTGAGTGGATTTGATTCTCTTTAAGACTGGCCGGCCGATGAAATAATCCTCCCGCCTCCAAGGACATAATCACCGTCATAAAGCACGGCGGTCTGCCCCGGCGCGACTGATTTTTGCGGGCTGTCTAATGATATAAATACCTTGCTTTCAAAAACCCTGACAGAAGCGGGAGCCGGTTTTGCTTTGTGTCTTATTTGAACCTCGGCTCTGAACTCGTCTTTCGGCTCCTCAAACGCTATCCAATTCATTTCCCCCGCAACAAGTCCGGACGAGTATTGCCCGCCCTCCTCGCAGAGCGTCACGGTGTTTGCCGCCGCGTCTATCGCCGCAACATACATAGGTCTGCCAAAAGCGCCCAAGCCCTTGCGCTGACCGACTGTGTAATGGAGCGTCCCCTTGTGCCTGCCGATGATATTTGAGTCGGCGTCAATAAAGTCCCCGGGGATCGGCACAATGCTTTTGTAACGGCAAATAAACGACGCGTAATCCCTGCCCGGAATGAAGCAGACCTCCTGGCTGTCGCCCTTTGACGCCGTATCAAGCCCTGCCTGACTCACAAGCCTTCTTATCTCATCCTTGCTCTTTTCCGCAAGAGGGAACACAGCCGCCGAAAGCTTTGTCTGCGACAGGCGGCAAAGGAAATAGGATTGATCCTTGGCGCTGCTTGCTCTTTTGAGTAAATATCTGCCGTCCGCCTTTTCTGTTTTGGCGTAATGTCCCGTCGCGATTTTTTGCGCGCCTTGCTCGTGTGCTATCTTCAGCATTTCTCCGAACTTGAATTCGCTGTTGCATATTATGCACGGATTAGGCGTCGCGCCTGATATATATTCTTCGGAAAAATAATCCATCACCTTTTGTGAGAAAAGACGGCGCAAGTCATAAACCCTATGCTCTATTCCAATCTGTGCCGCTGCTCTGCCCGCTTTTTGCGCCTCGGCGACGCCGCTGTCGCACAGCAGCAGCGTGACCCCTACAACGTCATGCCCTGCCCCTTTAAGGATAAGCGCCGCCGCGGAGCTGTCGACACCTCCGCTCAAACCCACAACAATTTTTTCTTTTTTTGTTTCCGTCTCCATATTATATCCCGATTCTTATTATTTTCACTTTATATTATGCCTCACGCGGCTGATTTGCAAGCGACTAACATTCCAAAAGCAGGGTTGACAAAAGCCGCCCAAAACAAGCGTGTGCGCAAAAAACAGTGACTCTCAAAAACAAACGGGGCCGCCCAAAAGGACGGCCCCATGTAAAACCTTTTCTTAGGAAACTCTGCCGGTGCTTTGATTGATAGAGGCGGAGCGTGCAATCACCGACTTCAGCTGAGCCACGTCTGACAGGGAAGTGAATCCGTCGCCGTTTAGATCGACCGCGAACAGCGCCGCGTCGCTCAAGCCTGATGAGGACGAGCCTGAAACTGCCGCGTTGAGATTAATCATGTCTACTTGCGATATGATTCCGTCCCCGTTTGTGTCTCCGAAGATTATGATTGTGTATGCGGCGATGGGCAATCCGGTGTTGTCACTTATCAGGGTGACTGTCGTGCCCGTGC
>JAAYIY010000031.1 GCA_012523185.1 Clostridiales bacterium
ATTCCGAGCAGCGCCATATCGTATGCCGTCGAGTGATGATTTTCGTCGTCAAGCCCCGACGGTGTCACAAAGTTGGTGTTGTTCATGCCTATTTCCGCGGCACGGGCGTTCATCATTTTTGCAAAGCCCTTGACGGAGCCGCCCAAAACTATCGCGACAGTGTTCGCCGCGTCGTTGCCGCTGCTTAAAAGCATACCGCACACAAGCGTTCGGAGAGTTACCGTGTCGCCGGGGAGCAGTCCCATCGACGTGCCCTCTACCGTTACCATTTCTTCCGTCGTCACAATCTCCAGCTCGGGCGTGCCCGTTTCAAGAGCAATAAGCGACGTCATTATTTTTGTCGTGCTTGCCATCGGACGCCTCTCATTTTCGTTTTTCCCGAAAATGATTTCGCCTGTCTCGGCGACGACAAGGGCGGCCGACTTTGCCGAAACATAAACCGACGCGCCGCAGCGGGGCGCTGTCATCGCGGCAAGCATTGCCGCCGTCGCTAAAAAGCAAAACAATCCGGTTAATCTTTTCAATCAAACCACCTGCCTGTAGGTTATTTATATGCAGGCGTCTGATGATTTATTTTTGCTTTCAGGCGTCGGTTTTTTCGGAGCTTTCAAACGCTTTCGCGGCCTCGTCGACGACATCCTCAGGCGCGTCCTTTTTGGAAAGCTTGTTTATAACTGTCGAAAGCCTGTCCACCACATCGGGAACCATGCCGATTATGCGCTCGGCCTGTCCGCCTTCGGAGGATGTTATGTGCTTAATCGTGACGTCGCCCTCGCGTATGACTATAAACGCTATCGGGACAATCGTCACGCCCGCGCCGCCGCCGCCGCCGAAAATCTCGGCATTTGACTTTGAGGGAAAATCGGAGCCGCCTGAAGCAAAGCCGTATGTGACCTTTGAAACGGGAACTATGGTCACACCTCCCGCCTCAATGGGGTCGCCGATGATTGTGCTTACATCGACAAGGTTTCTAAGCTTGTCGATGGTTGTGCCCAGTATGCCTGACGCTGACTGCTCTTTCATTCTGTTTTCCTTCCCTTTCGACTTGATTTGCGGCTTCGGCCGCGCTTCCTTTATTTATTGATATACTTTGCGGTTTTGACAGCCCTCCGACTGTTGAGACTTTCTTTTTTTTCCGCGCTTTCTTGCCCTTAAGTAAGCGAACAGCGCGCGCATACCAAGCACTACAAGCGCGTTTGTCAGCCTTATCGGCCTTAGCGAAACGGTTGTGTTTATCATCGCCGTGCTGCTTTGAGCAAGATAATCAACGTTTATGTCGGCATCGTATTTTTTTACACTCATCGCGCCGCAAATATATCCGAGCGCTGTGAATACGGCGGCGCAAGTCTTGCCGTAGGCTATCGCTGTCCGCGCCGCGTCACCTTTTGCGACATACATTTGAATAAAAAGCTTTTCAAAAACGAGCGCTCTTTTTAAAACACTGCCGAAAAAGCCGTTAAGCGCGCTGACAATGTCGCCAAGAAACACCATGACTCCGTCAAAGCCTTGTTTTTTGTAAAACCGCAGGATTATGTTTTCTTTCGGCTCGCCGCCTTTTTCCTCCTCGGCTTCTTCTTCCGCCGGCTTGTCCTCCTGCCGCGGCTTTTTCTTTTTTTTGCCCATAAACCTGCTGAAATCATTTTCAGGATAAATGCGGAATGTAAAAAACAGTGCCTTTACGGAGAAGGAGAGGGTTTCGTCATATATCAGCTCAAACTGTATCTTAACGCAGAAAACTAGCGTTATCAGCGCAATCAAGCATAAAAGTATGTATATAACGAGCAATCCTTTCACTCCCCCGACTTGATTATATCACAAAACGCTACTCGACGTCCACATTGAACATTTCGTCGCCGTCCTCGGGCACGCCGTCATATTCGGCATTCAGCTCAAACTCCGCCTCGCCCTCTGCCGTGTCGTCTCCGGCATCGTCCGTCTCCGGCCGCTCTCCCTTTGCGCCCTTGTCAGGCAGCTCCGGCAGCTCCGACAAAGACGACAGGCAAAAGCACTTTAAAAACTCAGGCGTTGTGCCGTAAAGCAGCGGCCTGCCCGGCAAATCAAGCCTGCCCATCTCCTCAATCAGATCCCTCTGACAAAGCGTTGATATTACGCCGGAGCAGTCAACGCCCCTGACCTGCTCTATGTATGACCTCGTTATCGGCTGGTTGTAGGCGACTATGGCAAGAACCTCAAGAGCCGCCGACGACAAAGGAGAATTTTTTTTGACTTCAAGAACAGAACGAATTATGTCCGCGAATTGAGTCCTTGAGCAAAGCTGATATCTGTCGTCAAGCTTTAAAACGCAAAGCCCGCTGCCGCGCTCGTCCAGCTCCGCCGCAAGCTTGTCCAAAAGCGCCTCGGTGTATTCAAGGTCAAGCTCCAGCGCCTCGGCAATCCGCGGTGTCTCAAGCGGCTCTCCGCTTGCGAAAAGAATCGCCTCCGCTGCCGCCTGCAATTCCTGCACAGTCATGCTGTCCTAACCCCTTTTTAACTCAATTGTTGTGTTTTCACCGCTGCCGTCAATCGAAACCTTTTTTGCCTTTATGAGCGACAGCACAGCAAGGAAAGTCGCCACCATCTCGGAGCGTGACTCCAAAGTCTCAAAAAGACCTAAAAAGCTTTTCCGCCCTCCGCCCGACAGCTTTTTAATAACAGATGAAATACGCGATGCGACAGACACAATCCTGTGCGCGATTATTTTTGAAAACGCCTCCACAGGCGGCGGAAGCCTGCGTTTTTCCTTGCCGACGGCGGAAATATATGCCCTGCAAATTTCGTAAGGCTCATGTATTCTTTCGTATTTCATATCAATCGGCAGACATTGCGGCTCCCTGCCGAAATAGCCGAATCCGTTTGCCTGCCGCATAAGCTTCTCGGCAAGAATCTTGCAGTCGCGGTATTCAAGCAGCTCGCTCCTCAGCTCCTCGACAAGCTTGTCGGCCTCCTCGTGAACGGGCAGAAGCGAAACTGTCTTTATGTAAACTAAGCGCGCCGCCATCTCAAGAAATTCGCTTGCCATATTCAGGTTTTCCTCCTGCATTTGGCGGACATAGTCTAAATACTGCTCGACAAGCGACAAAATCGGCACATCGTTTATGCTGACCTTATGCTTGCTGATAAGGCTTAGCAGCAAGTCCATCGGGCCCTCGAACACATCAATCTTGTAAGATAATTTTTCCATCTCTTCTCCGTCTTTTCATATTGTCGGCGGCGCTGTCGGACAAGCTGTCATTTGAACGGCGCAAAAGGCAGCGATGCCAGCCCGTATATCGCTTTAAAAACAAGCCTTGACAGGAACATCAGCGGACCCGAAAGCGTGCCTGTTATCAAAAGAATAAACAACGCTATGGCAATATATCTTTCGTATTGCATCAGCCTGTAATAGAACTTATCAGGCAAGACAGCCGTGAATATCCTTGAGCCGTCAAGCGGCGGGACGGGGAGCAGGTTGAAAACAGCAAGTGAGACGTTTATCAGCGCCGCGTAATAAAAAAAATAGTTGAACATCACGGCAAACGCGCCGCCGTTTGGGAACATATATCTCGGAATACCGCTTATCAGCAAAAACAAAAAGGCCATGATAAGATTTGAAACGGGACCGGCAAGAGCTGTGAGCGCCATGTCTCTTTTGGGATTTTTAAAGTTTCTGATATTGACGGGCACAGGCTTCGCATAGCCGAACCCGACAAGCAATATCAAAATGCTGCCGACAGGGTCAAGGTGGGCAAACGGGTTTAAGGTCATCCTGCCGCCAAGCCTTGCCGTGTCGTCGCCAAGCTTGTGTGACGCCCACGCGTGCGCAAATTCGTGCGCGGGAAGCGTGCAAAGCAGCACAAAAACGCTTGCCGCCATCCCGGCGACCATCTCAAAAGACAATCCGTTCCTTATCAAATTTAAAAGCATGGTGGCTCATCCCTTCCTGACGGTAACAATCCGCTCTATACCGTTTAAATCTCTTGATATTGTTATGTTGCTCGATACTTTTAAAAAAATGTCCCTCACGGCCTGTGCCTGACCGTCGCCGCATTCTGCCGCCAGCACGCCGCCGCTCTTGAGCGGCAAAAACCATTTTTCAGCCAACGCTCTGAAAAACACAAGCCCGTCACGCCCGCCGTCGAGCGCGCTTTGCGGCTCGCGCAAAACCTCGCGTTGAAGACCCGCCAGCTCGCCGCTTTTGATGTATGGCGGGTTTGAAAGAATCATGTCCGGCTCAGGCAGCCCCGCATCTTTTGCCCCCGCAAACATATCAGCCTTGACCGCCGTTACATTGTGAACGCCGTGCGCCTTTATATTTTCGGCAAGGTATCGGAACGCGTCGTCGTATCTTTCAACGCAAAAAACATTTAAATCCCCGCGCGCGGCGGCGACGCTGATGCCTATGCAGCCTGTGCCGGCGCACACATCAAAAACTGTCGCTCCCTCCGGCGCTTCCGCAACAGCCGCTTCGGCAAGCTGCTCTGTTTCGGGGCGCGGAATCAAAACACCCGGTCCGACCTTGTAGCTGCCGCCCATAAAACCCCATTCCCCGAGAATATATTGCAGCGGCTCGCCGCAGGCTCTTTTTTCGACAGCCTGCCGAAACTTTTCCGCCAGCATGCCGCCTGCCTCGTCAGAGACGCGTAGAAAAAGCTCGCTCCTGCTTTTGCCCGCGCACTTTTCCATCAGCATACGGGCGTCGCGCGCAGCGTTTTCAACTCCCGCACTTTTCAGCCTTTCACTCGCCTGTGCCAGCAGTTCCTCAAGCGTCATGCCTGCCTCGGCTTTCACCGTCCGCCTTCTCGTCGCCGGGCGTTTCTTCTTCTGCGGCAGCTTTATCTTCCGGAACCGCGGCGGCCGCTTCGCCTTCGTCGGCGGTGTTTTGTTTTGTTTCCGGCTCATCTATTACAGCCTTGATTGCCGCTATGCCCACCTCTATTATGTCGTCAGTCGGCTCCTTTGTCGTGATTCTTTGCATCCACAAACCGGGTGCGGCAAGAACGGACACCACCGGGTTGTCATGCTTTCCCGCATACATAAGGAACTCAAAGCCTATGCTCATAATAAACGGAAGCATTAGAAGCTTCAAAAGCACCCAGAGTGCTCTTATCTCCGTTACGGCGGTGCCGGCAAACACGACTGAAATCAATGAGGCGACAGTTATACTTATGATGATGATAACAAAAATAAAGCTTGTGCCGCACCGCGGATGAAATCGGCTTTGTTTTCTGACATTATCGACAGTCAGCTCCTCGTCGGATTCGATGCAGAAAATTGATTTATGCTCCGCGCCGTGATACATGAAAAGTCTTTTCATCTCCTTCATGTTTGAGACGGCGGCCATATAAACTATGAATATAATCACTTTTATAACGCCCTCGATTAGCGGACGCCATATATTTCCGATGCCGGTAAACCTGACAAGCACCTCGTCAAAAATAAGGCTGGGGAGATAAATGAACAGCCCGAACGATAGCAAAAAGCCTAAAACCGCGGCTATGACGCCGATTACCGCCATCATCTTTGGCCCGAAATGGTCAATAAGCCATTTGTCGACCTTTGATGTGCTTTCTTCTTCCGCTTCAAGATCAATGCTCGTCTTTTCGGCGGACTCCATAAGACATTTATAGCCGAAAATCATTGATTCCACAAAGCTGACGGGACCTCTTATAAAAGGTTTGCCGAAGATTTTGTGCTTATCTTTGAGCTTTTTAAAGCTTTTGGGCGTCGTCTGAATAGATCCGTCCGGCATTCGCAAAGACATTACCGTCCCCTTTGGACCCGTCATCATTATGCCCTCCATGAGAGCCTGACCGCCCACACCAGAAAAACACCTGGATTTCTTGCCGCTTTTATTCTTTGTCCCCTTGCTCATTCTGCTGACCGTTCCTTTCCGCCGCCGGCAAAACCGTGCCGACGGGAAGCTTAATCGTGACTGTTGTGCCTGTGTCCAATATGCTGTTTATTGCCAGCTCTCCGCTGTGCATTTTGACTATCTCATCGGCGACCGCCAGCCCGATGCCCGAGCCCCTGACAGATGTGTCGGCCTTGAAAAACTTTTCCGTCACCCTCGGCAAATCCTTTTCGGCTATTCCGCAGCCTGTGTCACTGACTGTGATTTCGAGCGTACCGCCGTCCTTCAGCTCTGCCTCGACAAGTATCTTCCCGCCCTGTTTTGTGTATTTTATCGCGTTGTCGATAACGTTTACAAAGACCTGCTTTATCCTGTCTGAATCGCCCTCAATCGGGGCGGGTTCGTTGACGGCGTTATACAAAAGCTCTTTGCCGTCGCGCAGGGCGCGCTCTTTAAATGTGAATACTGTTTCGTCAAGCTCCGCGAGAACGTCCATTTTTTCTTTTCTAAGCCTCATCCCGCCGCTTTGCATCCTTGAGAAGTCAAGAAGCTCCTCCACCATGCCCGTCAGCCTTGTTGACTCGCTTATTATAACCTCCATACCCCTCTTTGTCATTGCCGCGTCGCTTTCTCCTATTTGCTGGAGCGTCTCGCCCCAACCCTTGATTGCTGTCAGCGGAGTCCGGAGCTCGTGGGATATGGTTGAAATAAACTCGTTTTTCACTCTGTCGGCGTCGCTTATCTCGGCGACCATGTTGTTGACTGTTTTTTGCAGCTCGCCTATCTCGTCGTTTCTGCTGTAAAACTCTATCCTTGTGTCAAGATCTCCGGCGGCGACTCTTTTTGCGGCTTTTGTTACGTTTTTTATCTCCTTGACAACTTTGGCTATGAATATTGTGCTGGGAAATATAAATATGAGAATCGCCAAAAAGGAAGCGGCGGCAACCATTGAAATCAAACCCGCTATCTGTGAATCAATCGCTTCCAAAGAAATCATATAGCGCACCGCCGCCGCGCTTCCGCTGCCGGGCGGTGAAAGCATGAGTGTCATCGCGGCAATCTTTTCGCCTGTGTCGAGCCTGCCCCTCCAGTCGCCCCTGCCCGTCATGGAAACGAGCGCCTCCTCATAGTCCGGCATAGGCACATTTTCCGGCGGCTGAAATCCGTCTGAGGCGGCTATAATCCTGCCGTGCTTGTTTATCACCCACACACACATTTTGTCCCCGTCGCCGAAATTTTCGATAAAATCCCTTGCCGCCTCTGAAAAGCTTTCGTCTGCCGCGCCTGAATAAATGTTGAAAAAAGTCGTTACGACATTGTTGTCGCGGGAGTCGAGCAGGTTTTTAACGGAGTTGTAATAAAACATGTGTATCCAAGCTGAAAGTGACACCGCCAACACCAGCATAAGCGGCGCGGCAAAGCCCAATGTCTTTCCCAGCCATCGCCGTGTTATGCCGCGGAATTTCATCAAGCTCCCCTCCCGTGTGCTTTCGTATCAGCCGACCCATTTGTAGCCGATCCCCCAGATTGTTATCAGATGCTTCGGATCGGACGGAACGGACTCTATCTTCATCCGCAGCCTTCGTATGTTGACGTCTACAATCTTTTCCTCGCCGAAGTTGTCCGAACCCCAAACTGTGGATAAAATGTCGCTCCTGCTAAGAGCCGACCCTTGGTTGCGCAGAAAATATTCCATTATCTGAAACTCAACCTGTGTCAAATCTATCGGCTTGCCGGCATTTGTCAGCGTGCGGTTCCGAAGATTTAAGGTGAAGCCGCCGGAAACAAGCTCGTTTTCATTCCGCTTTGAAGCGGCGGACTCGCTGCCTATCGCCACGCGCCTGTAAATCGCATCGACACGCGCCATCAGCTCCGACGGCGAAAAAGGCTTTGTGACATAGTCGTCGGCGCCGACAAGCAGCCCCGTTATCTTGTCCATCTCCTGTGTCTTTGCCGTCAGCATTATTATCCCGAGATTGCCGCTGTATGAGCGAAGCTTTTTGCACAGCTCTATGCCGTCCATCTCCGGCATCATTATGTCAAGAACGGCGACGTCAAAATCACCGTCACAGGCAAGGAACTCGTTCAGCGCCTGCGCTCCGTCAGACGCCTCCACGACCTCATAGCCGCCGCGCTGAAGATTGATGACAATAAACTCCCTGATAGAGGCCTCGTCCTCCGCTACAAGCACACGCTTCATGACTTATCGCTCCTTTGTCAGACATAATATTCAACACATTCCGCCAGCTCTTTTTTGTCGAGCGGGGCGCCGTCGGGAATGTCGGATACAAGAACTTTCTTTTCGCCATGCTCCGCCAAAATGTCGTAACCCTCAAACAAAACCTCGCCGTCTTGCTCCCGGACTTCTTTGTCGGTGAAAATCAGGCTGAAAAGATGTTCGTCGCCGCCGCCCCTTTTTGACGGACCGTAAACATCCCATTTGTCCAAATCGGCAAGCTCCGTGACAGATATTTTTCCCTCCAAACGGAAGGGGATGAAAAAAACAACGCTTTCTGAATAATTGACAAAGCTTTGCCGAACCGCGACAGGCTCGCCGTCCTCAATCCTTAGCCAGCTTGTCATATAAAACAGCGACGTCGTGTCCGGCTTGCCGCGCGGCGCTCCGTCGCCCGCCAAAGCCGTCTGAGCGGGAATCTCGATTATCCCGTCGCCGTCAATGTCCCTTGATTCGAGACGGACGCTGCGCCAGCTTGCGTTGTTTGACAAGGTGTCGCGGTCAAGCATCGGAACAGCCAGCTCCTTTGCGCCGTCGTCCCAGTAAATTACCTCCGTTATCATCTGCGACTCGCCCTTTGTGGCGTCCACATAAATGTAAAGCGGCCTGCCGTCCACGGCGACGTCAGTTTTTATTGAGACATAGCCGCTGATGTTTCCGTCAAGGTATTTCTTGTCCGCAAGCTTGATTGAGCCGCCGTCCGTCATCTTTAACATCTTCACGACTGATGTTTGGTTTTCGGACGCGGAGTCAAGATGCAGCAGCAAAATCTCTGTGTCGCCGTCCGAATCAATGTCGGCAAGCTCCTTAAGCGTAAACATCTCCGCCGCTATCTCTGTCAAATCCTTGCCGCCGTCAGAAAAATCGTAAACAGAAAGCATTTTGTTGCTCTTGCTGTCAAAAAGACTCCAGCTTATGATTATTTCGTTTTTCCCGTCGGAATTCATGTCGCAAAAATCGACAGAATAAACATCGCAGCCTCTGCCCGTGACTGTGAGAGAGTATGACCACTCCCCGCCCTTATAGTTAAACAGGCTTATCATAACAGATGTGTCGGCGGAGCTTTCGCTGTAAAACGCGATAGCCTCGTCACTGCCGTCGCCGTCGATGTCCTTGACGATGAAGCTTGAGCGGAATTCGCCGCTGACAGGAGCCTTAAAAACAACATCGCCGCCGACAGACTCCTCAAACGCGGCTTGAAGCTCGTCATTTGTGCCGTATGGCTTCGGCGGCTTCAAAAGCTCGTTAATGCCGGAAAGCCTGAAGGAACAGCCGGAAAAAATGAGAGTTAAAAGCGCCGCGGAAAAAATCATGACGGCAGTCATTTTTGCTTTGTTCATTTTCCACTCCTTTGACGGCTGTTGTTTTTATTTATGATAACTTTACGTCAACAGTGAAGCTTCCGTAAGCCCAGCAGCTTTTTGTGTTGCTTATCGTTATGTCGGCAGGAGCCTTGCGGACTCCCTTTTCGGCGCCAAGCTGCGCCGCGTCGATTGATGCCGATATGTCGTTCCCGGTGAGCTTGTCAATCTCCTCGGGCAGACCGATGACAGTCACATTTATGCCCTCTTTCCCGACGACCTCCACGCTGATTCCCTCGTCCGCGTTTTTAAACACAATGTTGCTGACGGGGACTGTTAAAATCTTTTTCTCAAAGCCTGAAATTTCAAACGAAACGGCAATTTCTTCCGTATCGTCCAAAACCTTTGCGTTCGCGAGCGAACCGCTTTTAAATGCGAATTTGTTCAGACCTGTGTCAATCTGCGAAAAATCTATGGAGCCGACCGAAATAACGCTTGCGTTTTCAAGCAGCTCCGCCGACATCGCGACATTCAGATTTTCGGGGCTGCATGAGCTGATTATCGGCTTGTCCGCAAAATAAGACGGCGTGTTTTTAAAAAGAACGCTCGTTTTCAAGACGGCGGCCTTAAGAACGGGAAGGGTGACTGTTATCACATCGAAGCCGTCGTTGACTGTGAGGTATCTAAGCGTGCCGCCGTATTCGTTTATCGGGATTGCCGTCGAGTCGAAAGTCGTGGTCTTTTGAAGCGGGGATTCAATCTTGACCTTTGCTATGACGCTTTTAATCTTTTCAACCTCTGTGGCGGGACCTGACACGGTGACGAGATCGCTCGACAAAACTGTGTCGCCTTGAATGAATCCGTCAAGAATCGCTCCGTTTGCCGATGAAATATCGGGAATAACGGGGTATTCCTTTTCGAGAAAATGATCAAAGAAAACCTCGACGTTTTTTTCGGAACAGCCGGTGATTTCAAAATCAGCGCCCGGATCCTTCGGCGAAAGCTCAAGCTGCAGCCTGTTCTTCCCCGCGGAATCAACATAGTTTGTGTTTGCCGAAACAATGATGTCCTCGGCGGATAGCGCCGTCGGGCTAATCACATATCTTTTGCCGCTGACTGTCACGGAAACCTTAAACTCGCTTTGCCCAAAGACCTGAAGCCCAAGCTTTTCGGGAATGCTTTTGTTAAGGTCTATTACCACGGGCACATTGTCGATTACCCGCTGCTCAACGGGGCTGAAAAAGATTGCAACAAGCACCCATATGATGACGGCTGTGAAAGCCGAAAAAACGAAAGCTGCCTTGTTGTTTGAAAAAAGCCTTAACAAGCTGAAACGCTTCCTTCTCATTTTCTTCCTCCCGAAAGCAGGTTTTTGAGTCTTGAGCCCTTTTCTCCCTCGCCCTTCGACTCCTTTATGAGCAGCATATCTCCGAGAATCTCCCGCAGCTCGCCGTCTGATATGTTCCTTTTTAAGCCGCCCTTAAAAGCGCTTGATATATAGCCGTTTTCCTCCGAAATCACAACGACAAGGGCGTCGCTTTGCTCGCTCATTCCGAGCGCCGCCCTGTGGCGCGTGCCCAGCTCGCTTTCTATGTTGTCGTGGTTTTGCGTGAGAGGCAAAATGCAGCCCGCCGCGTAAAGCTTGTTGTTCCTTATCACCGCGGCGCCGTCGTGCAGCGGCGCTTTGGGATAGAATATGTTGCTGATTATCTCGCCGCTTACCTTCGCGTCGACAAGCGTGCCCGTTTCGATTATCTCGCCGAGCAGTGTCTCCCTCTCAAAAACAAGCAAGGCGCCGATTTTTCTGTCGCTCATTTCAGAGCATGCCTTGCAGACATGGTTGATTGTTTCAATCGTGATGCGATTTTGCTTAATCTGCTCGCTTCTTGCCATGATGCTGCTGACACTCAAAATCCGCGTCCTGCCCATTGATTCGACGGCATGTCTTATCTCCGGCTGGAAAATTACGATAAGCACAAGGAAAATGTTTGAAAACATTTTGTCAAATATATAGGTGCTTGCCTGCATGTTGAGGGCGGAAATAAAAAGATAGATGACACCCATCAGCATGATCCCCTTTATCAGCTGAATCGTCCTTGTGTCCCTTATGAGCTTAATCGCGCTGTAAAGGACAAAGGTCACAAGACAGATGTCAAGAAAGTCAGAAAACCTCAAGGTGGCGAACACGTCTGCCACAGGCTGAAATATTGACAGCAATTTATCGGCTATTCCCATTAACAATACCTCGCTTTGAAACAAAATTGTATCACAAAAACTGTTGTGTTTCAATAAAAAAATCGTTTATTTAAGAATATTTAATATATTATACATATTGCGTGGGCGGCTATTCCCTCGCACGCTCCCGTAAACCCAAGGCCCTCCTCCGTCGTCGCTTTGACGCTTACTCGATCCTCGCCGATAAAGCAGGCGCGGGCAATATTTTTTCGCATATCGGGCATATAGCCGCTAAGCCTCGGCCGCTGAGCAACGACAGTCGCGTCAATGTTTGAAATCGAGTAGCCGCGGCGCGCAAGCTCTTTTGCGGCCGCTCTTAAAAACTCAAGGCTGTCGGCGTCTTTATATCTGCTGTCCGTGTCCGGGAAAAGTCCGCCGATATCTCCCATGGCCGCGGCCCCGAGGAGGGCGTCTGTGACGGCATGGAGAAGAACGTCCGCGTCGGAATGCCCTAAAAGCCCCGCGGTGTGAGGTATTTCAACACCTCCGAGTATAAGCTTTCTGTTTGAATCAAGCCTGTGGACGTCATAGCCGTGACCTATCCTGAACATAATGAATCATCTCCGAACTGTCTGTTTATTTTTTCCGCCGCGGCCTTGTATTCGTCATATGCCGCGAAAGTGTTTAAAATCGATATGAGCGACGCTGTGGAAAGCTTTGTCGGCAGGGCAAAGAACTCCAAAAGCAGTTTTCTTTTTTGTGCGCTGAGCTTTGTGCCGCTGAAGCCGTCCTCATACAAATCAATATTCGTAATCAACCGCCTGTCGGGGCAATCAGTCTTTTCATATATTATTCCGGACTTTTCAAGAGCGGAGATAATGACCTTCTCCGAAACTCCCTCAACACCGAGCTTGCCCTCCTTGGAACACGTCCTTTTTCGGCTTTCCTTGCCGACTATGTCGGGTATATAGGCGTGTGTCACCATGTCCTGCGGCACGCTTCCGCCGATAAACGAACGAATCATAAAGCCTGCCGAATCGCTGTCTGTCAGCACAAGAATCCCGCGCGCGGCGGCAAGCCGCTTTATGAGCCGCTGCTTTTCCTTATCTTTAAAAACAGAAAAACCGTCTGTCGTCACAATGACGGCGTCAAGTATCCGAGACAGCTTTATCTTGTCGTATTTGCCCTCGACAATGACAGCCTGCTTAATCTTTATCGTGTCAGCTCACCGCCCTTTTTGCAATCAGCCGCGCCACGCACTTTTCAAGGATTATTTTTTCGTCAAGCCCGGAGCCTTTTAAAAGACGATCGGCGCTGTAAAGCTCGTCAAGGCAGTCGCGGAGCTGTCCCGCTGACAACGGCGCGGACTGCGACGCGGCAATCCTCAAGCGGAACTCTTTGTTTTTATAGTTAAAAACCGACGAGACATCCTCCGCCCTGCCGCCGCTTTGGCGGCAAATCTTTATCCTGTACATGTCGACATATGAAGAAATAAGAGCGCCCATTATCATGACCGGCTCCGTCTTTTGGATAAACAAATCCGACAAAATCCCGAAAGCACGGGAGGCGTCGCCGGCGGCGATGGCTTTTGCCAAATCGAACACGGCGGCGTCGACTGTTTTAACGGCGACCGCGTCTATGTCCGAATTGCCAATTTCACCTCCGCCTGTAAAGGCGCACACCTTTTCAAGCTCGTTGAGAAGGTTTGTCAAGTCGTCGCCGACAATGGAAATCAGCCTGTCCGCCTTGTCCGGTAAAATGGCGCAGCCCCTCTTTGCGGCGCCGGAGCGCACAAGCTTTATAAGCTCGCCGCGGCTTCTTTTTTTCATCTCCGCAACACAGCCGTATTTTGCCGCTTCTTTTATAAAAGACCTCCATCTTGCGCTTTTTTTTGCCGAAACCTCTATATGGTCCATCCAAAGAATAAGTATTGTCGTTTCGGGCAGGTCGGATATAATCTCCGAAAGCCTTTCGGTGTCGTCCTTTGACAAAGCGTCAATCGGCAGGTCGTGTACTATGACGCAGTTAAAGCCGCCCATCATCGGATAAGCCTCAATAATGTCCGAAAGTGTGTAAAGGTCTAAGCCCTTACCCTCTAATTTGTGCAGATTAAAAGCTTCAAACTCTTTTTTGACGGCGTTCTTTGCTATACGTTCTACATAGTGACTTTTAAGATAGTTTTCCTCGCCGTAAATTAAATACAGCCTGTCCGGCTCGTCGCTTTTGAGTCTTTTTTTCAGCTCATTTTCTGTTAATACAGGCACAGGCTAAACCTCCGTTTCCGTTGCGTAAAAGTATTTGAGTGTGCGAAATGGCGCATGGGTGCGCGTAAAAGCGTGGCAGGCGGCGCGGCTCATAATCATGTTACATCTATCGAGCAAACAGAATCGCCGCGTGATCTGACAGTGACGCTCCCTGTCTCTGTCGTGAACGCGTTGCCGCCGAGGGCATTTATGTTTTTTGCGGCTTTAATTGATTTGTCGCCTGACGAGGATATGACGACGGCGCCGAACTGTGAGGCGTCAATACCCCGCGGCGGAACGGCTCTGCATATAAGAATATCTGCTGCAAGCCATGATTGTGGCAGGCTTGACACATCGCAGCCGGGATAAAAGATAATCAGCGCCGTCGTGCCGTCGATGTCAAGATAAGCGGCGCTTATGTTTTCGGTGTAAATATATTCAGCTTTGAAGCCGCTCCAAAGCTCATATGAAAAGCTTTTGCTGTAGCTGATGCCGTGCTTTAAATCAATTGCCGAAAACATATCCGCCCTTTCCGGCGCGGCTAAAAAACGCGCGCCCGACAAGCTTAAAACACCTTCGGCGGCGCCGGACTCCGTTTGTTCCGACCGCGGCAAAAGCAGAAAATCAAGCCCGTCTGATCCTGTTTCACGCAGGGCGCGAACAATTGAATCCCGCGCGAAATAATCGCCGCCGCAGCCAAAGAGCGCCGCTTTTTCGCCCTTTGACACAAGCACGGCGCTCCCGCCGCCTGTGTCTATTACTTTTATTTCGGAAGACCCGATGTTAAGTATGTCAAACGATATAAAGCCGACTAAAAATGTCGCGGCGCACAGCGCGGCGGCCATTCTTAAGGTTTTGCGGTTATGCCTTGCAAGGACAAGCGCCGCTGCTGTCAATATCATCGAGCAGGCAAGCCAAATGCGAAAATATCTTTCTCCCGTCCTTATGTGCGCGTAAGGCAGTCCCGCCAAAAGTCTTGACACAAACAGAAGATATTTTGCGAAAAGTCCGGATATGAGCGCGGCGGCATTGGCAAGGAAGGAAAGGACTCCCATGTGTGAAAAAACAGATATCAGACCGCCTGAAAACATGCAGACGGCGGCGGGAAACACCATCAGCAGGTTAGAAACCGGGGCTATTAATGAAACCTTCGTGAACTCGGTTATCAAAATCGGCAGCGAAAATATCATTGACGACAGCGATATCGAAAAAGACACGGCGCAGGGCAAAACCGCCTTTTTGACAAGCCGTGATTGTGCCTTGATTCCGGCTGTTATCGCGCGATATATGGCGGGGGAGAGAGTTAAAAGACCGAATGTTGAAAGAAACGAAAGCTGCAAACCGACATAACCGGCACCGAAAGGATTTATAAGACAAATAATCAAAACAGCAAGCCCAAGCGAATTGACACTGTCGGCGTCCCTTGAAATAATCCTTCCGACAAGAATGACAAGCGTCATTATTCCCGCCCTCACGCAGGAGGATGAAAATCCTGTAAGCGCGATAAAAAACAAGGTGAATGCCGCTGCCAGCACGGCCGCAAGCCGCTTGTTTATCCTCAATCTTTCAAGGAGACGGAGAACCGACATCGCCCACAGCGTCATGTGAAGCCCCGATACGGAAAAGAGGTGGCTGACACCTGAATCGACAAACGCCTCAAGCGCCGCGCTTGACAGGTGTTCTTTGTTTCCTGTCAGCATCGCCGTGGCCACTCCGCCCTCCTCTGTCGGCAAAAAGCTGTTTATCGAGCTTATAATGCTTTTGCGCAAAGCAAGGATGTGATACATTATCGGCCTGTCGTCAGTCTTTGTCACCGTTATGCCGCCGTTCGTGTAGCCGCCGAGATAAACAGACCTTGACCGATAATAGTTTTGGCTGTTTATGCTGTTTGCGCCGACGGGATAGACAGTCCCCGTAAAGCTTATTTTGTCGTAAGGCTCGATGTCAAGCTTGTTTTTGACGGACAGCGAAAGCTTCAGACCGTCTGTCTGAACATCCCCTATCGAATCACATTTTATGGTGTATCTGTATTTCTCGCCGCTGACGGCGGGAAGGTCGGCAAGTCTTCCGCTGACAGAAACGTTTTCGCCCGAAAGCTTGATTGCAGGAAGATAATCGTACCTGTAGCTGACTTCAAAAAACAAGCTTGCCGCCGCGATTGATAAAAGCGCCGCCGGAATGACCGCGTTTTCCCGCGCCTCTCGTGAAAAGACACAACTCACAAAACCCGCCGAAGCGGCAATGACGCAGACGGGAACCGCCTTGATGCCGCCGCCGCAAAGCAGGGTTAAAGTAAAAAAGAAGCTTGTGCCGATAACGGCCATCGGTCTTGGCATCTCAACACCCTATCAGTCGTCTTTTAAGGGCAACACTGCACAATGATTGTTGTGCGATTGCGCCGTCAGATTTTTTCGCCAGATTGTCTGAAAAACGCAGGCAATACTTTGTGAATTGCCGAGCATTTTTGGGCGATATGACGGAAAAGATGCAAGCAAGCGTGCAACAAAGGCTTCAGCCGCTCATTGCGCGGTGTTGCCTAAGCTTGATTTATCAGCCCGGAGGCCATGTAAAGTCCCTGCCTCCGAGAAGATGAAAATGCAGGTGCTTGACAGTTTGCCCGGCGCTGTCGCCGCAGTTTGAAACAATGCGGAATCCCTCGGAAAGCCCCGCGTCCCTTGCAATCTTTGCCGCCGCCTCAAAGATTCGGGCGACGACGGAGCTGTTTTCCGACGTTATTTCAGCCGCTGAGACGATGTGAGCCTTCGGGATGATAAGTATGTGTACGGGCGATTGCGGTGAGATATCGTAAAAAGCGAAAACATTGTCGTCCTCATATACCTTTTTTGACGGTATATCGCCTTTTGCTATGCCGCAAAAAATGCAATCCATGTTATTCCTCCGTTTCTTTATTGTTTGGCGCTGTTTTGTTTGACGCAAACGGCGCGCGGCTTTTCACTCATATATTATACACACATTTTGCCTCATAAGCAAGCTGTCAGTTTTGATGAAAAACGGACTGCAAAACAGATGAAAAATGCTTGTCCCTGTTCGGCACAGTTTATGCGGCAAGAGAATTATCAGGCAAGTCCAAACCCTGAAGTCAGCCGCGGTCTCCGCCGCCCTTTCTCCAAAGCCGCCGAAAACGTCACAGCCTCGCCGGCAAGGCGTGTCATTGTCGGAATAATCGCCGAAAAAGCCGCCCAAAATCTATGCCCTGTCCTCAAAAGGCTTTGGGCAGTCATGTTTTGGGCAACAAAGTTCCGCCGAAGCGCCGAAAACTTTTAAAGACACGGCTTTTGTTTCGGCGCTTAATCGGCGCTTAACTGATGCTTCATCGGCGAAAGGTGCGTTACCTGTTCGCACACCTGTTTTTGTCAAAGGCAGGGTTAAAGGCATAAAAGTTTTTGCTGTCAAGCTTATCCGTCGCAAGGCGAAGCCCCTCGCCAAAGCGCTGGAAGTGGACGACTTCG
>JAAYIY010000032.1 GCA_012523185.1 Clostridiales bacterium
ATGCCACCTGATCTCTTATCGCTTTAAGAGGAAGCTCCATGCCGGACATCATGACCATTGTTTCGATACGCGCCAAAGTGTCCCTCGGTGAGTTGGCGTGAGTCGTCGTAAGCGATCCGTCATGCCCAGTGTTCATTGCCTGAAGCATGTCGAGTGTTTCCTCGGAACGCACCTCTCCGACAATTATCCTGTCAGGACGCATACGCAGTGCGTTTTTGACTAAGTTTCTTATTGTGATAGCGCCCTTACCCTCAAGGTTGGACGGCCTTGCCTCAAGCGTGATAACGTGTTCCTGCTTAAGCTGAACCTCGGCGGCGTCCTCAATGGTCACTATGCGCTCGTCCTCCGGAATGTATCCGGAAAGGACGTTAAGCAGCGTTGTCTTTCCGCTGCCTGTTCCGCCGGCGACAATGATGTTCAGCTTACCCTTGACGCAAGCCTCAAGGAAGGAAAGCATCTTCGAGTTGAGCGAACCGAATTGAAGAAGCTGCTGTGCCGTAATCGGCGTCTTTCCGAACTTTCTGATTGTCAGCACAGGGCCTGTCAATGAAATTGGCGGTATGACAACATTAACTCGAGAGCCGTCAAGCAGACGCGCGTCGCAAAGAGGACTCGCCTCGTCGACGTGCCTGCCCACCTGCGAAACTATCCTGTCGATGACATTCATCAGGTGCTGGTCGTCTCTGAATTTGATGTTTGTCAGTGTGAGCTTGCCCTTGCTTTCGACATAGACCTGATTCGGGCCGTTGACCATGACTTCGGAAAAAGCGGAGCTTTCAAGTATCTCTTCAATAGGACCATAGCCCATAATGTCATGAAAAAGCTCGGTCACGACTTTGGGGCGGTCTATGCGGGGAATCATGTTTTCGTCCTCGTTGACATGCTCCTCAATCTTTTTATAAATCTTTTCCCTGTCGATAACTGATTGTCCCGAACGGTTCATCTCCTCAAGGATGTTTACATGTATGCGCCTTTTTGCATCGGAATATATGTCGTGCGCCGGTGAGGGCGACGCCGTTTCTATGTTCAGTACATTGCTTTTTTGTGATTCGGGCTGGCTTTGCGGCGCGCCGCCGCCTCCGGACGGCTTGTTTGCCGACAGTTTATCTAAAAGGCTCATTATACCGTCATCCTTTCGTCAGATTCGTGCCTCAAAAGGGCTTTTAAAGCTTTGCGCGGTTTTGTCTGCTTGACTTTTCAAGCTTTGACTTATTTTTTTGTGCCTTTCTTTCCGCCTTTTCCCTGCTCTTTTTTTCTTTGGCTCCAAGCGGCTTTATGCCGCTGTGAATCTCAAGGAGCCTGTCGGCAAACCTTTGGATGTCTCTCGCAATCTCTGAACGCGGCTGTGCAATCATGACAGGCATTCCTTTGTTAACGCTTGCGATAGCCATTTTAGCGTCTGTGGAAATCAAGGCGATTACTTCCATATCAAGCATTTTTTCAAAATCTCTGACCTTTATAAGTCCTTTTGAGTTTTTGTTGATAATAAGCCTTGTTTTGTCTCGCTGCTGCAACTGTTCAAGGACATTGATGCTTGTTTTGGCATTTTTAAGAGATAAAATATCCATGTTGTAAACAAGATATATTTCGTCGCTGTTTTCAACCGCGGCAATCGACACGTCGTTAAACGCCGGCGGCAAATCAAGAATGATGTATTCGTAATAGGGACGCAGCACGTCAATTATTGTTTCAATGTTTTCACCGCTCACAAACTCCGCAAACTCGGGACTTTTCGGGGCGCAGAGGACATTCATGCCCGTGCTGTGAACCATTGAAAAGCTGTTGATGTTTTCGATGGAGATGCCTCCCCTGTCCTGAACAAGCTCGACTATCGTGTCTTTCGGCTCAAGGTCAAGGGCAAGAGCAACGTCTCCGAACTGAAGATCGAGGTCGACAAGTATCACACGCTTGCCCATCTTCGCGAAAACCGAAGCGATGTTTACGGAAATGGTGGTTTTTCCTGTCCCGCCCTTTCCTCCGAAAAAGCCCAGAACCTTTGAGCGCACCTTTTTGCCCTCATTTGTGTCAATTGTGCGCTGAATTTCAAGCGATACAATATTTTTTATATTGTTTTCAAATTCCTCGGGCGTGTCGTCAAATGACAGAACCGCTCTGATGCCGAACTGCGCCGCCTTGTTGACAAGCTCGACATTGATGTTGTCGTTTACAAGAACGACGACGCAGTTGTGAGCATTTATTAAAAGCTGCTGCACAAAGTCAAAAATCTTGTCGGGCACCTCGCCCTTAACAGCCCCGATGACAACGTCGGGAAAAAGGTTTACGGTCTTGAGCTTTCCGGCGCTGTCAAAATCGGAATAGCCGGAAATGACTATATCGTCGCCAAGCAAATGGTTTTTTACATGAATCCGCAAATCTATGTCTTCTGATAAAACAACAATGTTCAGTTTGTCCATTTGACACCTCTCAAATAAATGAAATGCCGCCCGCCGGGGCCGCTATTCGGCAGCCGCTGACTCGGAAACGCCGGGAATGTTCACAGTTATGCCGGGGGCGTTAGTCGAAATCTCTTTTTCTGATAAGTCTTCGACTACATCGTCGGCAATGCCTGCGCCGACTGCATAGGGCACCAGCGCGAACCTTAGGGCGCTTGACCTTTGCGCGTCTGACAGCTTGACAATCTCTTCTCTGTTTAAATCAAGGACAAGCTCCGAATAGTTTGTGATTTCGGCGCCGCCCTGCTGCGCTAAGTTTGCCATATAGTTAGAAACTCTGAAGATTTTGACATTTTGAAGGAGAAGCGTCGTCTTGTTTTCTGTTTCCGCGTTTATTTCGTATATGTCGATATAATCCCCTTCCTTAAGAAAGCCGCACATTCCCTGCAAATTGTCAACTGATATGCAGTATGCAAACCGTCCTTTCTCAAGGTTATATGAAAGCCGATTGCTTTGATCCGAGCTTTCTTTGCCGACCATGGCAACCCTGCTTAATAAAAGCTGTTCGCCGTAAGCAATGGACTGGCGCGTCATGTAACCAATGACGTCGTCTATGTTTGTCACCGTGCCGCCTGTGACGGATGTGACGGGGAGCTTTGCCACCATCAGCATATCCGCGGTAAGTATGGTGTTGGCGGGAATATCCTTTGACGCAATGACCACATTGGCCTTTTGGACATCCTTTATTGATGAGTTTTCTTTGATCTGCATCGCAAAGAAATATGTGGCAAACCCGGCAATAATCGCCACTATTGTAGCTGCAAGATAGATTTTTTTCATATTAAAATTTCATCCCTTCAATATGTTGCTATATTTCAACCTTCATTACGACTGTAGAAACAAGCGTTTTTGTCGTCCCTCTCACAATCGCGCTCATAACCGGCGTCAGCACCCTCATGTCTGAAACAATTGTGACATTGACGTCGCC
>JAAYIY010000033.1 GCA_012523185.1 Clostridiales bacterium
CATCGAAACGGCAAGCTTTGCCTTTTGCGCTATATTTGCGGCATCAAGACCATAAATGTGAAGAAGCTCTGCCGCCGGTCCCGAACGCCCAAACACATCCTCGACGCCCACCCTGACAACCGGCGTCGGCCTTGTTTCGCATATTGTCTCCGCGACAGCGGCGCCCAAGCCGCCTATTATGCTGTGTTCTTCCGCCGTCACTATGGCGCCGGTGTTTTCGGCCGCTTTTACGATTATTTCTTTGTCGAGCGGCTTAATTGTCGGCATATTTATGACAGCGGCCGATATCCCCTCGTTTAAGAGCAGCTCGCGGGCGGCTATTGCCTCGCCGACCATCAGACCTGTTGCTATGATTGTGACATCCGTGCCCTCACAAAGGAATGCGCCCTTGCCAATTTGGAAGCTGTATCCGTCGCCGAACAGCACAGGCGCCGCAAGCCTGCCAAACCGCATATAGACCGGCCCCTCATATTCGGCGGCCGCGAAAACCGCCGCCCTTGACTCGACATCGTCGGCGGGATTGATGATCACCATGCCCGGAATCGTCCTCATCAGCGCGATATCCTCGCAGCACTGGTGACTCGCTCCGTCCTCGCCCACAGATATGCCCGCATGGGTGGCGCCGATTTTCACATTTAAGCGCGGATAGCCTATTGTGTTTCTGACCTGCTCAAAAGCTCTTCCCGCCGCGAACATCGCGAACGTGCTTGCAAAAACAGTGTATCCCATTGTCGAAAGACCGCCGGCTATGCACATCATATTTGCCTCGGCTATGCCGGTGTTAAAAAATCTGTCGGGAAAGGCTTTTTTAAAGACGCCCGTTTTAGTCGCCGCTGAAAGATCCGCGTCAAGGACAATTATCTTGTCGTTGACCGCGCCAAGCTCCGCGAGCGCCTTGCCGTAGCTGTCGCGCGTCGCTATCTTTAAAGAAGTGTCCGTCATGATAAACCCTCCAATTCCGCAAGGGAGGCTTTCAGCTCATCCATAGCCTGCCCGTATTGCTCGGCATTAGGCGCGGTGCCGTGCCATGAATATTGATTTTCCATAAATGAAACGCCCTTGCCTTTTATGCTTTGCGCGATTATTGCCGTCGGCTTGCCTTTGAATTCCTCCGCCGCGTTAAACGCCGCCTCTATTTCGTCGAAGCTGTGCGCGCAAATTTCTATGACATTCCAGCCGAACGCCTTGAACTTTTCGGGAATCGGATACGGCGAATTGACCTCCGCGACAGAGCCGTCTATTTGAAGGTTGTTGTTGTCCACGACGGCGGCAAGATTGTCAAGCCCCTTGGCGGCGGCATACATTGCCGCCTCCCAAACTTGACCCTCCTGTATCTCTCCGTCTCCTAAAACGGCATAAACGCGCAGCCTTTTTCCGCCTATCTTTGCGCCGAGCGCCATTCCGACAGCCGCCGAAATCCCCTGACCGAGCGAGCCTGTGCTCATGTCGACACCGGGCGTGCTTCTCATGCTCGGATGCCCTTGAAGCCTTGACTCAACCTTGCGGAATGTCTTCAGCTCGTCAACGGGAAAGAAACCCCTGTGCGCAAGCGTCGAATAAAGGCACGGTGAAATGTGCCCTTTTGAAAGCACAAAGCGGTCGCGCTCGCCCCACGACGGATTAGACGGGTCGACATTCATCTTTGTGAAATAAAGGTACGTTATTATGTCCGCCGCCGAAAGGGAGCCTCCCGGATGGCCTGACTTTGCGTTGTATACGCTTTCTATTATGCCCATCCTGACTTTGCACGCCGTAATCTTTAACTGTTTTTTTGCCGCTGCATCCAATACAGCCACCTCCAAAATTTATGCGAATCCGCGAAATATGAGTTTAATCAATGGTTTTGTACCCGTCTTTCGCCAAATCGTATTCTTCGAGAGCCCCTAAATTCCAAGTCGCCCACACCCCGTGTATATCGTATTCAACACGCACCCATCTTATTTTGTTTATTTCCGCCTTGAAAAAGCATCGCATATTCTTGTCGCTGCTGCTCCTGCCGATGTACTCGTATCCGTTGGCGGCCATCATCTCATTAAGAAAGTCGTATGTTCCCTCGCCCCGAGCGCAATAACAATAGTCGGCGGCCTGCATATAGTTGAGTTCGTGCCGCTTCATCCCCCTAATCATGCTGGCAAGCTCACGGTTTGAAAAATCCCCGCCGTTTACGACAGTGAAGGCGTTCATGTCTGCCGGAAGGACTATTTCAAGCGGGTTGCCGAGAAAATAATGAAACCCGAATGTTGACGCGAAAATCACAGCCACGACAGAAATCGCGGCAATCATTATTGTCAGGATTTTGTTGCTCTTACCCATTTTGCACCTCTTTCTGTTTACGGATGTTATAAACTCCTTAGCTTGCCGAGAAAATTGATGAAATAATCGGGAAGCTCCGAAGTGACTTCAATATATCTGCCGTCGCGCGGATGGATGAAACCAACAAGACCCGCGTGAAGACACTGCCCGTTGAGCCGAACACCGTTTTTGGGTCCGTATACGGGATCGCCGGCGACAGGGTGTCCGATGTGCGCCATGTGAACCCTTATTTGGTGCGTCCTGCCTGTCTTGAGCCTCAATTTCAAAAGCGTAAATTGTCCTAATTCTTCCGCAACCTCAAAATACGTAACAGCGCCGCGCGAATTGTCCTCCCTAACGCACATCTTTTTCCTGTCGCGTCCGCTCCTGCCTATGGGCGCGTCAACAACTCCGGACAGCTCTTTGAACCCCCCGTGCACAACCGCCGAATATTCGCGTTTGAAGCTGTGATTCTTTATCTGCTCGGCCACTAAAATGTGCGAATCGTTGTTTTTCGCGACAATAAGGAGACCGCTTGTGTCTTTGTCAAGCCTGTGAACTATGCCCGGCCTTGTGTCGCCGTTGATGTCGGAAAGGCTGCCGCCGCAGTAAAAAAGGAGAGCGTTGACAAGTGTCCCGGCACTGTTGCCGACAGCCGGGTGGACGACCATGCCCCTTGGCTTGTTGACCACAAGGATGTCGCCGTCCTCATAGCGTATGTCAAGCGGAATATTTTCGGGCTCGACAGCCGTGTCGGCAATGCTTGCCAAAAATATCAGGATTTCGTCCCCTGCCTTGAGCCTCTCGCTTTTTGACGGCGCACGTCCGTTTAAGACGACATTGCCGTCCGCTATCATTTTTTGTATAAAAGAACGTGAAGCGCCGGGGTATTCCTCCGCCATCATTTTGTCGAGGCGCATTCCGGCGCGTTCGTCGGAAACAATAAACCGTATCAAGATCCGGAACCTCTTTTTCTTTTTGCGTCGCGCGCGGCGTCGATAATAATATATATTATAACCAGCGCCGAGCCGACTGTTATGAGGCAGTCGGCAAAGTTAAATACGGCAAACTTCACAAAAAGCAGCTCTATATAATCGACGACATAGCCGACAAAAACTCTGTCATAAAAATTCCCTAGCCCCCCGGAGACAATAAGCACAGCGGCCGCAAAAAGCAAGTTGTCCTTTATCTTTCCGATCATCAGCAGGATTGTCCCCGCAAGCAAAACAAGCCCCGTAAACAAGGCAAGCAGCTTTGTTCTTCCGCTTAATATGCCGAAAGCCGCGCCTGTGTTTTCGACATAACGCAGAGCTAAAAATCCGTCAATTTTCGGATAATCGGCCGAACCCTTGAGCGATGTTTCAGCGGCGATTTTAATCAGGCGATCCGCAATTATGAGAGCCGCCATTGCCGCCGCCGCTAAAGCCCTTCGCATTCGCTCACCTCGGATAACGGCATCGGCGCCGCTTCGCTTAAATTGTTTGCCGCGCAAAATTGCTTTGCCGTTTTAATTTTAACCATCATTTTTTGAAAAATCCCTTGAAACGTCGCGGACGGTCGTCGTCATCGTCGTCATCGTCGTCATATTCATCGTCATCGTCGTCATATTCATCGTCGTCATAATCATCATCATCGTCGTCGTCATCGTCGCTGCTTCCGAAAAACGACTTGCGCAGCCTGCTTTCGACTGTTTCGGCAGAATCCCCATGCTCTGTTTCGTCTTCTTCGGCGACAAACTGCTCAAGACTTACCCTAAAGCCTTCCTCGTCGGCTTCTTCCTTTTTCTCCGTCTCAAAATCTTGCGCCGCCTTCGCGGCAAAGACACCGAAGCTGTCGGCGCTGCTTTTGACATTGCCGTACTTTTCTGTCAGCTCGTCAATCGACTTGGAGCGCGGCGCGGATATGTAAGAATCAGCAGCGTCTGTCTTTTCCTCGCCGTATGTGAATATATCGTTTTCAGCGGAATCGACAGCTTCTGAATCGACGTCGGCCTGTTTGCCTGTCTCCTGTTCGACACCATCTTTTTCAGCAAGTCTTTCCGCAGGCTCTTTTTCGCCCTCGTCGCCCTCGTCGCCCTCGTCAATCGGCTCCTCTGCCACTGTCTGTGCGCTTGCCGTAAATGATCCCGCCTCGCGCTCCCCATCCTTCGGCTGCTCCTTTGATGTCTTTTCGCTCTCAACTCCCAGAAGCGAACGCAGGTTTTCATCTATGTCATGATTGACCGCTCTGCGCTCCTGTGCCTGTTTGGGCTGTCCCGAGTCTTCCGCGGCGTCAATCCCCGCAATATCAGTCTCCGCAGCATCAGTCTCTGAAGCATCAGGCGCCGCAGCATCGGACACCGGCGGCTCACTGTCTGTTTCATCCGCGGCGGGGATTTCCTCGTCTATAAAGCTCAGCGCCTGGTTTATCCGCCTGAGCTGCTCGTTGTACGAATCAATCAGCTTTTTTCTGAAAAACTTGCTTTCATATTTCACTCTTTTTAAAGCGTCCTTTTCCTCCGCAAGCTTTTTTGAAAGCCCGCCAAGCAGCGCGTCAACCTTTGCCTGCGCCTCGTCAAGCTTTGCCTGCGCCTCCTCCTCGGCGTTCATCTTTATAAGCTCGGCCTTGCCCGCGGCGGCGGCCAACTGCTGACTTGACGATGTCTCGGCAGACCGCACCAACTCATCCGCCTTCGCCCCCGCTGCCGAAAGCTTTTCCTCCGCTTCTCTGTCGGCATCGGACACACGCTTTCGGCTTGCTTCGGCGGCTTCCTTTTCAAGCTCGTCAGCTTTTCTCTGCGCGACAATCAGCGTCTTTTTTATTAGCTCCTCGTCATTGCGGTATTCTTCAATCTTGTCGGCAAGAAGGCCGATCCTTTTAACAAGCTCGCTGTTTTCCCTGAATATATGCTCATATGAGGCGGACACCTTCTCAAAAAATTGATCCACCTCATCCGATTTGTAAAGCCCCCTGCCGGCTGATTGAAATCTGTATGACTTTATTTGCACAGGTGTAAGCATAGCGCTCTGTCTCCTCACATCTTTTTTAATCAATAACTTCCCATATTGGAGTTTTCGATTTCGTCAAGCAGCTCGCCCGTAAGCTGCACGTTGTTGGGATTGATGATATAAGCGCGGCCCGCCACTCTTTTTATCTTTCCGGCGTTTGCGTATGCCACACCGTAAAGAAAGTCAAGCACACGCCTTGTGATGTCGTTCGGACAAGTTTCAAGGTTGAGTATCACAATGCGCTTTTCGTTTATTTCGTCTGCCACGGGGCCTACGTCATCGAAACGCTCTATCTGCTTAAAGACGACATTGGGGCGCGCCGACGACGAGTTGATGTCCACAAGATTTGTCTGAGTCCTGTCGGATTGGTAGTTCGGATATATCGCGGAATGTCTGTTTTTTGAATATTCCGTTTCGCTGCTGCTGTATATATCCCTTCCGTCGTCTTGGTACCCGTCGTTATAGTCGTAATCCTGATCGTCCATTTCCTCGGCGTAATCCTCGTCCGTCAGCTTTGCAATCTCCTTAATCTTGTCAAAAATCTTCATTTTGTTTTCCTCCCGAACATAAATATTTCCAGGTTCAAATCTATAAAAAAATAATTTTAAAGCCGGGCGTCAGCCCGAATTTAATTATATCGCCTCGCTCCGAATATCGCCGTGCCGACTCTGACCAGCGTCGAACCGGCAATAACCGCCTCCCGATAGTCGCCGGACATACCCATAGACAATACGCTCATAGTAACATTATGTATTTTTTTCTCTCTGATGTCAATAAACAGTTGCCTTATATTTGAAAAAAAAGCAGTTGTTTGTTCTTTTGTGGCATCAAAAGGCGGTAAAGTCATCAATCCTTGTATTTTCACACCTTCAATTTCAGAAATCTCACAAGCTTTTTCATAAACCTCGGAGGGCTTAAATCCGAATTTGCTTTCCTCTTTGCCGATGTTTACCTCAAGTAAAATGTCGGAAACGATTCCCTTGCTCACTGAACGCCTGCCGATTTCTCTTGCAAGCCTGACGCTGTCGGCAGATTGGATCATCGCCACTTCGCCTACAATCTGTCTGACCTTGTTCGTCTGAAGATGGCCGATAAAATGAACCTTGCAGCGCGTCAAGTCAATTTCGTCTTTCTTTGACAAATATTCCTGAACCTTGCTTTCGCCGATGAGGTCGGCTCCGACGTTTATCGCCGCGTTGACAAGCTCCGGAGCGACTGTTTTTGTCACTGCCATCAGCTTGACGTCGTCGGGATTTCTGCCTGCTTTTACCGCCGCTTGAGCTATCTCGTCCTTTATCCTTTTAAAGCTTTCTTCAATCGTATACGACTGCCCCGTCACGAAGATTCCTCCCTGATGTGATTATTTCATCGTAAAGCTGAACATAGCCTCCCGACGATGTGCCGCCTGACATTATGAACCCGTCGCCTGAGTATATTGCGTTTATCTTCCTGAAGCTGATAATGTTGCCCCTCAAAGTGTAAACGCCGTTTATCGCCTTGCCGTCCGCGCCTTTCAAAACCCTTATCTCTCCGCTGTTTATCAAAAATCCCTTGTGCGACTTCAAAACAAGACTCGCCTTTTCTTTGCGCAGGCTTAAAAGCTGTGAGTTAATGTCGCCGCAAACAAATACAACTGCCGCCCTGCCTTTTGTGTCCTCGTTTTTTGCGTAAACTTTCGCGGTTATGCTTTTGACGTCCGAATCGTGTAAATTGATTGTGACAACCTTGCCCTTTTTCATGTCGCCCGCCTGTTTGGAGTCCACCACCGCCGCCAAATACCATCTGTAATTGCAAACAAGCTTGCCGAGCGCCGTTTTATCTTTTGACGGTTTTGACTTTAGAAGTGACGTCACAATTTCGGGCGTCAGCTTTGACACATCCCCGTACTTAAACAAATTTTCAAAGCCGTCTGTCTCGCTCATATAAAACCCGGCCGTGCTGTTGCCCGTGCCGACCATTGAGTATTTGCCCAAGGAGGATTCAAGCGCCGATATGCGCCGCGCGAGCGCCTGACGCTTGTCAGCGATGTCAAGCGTACCTTTTGTGATTATTTCAAAAGTCGTCGCCTTGTCGCGAAAATCCTCAGCGTTTTTGAAAGCTGTTTGCGTGTCTCCTTTGTAAACACAGCGTATAAAATCGCGCACATCTGTCTTTATCGACGCTTCAAGCGTCCCGACCTTCAGTCCTGAATAAGCTGTCTGGCTTGTCAGCGAATCATACCTTAAAAGATCCTTTTTCATCGCTTTCAGCTCCATGTATTTTTCCGCTGCCGCGGCGTCTTGGAAAACAGCGGCTATGTCGGCATTGCCCGCCACGCGCTCGCTTTCGCCGACAAGCGGGACAATTACGCCGCCGGGCGAGCCCTCTATGTATGTTTCGTCACGAATTACGAAAACCTCCATGTCGAGCGTCTCTTCAATTATCTGCTCTGTCGCTGTGCGCGTCACGACACCTTGCCTGCTGACGTCATATACTTCATATATAATGTAAAAGAAAGCAAGCGCGAAAAGCATGACGCCGACTGACCTCAAAACCGCCTTTTCAGTTCTTAGCCTGCGCTGTTTTTCTTTGCCCGATAACTCGTTCATAAGCTTGCACCTCTGTGAAAAATCCCGGAATTTTCGATGATTTCCAAAGCGGCTTTAAGGATTGCGCCGTCGCCTTGATGCTCGTCCGTGTAAATCTTTTTTATGCCGTCCATTTTGTTAAACCATGTCAGTTGGCGCTTTGCGTATCTCCTTGTGGCGCGTTTGACATCCTCGACTGCCTCGTCAATGCTTTTTTCGCCCGCAAAATAAGGCGCAAGCTCCTTGCAGCCGATAGCCCAACGCGACGTGCCGCGCGAACAGCTTTTATAAAAATGTTCCGCCTCAAAAAGCAGCCCGTCCGAAAGCATTTTATCGACTCGTTTGTTTATCCTGCCGTATAAAAAGGAACGCTCCTTTGCGTCAAGGCAAATAACACACGCGTCATACGGCGACGGAACACTTTTTGACCTGCGTTTTTGCTCCGACATGGTAACTCCGGTTGTTTTAAAGACCTCAATCGCCCTGATTATCCTGCCGACGTTGTTGACGTGCAGCGACTGCGCGGTTTCCGGATCAAATTCGGCAAGCTCGCTCAAAAGAGCCGCCGCCCCCTCGCCTTGCACCCTGCGCTTCAGCTCCTCGCGCAGCGACGTGTCGGCGACCGCGCCGCCAAAGATTATGTTGTCAAGCAGTGAGCTTATATATAGCCCTGTTCCGCCGCAAAGTATGATCTTTTTGCCGCGGGCGTGAATATCTTCTGTGATTTGCTTCGCCGCGGCGCAATAGTCGGCGACGCTGAATGACACATCCTGCGAAACAAAGCCTATAAGGTGGTGCGGCACGCCCCGCATCTCGGCGGCCGTCGGCTTTGCTGTTGAAATATCCATGCCCTCATATATCTGCATCGAGTCGGCGGACACAACCTCGCCGCCGTAATAAAGGGCCAAATCGACGGCAAGCGACGTCTTTCCCGACGCCGTCGGCCCGACAACCGCGACAATCGGTATTTTACCGCGTTCTGCCAAAGCTTTTTTCCAACTCCCTGCGTGAAATCTCTATGAAAACCGGCCTGCCGTGAGGGCAGGAGCGTATCTCAGGCATTGACAAAAGTTTTTCCGTAAATTTGCGCATCTCATAATCTGATGTAATGTCCCCCGCCTTTATGGCCGACTTGCATGCGGTGACATGGTAAATCCTTTCGATTTTTTCAGAGACGGGCAAAGTTTTGTTTAAAGACAGATACCCGGAAAGCTCGACTATTATGTCTGCTATGTCGCCGCTGTCTGTTATGATGGGACATTCGCTGACTATGACTGTGCCGTTTCCGAAATCCTGCACACAAAAGCCGCTTTGTGAAAAGAGATGAAGATTTTCAAGCGCCGACGAATAGTCCTCCTTACATAAAGTGACTGTCACCGGCTTTAAAAGTATCTGCATATCAGCTCCGCCGCCCGACGACTTAAGACGCTCAAAAATCATGCGTTCATGTGCGGCGTGTTTGTCAATGACAAGCATCTTGCCTTTACACTCCGCCAAAATATATGTCTTGAAGGCCTCGCCGATTATGTTGAATTCCTCCGTCTCGCCGGCTTGTTCCGCGACAGGCTCATCTTCAATAATTGTTGCGGCAGGTTCACCCTCCGAGTCCGTCGCTCCCGCCGCCGCCGCTGTCTGGCGGTTAAGTCCGCCTTTTAGGAGAAAGTCGTTTTCCGCGGACTTTCCCGCTGACAATCCGCTTTCTGTCTTATCGTCGAGCGGCAGCACAAATCTGCTCCCGCCGCTTTTTTCCTCCCTGTCCGCAGGCTCTTTGCCGCCGCTTATTATCCTGTCCCAAAAATCGTCATTTTTGTAGCCATCTTCTTGTGAAATCCTTAGCTGTTCGGGCTTGTCCTCTTGAACCTCAAGCGTTTCGGCATGATTTTTTGCGGATCCGACAGTGAATTGAACTCTGCCCCTGTCCCCCTCAACGGCATTTTTAACACAATAGTAAACGGCGTTAAAAATTGCTTTTTCGTCTGAAAATCGCACCTCTGTCTTTGAAGGATGCACATTTATGTCAACTGTGTGCGGCGAAACATAAATGCTCAAAACACACATCGGGAACTTGCCTGATACGATGGAATTCCTGTAAGCCTCGGAAAGAGCGGCGGAGGCTGTCGCTGATTTAATCTGCCTGTCATTTAAGAAAAAGAACTGCATACTTCTGTTTGCCCGTCCCGCCGAAGGCTTTGATGTAAAGCCGCTGACCTTTACATCCCCGTGTTCATAATCGGCCCGAATCATACCGTCAAGAAACTCGCGGCCGAACACCGAATATACGGCGCTGTCAAGATTGCCGTCGCCGGGAGTCAGCAAAGTTTCCTTGCCGTCCCTTATGAATCTGAAAGATATTCCCGGCAGTGACAAAGCCATTCTGTCGACAACGCCCGCAACGGCGTTTGCTTCGGATATGTCTTTTTTTAAAAACTTCATGCGCGCGGGCGTGTTGAAAAAAAGGTCGCGCACTATCAAGGTGGTGCCCGTGGGGCATCCCGCGTCTTCCGGCTCTCCCGCCTCGCCGCCCTCGACGACAAAGCGTGTGCCGATATCCTCGCCACGCGCGCGTGTGAGTATCTCGACACGCGATACGGCGGCGATTGAGGCAAGCGCCTCACCCCTGAATCCGAGCGTGTATATGGCGTCAAGGTCGCGCGCGTCTGATATCTTGCTCGTCGCGTGGCTCATAAAAGCGGCTTTCACATCCTCGCGGCTTATGCCGCTGCCGTTGTCGGTTATCCTCATGTATGTTATGCCGCCGTTTTTTATTTCAAGCGTTATGTCTGTGGCACCCGCGTCAACTGAGTTTTCAAGCAATTCTTTTGCCGCGGACGCCGGGCGTTCGACAACCTCACCCGCGGCAATCAGCTCTATTGTCTGCTTTGACAAAACATTGATTTTTGACATTTTGCTCCACCTCCCGCGCCTGCAAGAACGCTCAGATGTTTTTTGATTCGTTCACAATCTCATACAGCTTTGACAGCGCCTCTATCGGCGTCAATGTGTTTACGTCCATGGCTTTCAGCTTTTTGATTATCTCTTTTTCTCTGTTGCTTTCAAACGAGATTTGCGGCTCGTCTGTAAAGCCTTCAACCTTTACTTCGTATGTTGTTTTGCGGCAGGTGTCTGATTCAAGTCCGCGCAGGATTGTTTTTGCACGGCTGACTACGGACGCCGGCACACCGGCAAGCTTTGCCACCTCGATGCCGTAGCTGCCGTCCGCGCCGCCTCTTACAATCCTCCTCAGGAATGTTATATCGTCGCCGCGCTTTTTAACGGAAACATTGTAATTCTTTACACCGTCTGTTTCATTTTCAAGCTCCGTCAGCTCATGATAATGCGTGGCGAACAATGTTTTAGCCCCAAGCTTTCGCTTGTCGGCGGCATACTCAAGCACAGCGCGCGCTATGCTCATGCCGTCAAAAGTAGACGTACCTCTCCCTATCTCGTCAAAAACAATTAAGCTTCTTGACGTGGCGTTTTTGAGGATGGAGGCGACTTCGCTCATTTCCACCATAAAGGTTGACTGTCCGGAGGCAAGGTCGTCCGACGCTCCGACACGCGTGAAAATGCTGTCGACAACTCCAAGCTTCGCCGCTGACGCGGGGACGAAGCTCCCCGCCTGCGCCATCAGCAAAATCAACGCTACCTGGCGCATATATGTGGACTTGCCCGCCATGTTGGGACCTGTGATTATGGCGCATCTGTTATCTGTGCAGTCAAGAACAGTGTCGTTCGGGACAAAAGGCGCTCCTTCCTGCATCAGCTCGACGACAGGGTGGCGTCCCTCTTTTATTTCAATGCTGTCGCCGGCGTTTATCTCAGGGCAGACGTAGCTGTAAGCGCCCGCCGCGTAGGCGAAGGAGCAGAGCGCGTCAAGCTGCGCCAAAGCGTGCGCCGTCCTTTGAATCCTGTGAAGCTCGTCGGCGACAGACGAGCGGACAGCGTTGAAAATCTCATATTCGAGACCCGTTATCCTGTCCTGCGCGCCAAGCACCTTTGCCTCAAGCTCCTTTAATTCCTGTGTTATGTAGCGCTCGCAGTTGACCAGCGTCTGCTTTCTTATGTATTCGTCGGGCACAAGCTGTGAAAACGAGTTCGGAACCTCGATATAATATCCGAAAACTCTGTTGTAGCCGATTTTCAGTTTTTTTATGCCTGTCTTTTCCTGCTCGTCTGTTTGGATTGAGGCGATAAATCCCTTTCCGCTTGCGACAATTTCACGCAAGCTGTCAAGCTCGCTGTTAAATCCGCAGCGTATCATGCCGCCCTCCCGCACCGAAAACGGAGGATCGTCGACAATCGCGGCGTTTATCACCGAACCGACGTCGTCAAGCATATCAATCCCGGAGCTTATTTGCTTCAAAAGCTCGGAGCTGACATTTTTCAGCGGCTCGGCAATAAACGGCAGAAGTCTGACGGTCTCCTCAAGCGCTTTCAGCTCCTTTGCGTTCGCGGTGCCGTAAACTATCCTTGCCATGAGCCTTTCCATGTCTCGTATGTCCGACATATTGTCACGCAGCTCACGCAGCATGACGTTTTGGGACAGAAGCTCCCCGACGGCGTTGTGCCGCCTTGTTATCCTTGCCACGCTTATCAGCGGCTGCTCAATCCAGCTTCTGATAAGTCTTTTGCCCATCGGTGTTTTTGTTTTGTCGAGAGCCCAAAGGAGAGTCCCCTGCTTTTCGCGGCTGCGCATTGTCTCTGTCAGCTCAAGGTTGCGCCGCGAGGACACGTCAAGGCGCATGAACTGCGAATCGCTGTAAAAGTTTACATCGCGAATGTTTGACAGCGACGATTTTTGTGACTCGCGCAAATATAAAAGTGTCGCGCCCAAGGCACACACGGCCTCCCGCGCGGCGCTGATCCCTATGTCGTCCGGCGCGTTGACACCAAAATGCTTTATAATCTCGGCGGCGCAGGCATCGTATGAAAAAAGATCGTCGCCCTGCCCCTCCGCGGCAATTCCGAGCTTGTTTCTGATAAATTCCGCAATGCCCGCCGCTTTGGAGGCTCCCGAGTTGTAAATTATTTCGGACGGCATAAACTTTCCGAGCTCGTCTATAATTTTTTCGCCTTTTCCGTATTCCTCCGCAAAGGTCAGGTGTACCTCGCCTGTTGATATGTCCGCAAAGCAGACGGCCGCGTCTTTTTCTCCGCAGAAAAGGCAGCAAAGGAAGTTGTTTTTTGACTCGTCGAGCATGCTGCTTTCAATCACGGTGCCGGGCGTCAAAACTCTTACGACGTCACGCTCAACAAGCCCCTTTGCCTGTGACGGATCCTCCGTCTGCTCGCAAATCGCGACTTTATAGCCCTTTGCAATGAGGCGCGCTATATATGAGTCGGCGCTGTGAAACGGCACTCCGCACATGGGGGCGCGCTCCTCCTGACCGCAGTCGCGGCCTGTCAGCACAAGCTCCAGCTCGCGTGACGCCGTTTTGGCGTCGTCAAAAAACATCTCGTAAAAATCGCCAAGGCGGAACATCAGTATCGAGTCCTTATACTTGTCCTTTATTTTGAAATACTGCCTCATCATGGGCGTCATTTCCGCCATTTCAACTTTCACATCCGTATCAGTAAATTTTGTGTTTATTCTTCGCATCCGCCGCACGCTGAGCAGTCCCCGGCGCAGCTCTGGTCGGCGTCCGGGTCGCACGTCGCCGGGTCTTCACCCCTCACGCAAAGTGTCAGTATGCCCGTTATCTTTTTCATGAGCTTGTCTATTTCCTGCTTTGCGTTTTCATATTCCCTCATGTTAGCGTTGCACATGACTTCATTGTAAAGCCCGTTGAATTCTTTATCGTAAGCCTTAAGCTTTTCGCCGTCGGCGTCGTCCTTTGCCGCCTCGTGCTGATATGACATATGCACAAGCTGTATTTTCCCTATAAGCTCGTTCAGCCCGCTGTCACTTTCGTTTTTTTCGTGCGCTTCCATAAACCTTATATAACGCTCGTCCCGCTGTATTGCCGCGCCGAGTTCCCTTGCCATTTTGATAAGCTCCATTTCAGACACCGTCCTTATATTTTTATTTGACCGCCGAGCCTTTAAGGCTCCACGCGGAATTTGTGTCTATCCTGATATTTGCAAAATTTCCGACCATATCGGCTTCGCCCTCAAACGTCACCGTCATGCCGCCCTCCGTCCTTCCGGAAAGCAGGCCGTTTCGGCAGTCTGTGTCGCATAGAACCCTGAATGTTTTGCCAACCATCGACGCCGCTATTTCCTCGGAGTTTTTTGCCTGCATCCGTTCAAGCTCCTGAAACCATTTTATTTTTTCGCCCCTGTCCACAGCATCCGGAAGCTTTGACGCCGCCGTGCCCTCGCGCGGGGAAAAAACAAACATGAAAAGAGAGGAAAACTTCACTTCGTCAGCAAGGCTCATGGTCTCTTGAAAGTCGTCATAAGACTCTCCCGGAAAGCCGACTATGACGTCGCTTGTTATGGAAAGACCCGGCATAACACGGCGCGCGTACCTGACAAGGTCAAGGTATTTTTCGCGTGTGTAGCGCCTGTTCATCTCTTTTAAAATCCTGTCGCTGCCGCTTTGAAAAGGCAGATGCAAATGCTTTGCCGCCTTTTCGCATTGCGCCATTGTGTCGAGCAGCTCGCTTGTGCAGTCCTTGGGATTGGACGTCATAAAGCGTATTATAAAATCGCCGTCTATGGCGTTTATCTCGCGCAACAGATGTGAAAAGTTAACACCTCCGCCGCCGACATAAGAGTTGACATTTTGACCTAAAAGAGTTATCTCGCGGCAGCCCGCGGCGACTGCTTCGCGCGCCTCGTCAAGCACGGCATTTAGTGAGCGGCTTCTCTCCCTGCCGCGCACATAAGGCACAATACAATAGCTGCAAAAGTTGTCGCAGCCGTACATTATCGGAATCCATGCCTTAAACGCGCTGTCACGCTCGACAGGCAGCCCTTCGGCGATAACGCCCGGCGAATCCGGCGTCTCAAACACCTTTTTGCCTGATTGATAAAGCCTGTAAACATACTCCGGCAGCATATGCTCTGTGTGTGTGCCGATTACCATATCGACAAACGGGAAGCTTTTTTTGATGCGTTCAACGACTTTTTCCTGCTGCATCATGCAGCCGCACAAAGCTATTTTCATGTGCTTTCGTTTAAGCTTCAGCGGTTTAAGAGCGCCGACATTGCCGAACACCCTGTCCTCGGCGTGTTCGCGCACGGCACAGGTGTTGTAAATCACGAAATCGGCGTTTCCCGGCTCATCGGTAAACCCAAATCCCATTTGGCGCAGCATTCCTTTTATTCTTTCGCCGTCGGAGACATTTCCCTGGCAGCCGTATGTGCGGACAAACGCAAGCGGCTCGCCGCTGAATCTTGCGCTCAAAACGCTTTTCGCAAGCTCGGCGTATTCACGCTGCCGCGCTATCTCACTCGGCGAAACAAATATCTTCTCTTTGTCTGTTTCCGGCAAATTTATTCTCCCCGTTTTATGTCTGCTTTATGTCACTCGCGCCGTCATATATTTACGCAGTATATTATTATACATTATAATAGCCGTAAGCACAAGCAAAAACGGGTAAAATCCCGTAAACTTTTATGTGCTTTTTTGTTACGGCAAACGGACCGCATCAATGCGCCCAAGCGTCGGCGTTTTGATACGGTCCGTAAAGGTTTGCGCTTTTATTTGCCGCAGTTGCCTGAAAGGGCAACCATAATCGCCTTGTGCGCGTGAAGCCTGTTTTCCGCCTCGTCAAAGATTTCGTCCGCGTGCTCCTCAAAAACCTTTTCCGTTATCTCCTCTCCCCTATGCGCCGGAAGGCAGTGCAGGACAACCGCGCCGGGGTTTGCGGCGCTCATTATTTCGTCGTTTATTTGATATCCGTCAAACGCTCTTTTTCTTTTTTCAGTCTCCTCCTCCTGCCCCATCGAAGTCCAAACATCGGTGCAAAGCACATCTGCGCCGACGACTCCCTCCAAAGGCTCGCCGCACAGCTTAAACTTGTCGCCGTATGCCTTTGCGAAGTTAAGCACAAACGGGTCGGGGCGGTATCCCTCGGGACAGACTGCCGTCATGCGCATGCCCGCCTTGAGCGCGCCGACAATATATGAGTTTGCCATGTTGTTGCCGTCGCCTATGTAGCACAGCTTGAGCCCCTCAAGCCCGCCCTTGTATTCGCGTATCGTCATGAGATCGGCAATGACCTGTGTTGGGTGGCAATAGTCCGTCAAGCCGTTGATTATGGGTATCGAGCCGTATTTTGCAAGATCCTCGACATAGCTTTGCTCGAACGTCCTTATCATCAGCATATCAAAATATCTTGAAAGGACGCGTATTGTGTCTTGAACAGGCTCGCCCCTTGATATCTGCATATCGGCGGCGTTAAGAAACGCGCCGTAAGCGCCCAGCTGGTATGCTCCGACTTCAAAGGACGCGCGTGTTCTTGTGGAGGCCTTTTTAAAAACCAGAGCGATTGTTTTCCCCTCAAGATATCTGTGCGGAATGCCGTTTTTCTGCTTGTATTTAAGATCCGCCGCGATATCGAGCAGTCTGTATATCTCCTCCGCGGAAAGGTCGCTGAGTTTTAAAAAGTGTTTCATTTTGTTTCCTCCAAAGCATTTTTTGCAAGCTGTATCTGGCGCGCCACCGACAGCGGCGAAGTCCCGCCCTCCGAATTCCTTGCGTTGACGCAGCTTTCAAGGCTTATGGCACCGTAAACATCCTTTTCAAACGCGCCGCAATGCTCTTTCAGCGTCTCAATCGGAATTTCCTCAAGTATAATGCCGTCTCTGACGCACAGTGCGACAAGCTCGCCGCACACCTTGTAAGCGTCGCGAAACGCAACACCCTTTTTCACAAGATAATCAGCAAGGTCAGTCGCGTTTATGAAGCCGCGGGCGGCGGCGTTTCTCATGTTTTCACAAAGCACCGTCATTGTTTCGAGCATCGGTATAAATGCCGTGAGACAGTCGCGCAGTGTGTCGACGGCGTCAAAAACTGCTTCCTTATCCTCCTGCATATCTTTGTTATATGCAAGAGGCAGTCCTTTCATGACGGTCAGCAGCGCCATGAGATCGCCGTATACCCTGCCTGTCTTTCCCCTGACAAGCTCGGCTATGTCGGCATTCTTTTTTTGAGGCATAATGCTTGAGCCTGTGCTGAACGCGTCGTCAAGCTCCACAAACTTGAATTCCCAGCTGCTCCAAAGAATTATTTCCTCGGACAAACGGGAAAGGTGCATCATCGCTATCGAAACGCACGCCGCCAGCTCTATGCAAAAATCGCGGTCTGAAACGCCGTCAAGACTGTTTGCGCAGACAGAGCCGAATTTCAGCCGCTCACCTGTGAGCTGTCTGTCTATCGGATAAGTCGTGCCCGCAAGCGCACAGCTGCCGAGCGGCATGACGTTTATTCTCCCGCGGCATTCATCCAGTCTTTCGATGTCGCGCAGGAACATGGAAACATAAGCCATCAGGTGATGCCCGAACGTGACGGGCTGGGCGCGCTGCAAATGTGTGTAGCCGGGCATGATTGTTTCCTTATGCTCGCCGGCTTTTGATATGAGCGTGCCGCAAAGCTCTTTGATGAGAGCCTTGAGTGAATCTGTTTCGTCTCGCAGATAAAGGCGCAAATCGGCGGCAACCTGGTCGTTTCTGCTCCGCGCCGTGTGAAGGCGCTTGCCCGCGTCGCCTATGCGCGCCGTCAGCTCCGCCTCGATAAACATATGAATATCCTCGGCGTCGTTGTCAAGCGTGAGCTTTCCTTCCGTTATGTCCCGCAAAATGCCCTCAAGCCCCGACAATATCTTTTTTGCATCGTCAGAGCTTATGACACCCGTCGCCGCAAGCATTTCGGCATGAGCGGCGCTCGCTTCTATATCCTGCGCAAACATGCGCCTGTCAAACGGTAGCGAAGTGTTAAAGCTGTTTGCGCGACTGTCTGTCTCCTTTGCAAACCTGCCTGCCCAAAGCTTCATTTTAACGCCTCCGGAATTTAATTTTTTCTGCTTTCGTCAAGCTTTGCCTTGATTTTGATGGGAAGTCCAAAAAGGTTGATGAAGCCCGCCGAATCGGCTTGATTAAAATCCTCGTCCTCGTCGAACGATGCCGCCGCGGTGTCGTAAAGCGTGTAGGGACTTGTTATGCCCGCGTTTGTGATGTTGCCTTTATAAAGCTTCAGCCTGACATCCCCCGTGACTGTCTCCTGAGTTTTGTTGACAAATGTGTCGATGGCCTCGCGCAATGGCGTGAACCACTGACCGTTGTAAACAAGCTGCGCCAGCCTGCCCGCGACAATCGCCTTAAAATGGGCTGTGTCTTTGTCGAGACATATTGTCTCAAGCGCGTCATGGGCATGGTAAAGAATTGTGCCTCCGGGAGTCTCGTAAACTCCGCGGCTCTTCATTCCGACAAGGCGGTTTTCGACAATGTCAAGGATGCCGACTCCGTTTCTGCCGCCGATTTCGTTAAGCTTCTCAATCAGCGCCACACCGTCGAGCGCCGCACCGTCAAGCTTTACGGGAACACCCTTTTCAAATGAAATCGTTATATATTCCGGAATGTCGGGCGCCTTTTCGGGCGTTACACCCATCTCAAGGATTTTGTCATAAAGCGGCTCGTTTGCCGGGTCCTCAAGGTCAAGTCCCTCGTGCGAAAGATGCCAAAGGTTTTTGTCCTTTGAATAGTTTGTTTCTCTCGTAATCTTCAGCGGGATGTTGCGCGCCTCGGCATATTCGATTTCTTCCTCGCGGCTTTTTATGTCCCATATTCTCCATGGCGCTATAACATCAATGTCGGGGGCAAACGCCTTTATTGTCAGCTCAAAACGCACCTGGTCGTTCCCCTTGCCCGTGCAGCCGTGGCAAACGGCGTCGGCGCCCTCGGCTTTTGCTATCTCCACAACTCTTTTGGCTATAACGGGTCGCGCGAAAGAAGTGCCGAGAAGATACTGCTCATATTTCGCGCCCGCCTTTAGGCAAGGCCATATAAAATCCTCGACAAACTCACTTTTCAAATCCTCTATATAAAGCTTTGAGGCGCCTGTCTTGATTGCCTTTTCCTCAAGCCCGTCAAGCTCCGTGCCCTGACCGACATCGCCCGAAACGGCTATGACCTCACAGCCGTAGTTTTCTTTGAGCCACGGTATGATGATAGACGTGTCAAGCCCGCCGGAATAAGCAAGAACAACCCTTTTGTACTGTTTCATTTGAACTTTCTCCTTCATAATATACAGCCGCTGACAGCGCGGCAAACGCCGCGGACCGCCGAGGGTCTTTCACGGACTAAAATAAACTAAAAATTATACATAAATATATCCATATTAGTCAAGGTCTTAAATTAAAAAACAGCCAAAAACAGGCTGCGGATGAGAGCTTTGAGTATATTATTCAATTATATGTGTCAGATAATCGCCTCGTTTTTGCGTTCCCTCGGTTAAAGGTGCATATTTATACAAAACATCAAGCCAGCCTGCATCAATATTAACGCGCCTTGTATTTC